>CAJXWP010000079.1 GCA_913062625.1 uncultured Haliea sp. | reverse complement strand
CTTTGATGGCGACAGACGTGCCGTCAGCGCCTACAGGGCCTTGAATGCCCTGACTACCTGCCGGCCCTTGAGTGCCAACCGCTCCATTAGCTCCATCAACTCCATCCGCTCCATTAGCGCCAGCAGCGCCAGCAGGTCCCTGAGCTCCTTGAACTCCAGCAGTTCCATTAGCGCCAACAGGCCCTTGTATGCCCGTTGTGCCTTCATTGCCCTGCGCTCCCGCAGCGCCATCTTGGCCGCGGATAACGCCTATGTTGTCCCATTCAGCGCCGTCCCATACATAACCAATGTCGGTCAGATCCACGATCCACAAGTCGCCTTGCGCATTACCTGTGTCAGGAAGATCAGCGACGGTGGCAACCGTGCCTTTGATGGCGACAGACGTGCCGTCAGCGCCTACAGGGCCTTGAATGCCCTGACTACCTGCCGGCCCTTGAGTGCCAGCAGGTCCCTGAGATCCCGCAGAAATATTATCTATTGCGGCCCCTAAAACACCAAAATTTTCATTTACTTCCTCGGCATCAGCGGGCGTTCCATTAACAAAAGTATTGGGTACGCGGGTCTCGGCGTAGACAGGTAGTGCAAAAACTAAAAAAACGCTGCACAAAAACACTGAAACAGCGATTCTAGTCTTCAACAAGCTGCATACTTTATTCATCGTTAAAAATTCCACAAGGTATCGTTCATTAGGAAACGTTAAATTACGCTCACCCGCTACCGAAGAGGGTTAGCGCCGACGTCTCAGCATCGTTGTGACCTTTGTACAGACAGGTAAAAGCGCAATGATGATAATAAGAGCCGCCAGTCCCTCAATGGGCATTACAGGCACTGGCGTTGGAATTGGAGTTGCACCTGCACCGACTCCCCACGCGGCTTCCCCCCAATTGCTAGCGCCCCATAGGAGTCCGTCTTGAGCCATCACCGAAAGCGAGTAGCAGGCTAGTACCAGAGCTATGAGTTGCTTCATCATAAGTGCGCTGGTTTTTTAGACCTTTGAACTAAAAAAGACCAAGCCCTAACCCCACAGCATCGTCGAAATGCGCAAAAGTGCGAAAAGACCACGTTTTTGTCCTGTAAGTATTGGTTTAACCAACACTTTACTCATTTATTGACGTGTTGCGCAGTGGGCATATCCATACTTCTGAGGGGGAGCGTGACTGCTGCTGCGCACTAGACGTCTGCATAGAGCGGCTATTAACGGGGTGTGGTTGCCTCAACCTAGGACCAGGTGAGCCATGCTATTGGTCTGCCCCTTTATTGGGATTGGGTTAGACGCACCAGCGTGATGCAAGGCGCTATAGACCCTGCCATTTTTCTATTCGGTAGCGCCCTACCAACCCAATGCCTCTTTGACAAACGGAATAGACAACGCCCTTTTCTCGGCGAGAGAGGCCTTGTCCAATGTCTCTAGCACTTGTAACAGCTGATCCATGGCGCGCGGCGCGCGGCTGACAATATACGATGCGACACTCGAGGGCAGAGTCAGCCCTCTGCGGCTGGCCCGAAATTGCAAGATAGCCTCTTTGTCATGGTCTTCCGGCTGCGCCAATTGATAGACAATGCCCCAAGACAAACGCGAGCGTAGATCTTCCAAATTAACGGTCAGCGCACGAGGAGCAGCATCTGCCGCCACGATCAGCCGACACCCGCGCTGACGCGCCTCATTATACAAATTGAATAAGGCCTGCTCCCAGTGCACATCACCCAGCACCACATGGATATCATCGATACAGACCCGATCTGCGTTTCCCACCCCCTGCAACACGTCCAGAGCTGCATACTGCCTCAAGTCCGAGAGAGGGAGGTAAATCGTCTCGACGCCCGGCTCGTGGCAGCTTGCCTGCAGCAGATGAGATTTTCCTGTGCCGGCTGGACCGTATAAGTAAATAGCCGACTCACCATCAGGGTCTAACTGAGTCTGCAGCGCCCCCATTAGCGGCTGCGTCTTCGGCAAAGCCAAAAAGTTGTCCAGTGTGGCGTCGTCGCGCAGACGCACTTCAAGCGATAATTGATGCTCAAGCGACTGCCTTGACGCCTCTAGGGGTGGGTCTACCGCTGCCATCGGTAGCTCAGCACCGCATCCAAATCCACTGTTGGGATCAGCACAAGATGTTCATTGAGCTCTATGATGGAGGACAATTGTGCAGCATCTGTCTGTGCTCGCAGCCGAAATAAAACTCTATCTTTGAGTACCTGTTCGATCACAACTTCTTCAATCAACTCCAGATCCTCCAGCCAACGCGCGATAGCCGCGTACTCTGGATAGGTTAAAACATCGATAACCGACATGTGCATATCGCCCCGTTCGCTAGTTGTGGGCGCCACGGCATACCTGGTAGCCATTTCGCTGGCGACAATATTGACGCCATCACGCATGAATGACGCTAAATTATCAACGGTGACAGATCGGTTGACGCGACCGTCCTGATAAAAATAGCTCCAGTCACCCGCGGATTTTCCCGCACTAACACTCGCCAGACGGCCTGCTACGATGTCCTGCGCGTTATACCGTGCGGAGGCCGTTTGGATAGCAGCTGCATTTAGGCGCCAGGCATCATTGGGGCTTAGCGCGGCCATGTCTTCTAAATCAAATACCGGAAGCTGCACCGGCACACCGCGACGGGAAAATGCCTCGATTAGCACCTGCGCCTCATCGGGCCAATTATCTCTATCGATGAAATGTCTGCCCTGCTCGTCCTCAACCACAACCCATGCCAAGACCAACGGACGGCTGGCCGTCCATAGCGGAGCGCCCGACTGTCTCACTAGGTCAGTGACATACTCACCGTCAAACTCCAGCTGCACCGAAAATCCGGTTTCTGGCGGTTCATTGCGCGTATAAACGTATTGCTGCACGTGCGCACGAGAATCTGATAACGCCTTGACAATCACCGGGTTGGCTAGCAATAGGCGCGAGCCAGACACTTTCACCAACACTTCGGCAAGGGCTTGACTGGCCGCAGCCGTCAGCGCTTTAGAACCTTGATTTGCCACAGGCACACTGGCCGAGTGCAAATCCCGCACCATCTCCGCCCGAGCATTCCCTGCCAGCAGCAGAGCCAGCAGTCCATACATCAATGCTATCCGTGTCGCTTTCACTATATTCTCCAAGTGCTCCGGCCAACAGCCGCATTGTAGCAGCACTAACGTGCGCCGGGCATACTCTGGCCTCAAAGAGTGAGCCTGAGATGAGGTGCCCACTACTCGGTGAAAATAAACACGGCAAAAATCGACATGACTGAACCTCGAGCACCAATTCATGAGTGCGCTCGCGTATCATGCGCGATAAAATACCTACCCGACGCATCAGCCAATATTTTACTGGATCCCACGTAATGAGCGATGAGAGCACAAAGAACGCCCTGAGTTACAAGGACGCGGGTGTCAATATTGACGCCGGTAACGCGCTGGTCGAGCGTATTAAAGGGGTGTCAGCCCGCACTATGCGACCGGAAGTCATGGGTGGCCTGGGAGGGTTCGGCGCTTTGTGTGAAATCCCTGTCGGCTACAAACAGCCGGTGCTTGTGTCGGGCACGGATGGCGTAGGCACCAAGCTTCGCTTGGCGATGGCAATGGGCATTCACGATACGATAGGCATAGACCTCGTCGCTATGTGCGTAAACGATCTTGTGGTAGCAGGCGCAGAACCCCTGTTCTTCCTTGATTACTACGCCACCGGTGCACTCAACATCAACACTGCCGCTGACGTGGTCACGGGCATAGGCAAAGGCTGCGAGCTGGCTGGTTGCGCGCTGGTCGGCGGCGAGACGGCCGAAATGCCCGGCATGTATGAAGGCGATGACTATGACTTGGCTGGGTTTTGTGTCGGTGTCGTAGAAAAATCAGAGATTATCGACGGTAGCACTGTGGCCGCGGGCGATATATTGCTTGGCATTGAAAGCAGCGGGCCGCACTCCAACGGCTACTCACTGATTCGAAAAATACTCGAAGTGAGCGATGCAGATTTGCAACAAACGCTGGGGGACACCACCCTGGGGCAGGCTCTGCTGACTCCCACTATAATCTACGTCAAGGCACTACTGGCATTGTTCGCGGAAGTTCCAGTGAAAGCCCTGTCCCACATCACCGGCGGTGGACTACTAGAAAATCTGCCCCGTGTGCTGCCCAAAAGTTGTAACGCACTTATCGAGACACAGAGCTGGCAGTGGCCCGAGATCTTCCAATGGCTTCAGGCTCAGGGCAATGTCGAAACCACAGAAATGTATCGCACCTTTAACTGCGGCGTTGGCATGGTGCTGTGTGTCGCGCCCCAACATGTGGAAAAGGCCCTCTCAGTCCTGACCACAGCAGGACACACTGCGTGGGTTATTGGCCGTATTACCCAGGGTGATAACCAGGTAGAACTGCTGCCGTGAGCTCACAAGTACCGCCTCGCCTGGCCATTCTCATTTCCGGGCGCGGGACGAATTTGCAGGCTTTCATCGACGCTTGCGCCCGCGGTGAACTGGCCGCACAGATCGGCATCGTTATCACTAACAACCCTGAAGCGGCTGGCCTGCAACGGGCAGAGAGTGCAGGGCTCGCCACCCGTGCTATCGATCACCGCGACTTCGCAACGCGCGAGGCATTCGACCAAGCATTGGTCAATGAGCTTCAGGCGGCCTCCATTGATCTGGTCGTGCTGGCGGGTTTTATGCGCATTCTGACCCCCGTGTTGGTTGAGCCATTTGTGGGGCGTCTATTGAATATTCACCCCTCCCTGCTTCCCAATTACCCAGGCATGCGTACGCATCGGCGCGCCCTAGATGCAGGCGACGCTGAAGCCGGGGCGACGGTACATTTTGTGACGCAGGAACTCGATGGTGGACCGCCGGTGCTTCAGTGCCGGGTGCCGATTTTGCCCGATGATACGGCAGAGAGTCTGGCTGCCCGAGTGGCGGTTCAGGAGCACACGCTTTATCCGATCGCGGTGCGCTGGTATTTACAGGGACGCCTGCAGCTCACCGGCGAGGGTGCAACACTGGATGGCCATGCGATTCCCCCAAACGGCATCCAATACACCACTGACTTGCGGTAATTGAGTGTTATCTGCGCAAGTGCAATTCACGCCTTCGGTAAAGTCACCCCACGCTGTCCCTGATACTTGCCCCCACGGTCTTTATAGCTGACCTCGCAGACCTCGTCAGATTCGAAGAACAGCATTTGTGCGACCCCTTCGTTGGCGTAAATCTTGGCTGGCAAAGTGGTCGTATTGGAGAACTCCAAAGTGACATGGCCTTCCCATTCGGGCTCCAGTGGCGTGACATTCACGATGATGCCGCAGCGGGCATAGGTCGACTTACCCAGGCAAATCGTCAGCACATTGCGCGGAATACGGAAGTACTCCACCGTACTGGCTAGCGCAAAAGAATTCGGTGGAATGACGCAAACATCGCCTACTACATCGACAAAGCTGCCCTCATCAAAACTTTTCGGGTCCACCGTCGCCGAATTAATATTGGTGAACACTTTAAACTCGCGAGAGCACCTTACATCGTAGCCATAGCTGGATGTGCCATAAGATATCAGCCGCCTATCTCCGTCGGAACGCACTTGACCCGCCTCGAAAGGCTCGATCATGCCATGGTCGACGGCCATTTCGCGAATCCACCTGTCTGCTTTGATACTCATGTATAGCTCACCCGTTCGCTCGATTAGTCGTCAGAGATTTTTATTTCAGGAAACTGACGGACACCGCTATTTTCTTGGCCCGCTAGCGCCTGCTGCACCGCAGCCGCAGCATCCAGATAGAGTTTAGCTTCAGGCGATTTTGGGGCAGCAACCACCGTGGGACATCCGGCATCCGTCTGTTCTCGGATCGAAAGCGTTAATGGTAAACTAGCTAGCAGTGGCACACCGTAATCCTTTGAAATAAGGTCTCCACCCTCCTGCCCAAAAATATGCTCATGGTGTCCGCACTCGCTACAAATATGCACCGACATATTTTCTATAATCCCCAGTACGGGAACGTCCACTTTGCGGAACATCTCGATACCTTTTCGTGCGTCTAACAGCGCAATATCCTGCGGCGTAGTCACGATTACCGCACCGGACACCTTGGCTTTTTGCGATAAAGTAAGTTGAATATCACCTGTGCCAGGCGGCATATCAATCACCAGATAGTCGAGCTCACCCCACAGCGTTTGTTCCAGCATCTGCGCTAGAGCGCCACCGGCCATTGGCCCGCGCCATACCATCGGGGTGCGGTCATCCACCAGGTATCCCATAGACATGGTCTTCAACCCATAAGCTTCTACGGGCAGCAGGTGCTGGTCGCCCTGCTGTTCGGGACGATGGCCCGACGGAATGCCCAGCATCAGCTGCTGACTGGGCCCATAAATATCGGCATCCAATAGCCCGACTCGCGCACCCATGGTGTGGAGAGCCAAAGCCAGATTGACCGCCGTCGTGGACTTGCCCACGCCGCCTTTACCGGAAGCCACTGCAACAATGTGTTTAATCTGATTCATTAATACCTGTAAACGCTGTGAGTCTGGACCGAGAGAATGGGACCAGTATTTTCCGGCTCGCCAGTATAGAGAGATGCTGTGCGTTCAACAATGCCACACTGACAACTGCGATGGATGAAACTCCCCCGCAAAAACGCTATGATAGTCGCCGTTTTACCAAGCAGATGACCGTCATGGCAGCACCCGCACCCCGCAAAATCCTAGTCACCAGCGCATTGCCCTATGCCAATGGCTCTCTGCATTTGGGACATCTGCTGGAGCAGGTGCAGACCGACATCTGGGTGAGGTTTCAAAAGTCCCGCGGGCACCACTGTATTTACATCTGTGCCGACGACGCCCACGGCACCGCCATCATGCTGACAGCAGAAAAACTAGGGATAAGCGCCCAGCAGCAGATCGACAGCATCCAACAAGAACATTTGCGTGACAGCATCGGCTTTCTTATCGGGTTTGACAATTTTCACACCACCCACAGCGACGAAAATCGTTTCTGGTGCGAGACAATCTACCAGCGCCTGAAAGAGAACAACCACATTGCTACCCGGACGATTACGCAGGCGTTCGACCCCGAAAAACGACTCTTCCTCGCTGACCGCTTCATCAAGGGCACCTGCCCGCGCTGTAAAATCGAGGATCAGTACGGAGATAACTGTGAGGCGTGCGGAGCCACTTACAGCCCGATGGATTTGATCAATCCGGTGTCAGCCATATCAGGGGCAAAACCCATAGAAAAAGAGTCTACCCATTTATTCTTCAAACTCCCTGAGTTTGAGGCAATGCTGAAGGAATGGCTTAACTCGAATACGCTACAGCCACAGGTCGCAAACAAACTCCGAGAGTGGACGGAGGCCGGACTGCAAGAGTGGGACATTAGCCGCGACGCGCCGTATTTCGGCTTTGAGATCCCCGGCGAACCGGGCAAGTATTTCTATGTCTGGCTAGATGCCCCTATCGGCTACATCGCCAGCTTTCAACATTACTGCGATCGCACCGGACACGAGTTTGAGCCTTACTGGACACTCGGCACTGACACCGAGCTGTACCACTTCATCGGCAAAGACATTATCAACTTCCACGGCCTGTTCTGGCCCGCAATGCTGCAATCAGCGGGCCTGCGCGCGCCGACTGCCATTTATGCGCACGGCTTCCTGACCGTTAACGGGAACAAGATGTCCAAAAGTCGCGGTACCTTCATCAAGGCGAGCACGTATCTCGAGCACCTTGACGCAGAGTATCTGCGCTACTATTTTGCCGCCAAGCTATCGGCTTCCGTAGACGACATTGATCTTAATCTAGAGGACTTCATTCAACGGGTTAACTCTGACATTGTTGGCAAAGTGGTGAATATCGCCAGTCGTTGCGCTGGCTTTTTGCGCAACTCTTTTGACAGTCAACTTTCTTCGAGTTGCTCGGAGCACGGGCTAGTGCAGGACTTTATTACCAAAGGCAGTGACATTGCCGAACTCTATGAACAGCGTGAATTTAACAAAGCAATGCGTGAAATTCTGGCGCTAGCGGATAGGGCGAATCAATACATCGACGAGAAAAAGCCCTGGATATTGGCCAAACAGGAAGGGGCTGAACAGCAGGTGCACGACACATGCAGCGTGGGCATCAATCTATTTAGAGTGCTAATGACATACTTGAAGCCTGTGTTACCAGCCATGGCCGAAAAGTCTGAAGCCTTTTTGAACTGCTCACTGGACTGGACTGATCTAGCGTCGCCACTGACGGGGCATCAGCTGGCGACATTCGTGCCGCTCCTCACGCGCATCGACAGCAAAAAGGTGGAAGCCATGGTAGAGGCAAGCAAGGATTCGCAGGCCGCAGAGGTCGCACTGCCAAACGAATCGGATAACGCACCCATTCGGGACAACACTATTGAGTTTGACGACTTTGCCAAAATTGACTTGAGAATCGTTGAAATTATCGCGGCCGAGCACGTCGAAGGCGCGGACAAATTGCTGCGCCTAACACTCAGCCTGGATGCGCAAGGCACTCCCGCGGGGCGCAGGCAGGTGTTCGCAGGCATCAAGTCAGCCTACCAACCGGAGGACCTGGTGGGCAAACTGACAGTGATGGTGGCTAATCTGGCGCCACGTAAAATGAGATTTGGTATGTCGGAGGGAATGGTGCTGGCCGCAGGGCCCGGAGGCAAAGATATCTTCCTTTTAGAGCCACACGCGGGCGCTACGCCGGGGATGCAAGTCAAATAGTCCCAAAAACTACTTTTACCTAATGAACGTTAGTCTGTAAAATTAGACTCCACTAATGCGTCAGAAACGCTAAAATGACGGTCCTAGAATTGCAGGCGCGAGCGTGCTCAGGGCACAAGGCGCAGCGAGAACCTAATCATGCTGGCAGACTATTCCATATTGTTGATCGGCGCCATTCTGGTCAACAACTTCGTACTGGTGCAGTTCTTAGGACTGTGTCCGTTTATGGGTGTCTCGAATAAGCTAGAGGCCGCCATGGGCATGTCGATGGCGACTACTTTTGTGCTGACGCTCGCAGCGGCATGTAGCAACCTGACCTATCAGTTCTTATTAGTCCCGCTAGGACTGGGCTACCTAAAAACGATCGCATTCATTCTGGTGATCGCCGTCGTCGTGCAGTTTACCGAAATGGTCATGCGCAAGACCAGTCCATTGCTGCACCGTGTACTGGGTGTTTATCTGCCGCTAATTACAACCAATTGCGCCGTACTAGGCGTTGCACTCCTTAACATCTCGAAAGACCACAGTTTTTTGGAGTCGCTGTTCTACGGTTTCGGCGCGGGTGCGGGCTTCTCGTTAGTATTGGTTCTTTTCGCTGCCATGCGTGAACGTTTGACGGTGGCGGATGTGCCTGCGCCCTTCAAAGGTGCAGCCGTGGGCATGATAACCGCCGGCCTGATGTCTTTGGCCTTTATGGGATTCGCGGGACTGGTATAGACACAAGTGATTGACCTCCTCACACAATATCCACTTCTTGCTGCCCTCCTGGCTTTGGTAGGGCTCGCGGCTGTGTTTGGCGCTCTGCTTGGATTTGCGGCAGAGAAGTTCAAAACGGAAGGCAACCCCATTGCGGACGAGATCAATAATATCTTGCCCCAGACCCAATGCGGCCAGTGCGGATATCCCGGCTGCCGACCCTATGCGGAGGCCATCGCCGGCGGCGAAGCCATCAATAAATGTCCGCCCGGAGGGGAAGCGGGCGTTCAGGCCCTGGCCGACTTATTAGATTTAACGGTACTGCCCCTAGATGAGGAACACGGCGAGGCCAAGAAAGTCACAACAATAGCCTTTATCCGTGAAGATGAATGTATTGGCTGCACTAAGTGCATACAGGCCTGTCCTGTCGACGCGATTCTGGGAGCGGCGAAGCAGATGCATACCGTTATCAGTAGCGAATGCACCGGCTGTGATTTATGTGTTGAGCCCTGCCCTGTGGACTGCATCGACATGATTGCGCAGGAGGAGTCTCTAAAGACCTGGCACTGGCAACTGCCTGACCCCGTGAGCCGACGCGTGGACATTATTGCCACCGATGTTGTTCTTGGCAATGCATCCGAGGACCGCGCTGCATGAGAAAAGTATTTGACTTCCACGGCGGCATCCATCCTGCTGAAAATAAGCATCAGTCTGTGCGCTCACCGATCGCCGATGCCGGTATACCCCCTGAGCTGATTATCCCACTGTCTCAGCACATAGGCGCACCGGCCCGCCCATTAGTATCCATTGGTGAGCGTGTACTCAAGGGCCAGATGATCGCCGAAGCACGAGGCTTTGTCAGCGTGCCGGTGCACGCGCCAACTTCGGGCACCGTTCACGCCATTGAGGATCGCCTCATTGCGCACCCTTCTGGCTATCTCGCGCCCTGCATCGTGATCACCTCAGACGGCCAAGATGAGTGGACGGAACACAACGGCGTCTCGGATTATCAGACGTTGGAGGCGGCCGACCTCATTAATATAATCCGTAATGCTGGCATTGCAGGCATGGGCGGCGCCGGTTTTCCGAGCGCAGTCAAATTGTCAGTCAAGGCTGACACTCACATTAAAACTCTGATCATTAACGGCACAGAGTGTGAGCCTTACATCACTGCTGACGACATCCTGATGCGCGAACAGGCTTACGAGATCATCGAAGGCACAAAAATTCTGCAGCAAATCATTGCCCCGCAAGAGACTCTGATCGGTATTGAGGACAACAAACCAGAGGGCATCGCTGCCCTGCGCGCCGCAGCGCAAGGCACCGGCATAGAGATCGTCACATTCCCCACCAAGTATCCATCGGGTGGCGAAAAACAACTCGTTGAGATCCTCACCGGACAGCAGGTACCCAGCGGCGGATTACCCTCTCAGGTTGGCGTTGTATGCCAGAATATCGGCAGCACGGTAGCTATTTTCAACGCAGTGGTGCATGGGCAGCCGCTCATTTCCAGAATCACCACTGTCACTGGAGAAAGCGTACGCGAACCGCAAAACTTTGAGGTGTTAATCGGCACCCCGGTGCAGTACCTGATAGAGAAAGCCGGTTACCAGCGTGAGGAAAATAACCGCCTCATTATGGGCGGACCGATGATGGGTTTCACGATACCGGATACAGACGTGCCTATCGTTAAAACGACTAACTGCCTACTCGCGCCCAGTGAAGCAGAATTGTCCACACCGCCGCCTGCCCAAGCCTGTATCCGCTGCGGCATGTGTGCTGAGGTCTGCCCGGCCAGCCTACTACCGCAACAAATGTTCTGGTTCGCACAAGGCAAGGAATTTGAAAAGCTGGAGGAACACAACCTGTTCGACTGTATCGAATGCGGCGCTTGCTCCTTTGCCTGCCCCAGTAATATTCCACTGGTGCAGTACTATCGTGCCTCTAAGGCTGAGATTTTACAATTGCGCCACGACCATGAAGTCGCGGAACAGTCCCGCATTCGATTTGAGGCTCGCCAGCAACGCCTAGAGCAGGCTGAGGAAGAGAAAGAGGCGAAGCGCGCTGCCCGTAAAATTGCGGCACAACAGCGTGCCCAGGCAGCGGAAGAAGGGGGAGAAGAAGATCCGATTCAGGCCGCCATTGAGCGTGCCAAGGCCAAAAAGGCCGCGCAACAGGCCGACACTGGCGACGAAAGTGAACTGGAGACATTGGAAAAAGCCGTTGTATCCACGCATAAGCGACTGGGTACAGCAACGGCTAAGCTGGAACAGGCCAAGGCAGAAGGCAGCGATCTGGTAGACGCACTGCAGACTGGGGTCGACAAGACCCGTGACAAACTCACAGCGGCGGAACAAGCCCTAAAGGACTGCCAGCAACGTCTCGGCACCCATTCTGCTGAGCAACCCCCTGCTGATGGTGCGCAGGCGGCTATCGCAAGAGCCATGCAAGCGCGCACAACAGAAGCGTCCTTAAGCCCGCAAGAGAAGGCACGGCTCGATCTGAAAAAATTACAGAACCGTCTGCAAAAATCACAGGCCGTGCTCATCAAGAGTCGGGACAATGCCGAAGAGAAGAAGGTCATCGATGCGCTGGAATCGACCGTGGCGCGTCTAACCGACAAAATCAACGCTGTGCAACAGCAGTTGAACGCCGCCGAGGACGCATGACATGGCTCTGATGCGCCTCACATCACCCCACGCACACGGCCCCATGAGTACTCAGAGGGTGATGCAAAGTGTGCTGCTTGCCACTATTCCGGGCGTTATTGTGCTGACCCATTTTTTTGGCTTTGGCACGCTGGTCAATATTCTTTGGGGAAGCATCGTAGCGCTGGCCTGTGAAGCGCTTGCACTGAAACTGAGACGACGCCCTCTGGGTTTTTACCTAAAAGACTATAGTGCGCTGGTAACGGCCGTTTTGTTGTGCATTGCGTTACCGCCTTATGCACCGTGGTGGCTCATTACCGTGGGTATCGCAAGCTCTATCCTTTTAGCGAAGCACTTATACGGTGGGCTGGGCTATAACCCGTTCAACCCTGCCATGGTGGGCTATGTTATTCTGCTCATTTCTTTCCCGATACAGATGACCGCATGGGCGCCACCGCGCGGGCTCGGAGAGTTGCCGGGATTTATGGAAGCCTTGCAGGCTTGTTTTACCCCCTCGGCCTATGACGCAACCACCATGGCGACACCCATGGACCTGTTGAAACAAAACAATAGTCTGCTGATTAAAGATCTGTGGAATCAATATCCGCAATTTGGACGCTGGTCCGGCTTGGGCTGGGAATGGGCTAATATTGCTTTTTTAGCCGGAGGCGTCTGGTTGCTGTATCAGCGCATATTTACCTGGCATGCGCCTGTGGCAATGCTGGTTACTCTGGGCCTACTTGCGGCCATCTTTTATGACGGCGGCAGTTCCGCAAGTGGGGGTTCGCCGCTGTTCCACCTGCTAGGCGGCGCGACCATGTTTGGCGCCTTCTTTATTGTGACTGACCCTGTGAGTTCTGCGGTATCTTTACGCGGCCGTTTAATCTTTGGCGCCCTGATCGGTGTGCTGATATATACTATTAGGATCAAAGGAAATTATCCGGACTCGGTGGCTTTTGCCGTACTGATTATGAATTTTGCGGCGCCATTCATCGATTACTATACGCAGCCTCGCACGTATGGCCACCGCAACAAGCGCGCAGGAGAATAGGATGCTTGGTCGATCTATTACCCGCAACAGCATTCTGCTCGCAATCTTCGCTGCGTG
>CAJXWP010000078.1 GCA_913062625.1 uncultured Haliea sp. | reverse complement strand
GCCTCTGACAGCCCCGCGTAACTCGCCTCTTAAATCATGCTCGCCAGCTTTATGAGCAAACAGCTGATGTCAATCGGCTGCGGGAGTATGTGCGATGTTGTAAGCCACGCGTCCTTGCACGCCAGAGCCATCAGCAGCCTTGCCTAGGTCACCTTTTTAGTGGCAGTCACCAGTGAAGGTTTGGAACTCAGGCGTGATGCTGTAACCCATGTTCACACCTTAGGTCCCTAAACCCCCACCGGCATAAACACTATTGGGCCATAGCCGCACTAGCGAGTTGGCCGCTACTCAACCTTTGCTAAAAGCGCTTCTCGCTTTGAATCATCTAACCAGAGCCGGCCAACTGGCACGCGCTCTTTCAGTTTTTTGCCAGCAACAATGTCAAACACATCACCATTGCTGCCGGTCAACTGTATTGGTACGCCGCATGACTTTGCTATGTCCGCATTGCATTGCATGTGCATAGCCTCGCCATGAACCGGTATCGCAATCTTAGGCTTTACCCAATCATACATCTGTTGTAATTCTTCCCGGCAAGGGTGCCCCGATGCATGAATAGGCCGCGAACTGGTTTCTGAAAGTGTCACCTCAACACCTTTGCTCTCAAGGGCAGCCACCAATCGACCCACATCGACCTCGTTGCCAGGAATAGTTTTGGCACTGAAGATCACGTGATCCCCCGCCGCTAAGGTAATGTCCGGATGAGTATCCATCGCCAGTCGCTGCAAAGCCGCTCGAGACTCTCCCTGACTCCCCGTCGCCACAGCCAATACTTCATTAGGCAGAAGGTAGCCGAGGTTAAATGAATCGACTAGGTTAAAATGTTCTTTTAAGTAACCCGCCGTTCTGGCATTCATCACCATGGCCTCTATTGATCGGCCAATCACCCCTATATAGCGCCCTGACACTTCCGCCACATGACCCAGGGTTTGCAGGCGCGCAACATTGCTAGAAAAACAACCAACCACTACCCGCCCCGTGGAGCCTTTAACGGCAGCTAACAGCCCTTCAAACAATTCTGACTCAGAAGTGGAGTGGCCAGCTTGATTGGCGTTGGTCGAATCACACACTATAGCGTCGATACCATCATCGCCTAGCCGTCGATAAACATCCGGGTCAAACGCTCGGCCGACAATAGGCGCTGAATCAATTTTCCAATCTGCTGTATGCAGCACCCGCCCAGCGGAGGTCTCTATAAGCAGCGCATTGGTTTCTACGGTCGAATGGGTGATGGGAAGCCAAGTAACCCGAAAACCCCCAAGAGTGATTGTCTCGCCCTCCTCAACGGTCACAATAGGTGCATCAATTCCCTTTTGCCGAAGCTTTCGAAGCAATACATTGCGCGTAAACGGCGTCGTGTAAATAGGACATTGTAACTGTGGCCATAGATGAGCGATTGCCCCTATGTGGTCTTCATGAGCATGAGTCGCAATCATTCCAATAAGGGCGTCACTGCGGTTGCTAATAAACATTGGGTCTGGCATCTCGACACGATTGCCACCACCTGGGTTTGCATTATCCTTCTCGAAAGTGATTCCGCAGTCCACCATCAACCACTGACCGGCATGCCCGAACAAGTTTAAGTTCATCCCGATTTCGCCGCATCCGCCAAGAGGCACAAATAAAAAGTCTTTCTGCCCTGGAATCATAGTCTCTCACTCGTCTCGAATTGACATGCAGGGCACCAGTAAAGTCGTCTTGATGCCACACTCCCTTTAATTGTATCACTGCCGCAGTCATAACAGGCTTGGGGTTCTCTTTCGAACACCGCGTGACGAAATTGACGTCGAGCCTGACCCAGCTTCTTTAATTGAGTTGCTCTAAACGCCCCGTTTGTCATTCGTTTTGTTTTATAGCTGCGACGAGACATGTCCGACGTCGCCCTCGCGCTCTGCGCCCTGTGACCTGAGCAGGCATTTAAAGAATCGTTTGACCCCAGCGCCATCTCTTTTGGTCTGGAGAAATACATCAACCACTTCACCATCCTGATCTCCAGCCCTCCGCAGGTAATACTGTTGCCGTTGATCTTCACGACGACTTCATTAATATAGGAGGTATCGCCAAATCCTCGGTACTTGCGCTTCAATCCTCGGGTATAGATAGCCCCGGATTTGATGCGCCACAATCGGATGGCTGCATAACTGACAGTGATACCACGTTCAGCGAGTAGATCTTCACTATCGCAGTGACTGAAATTAAATCTGTAGTACAGCCAAACGGTGTGAATGATGATGTCAGGTAGACATCGATGGCGGATATAGGTGTTCATCCGCCGGTTCTAATAATTTTAGCCCGTTAACTTGTCAGTACCCTACAAGCGATTAAAGCGTCTTATATCTTCCTCGAGCTCTGGTTTTCGAAAAATATCTGAAGTTGAATCTCAAAAGACCATGCACCCTCTCGCTTTGCATCGTTAGCGCTTTTACGCCATCCATATGCGGTGCCAACATCAACAAACAGATATTTACGAAAAATATTCTGCCGATAACGAACCCCTGGCCCATAGGCATCTATGGTTTTACTTTGATCGGTATTGCCATCCATACCTACGAAGTAACTAATCGCTTTTGTTGCTGCAATGCGTTGTTGCCATCCGAGCTGGGTATTCCACTCTACCCCCTCGGTTTTCTGACCATAGCGAACACGACTGGCCCAACGCAAAAGCCTGTCAGCCCTGACATTATAGCTCAAATCTAGCCGCGTCGTGGAGATTAGGTGGTCACTTTGCTGATAGGCAAGCTCTTCACTAAATCGAGTTTGAAAATTATCTGTGGGCGATATTTCGTATCGGTAACGACCACCTGCTTTATATTTAAAACTAGAATTAACCGTGCCAAAAAAATTGATACGGCTAGGTCCATTCTCTTTTAACTGATACTGCAGGCCTACCTGATTTTCATCTTCATCATCATCCGACGGATCTAACAGCTCCTCATCCTCGTCTTCATCATTGCCTGTGAATATTATATAGAACCTTTCTTTCAGGTTGGGTAGGCGCAGTTTCCCTCGTATCTTGTACTTAAAGCCATCACTCTCTAATTCATCTGCCTCATAAATCGCAGCCGCTCTTATCAGCGAGCGGGCGCTATCAATGTCAGCGTCACGCGTGCCGAAGAAATTATCCAGCCAATTCGCAAGAGCGTCACCGCTGTCGGCTACAGTCGCATGTGATCGATCCAGCCAATTGCCCGATGACTGCAACACGTCATCCGGCGATGATGTCTGCACCTCAGTCGTTGGCGGAGGCGCTGCCACAGAAGATACCGCGATAGACAAAAGCAGTATCAAAAAGAGCACTGTGATCTGCGCCTGTTTAAAGGCTTTAACCATAAAGTAATCAGCCGCTATTACAGAACTATCACTACACTTTAGATGTTTTTTTATAAGTCACACGTCATCCGTCGATAATCCTGTGTGCCTCTTTAACCACTTACAGCAGCCCGACGAATCCCTCGTAAACCCCGTGCGATAATCAGAGTACCCGCCACTGGCACGGCAGGGTCTCTGTTGTCAGACTCGGTATCGACGATCAAAACACATCAGACGGTAAGGCAGATTTTTCCAAAGTGCTGTTGTGATTCTTGCAGCCGGAACGCCTCCGCCAAATCCTCAAGAGCAAAACTGCGATCAATGACAGGCAGGATTCCCGTGGCATTGATCGCCCTCACCATGTCTTCCTGATTGGCGCGCGAGCCGACAGTGATACCGCTAATCACGGCATTTTTCTGAAATAACTCGGCCGTAGGCACGTCGCCCTGAACACCCGTTAGCACGCCGATCATGGAAATGTGCCCGCCCATTGCCACCGCGCGCACAGACTGCGGCAGCGTACCCGAGCCGCCAACCTCGACGATAACGTCTGCACCTTTACCTCCGGTGATCTCCAACACCTTGTCGCCCCACCTCTCAACCTCACGATAGTTGATCAATTGGTCTGCCCCAAGCTCGCTTAGTCTCTCTAATTTAGCCTGCGATGAAGACGTTGCAATAACGTGACAACCTGCTGCCTTAGCAAACTGCAAAGCAAACACAGATACGCCACCGCTACCCTGCACCAGCACGGTATCGCCCGGCTTTACGCGTGCCTCGACCATCAGTGCACGCCACGCAGTCGCCGCGGCACACGGCAAAGTGGCTGCCTGCTCGAAGCTATAGCCGTCCGGCATACAGGTGAACGCTGAAGCGGGCATCGTAACGAGCTCAGACGCGAATCCATCGATCATGTCGCCCGGGACATCACTCATTTTAACGAGATTATCAGCTCGCCCATCAGCCCAATGCGGAAAGAAGCAGCTCATCACTCGATCACCAGGCTGAAACTCCGTCACTCCAGCACCCACCGCTTCTACAAGCCCGGCACCGTCCGACATAGGAATGCGCCCGTCATCAACTGGCAACAGGCCAATGGCCACAACATAGTCATGGAAATTCAGTGAACTCGCATGGTTGCGAATACGGATCTCGCCCGCATTCGGCTCGATAACGTCTACATTTGCCATTTCCAGTTTGTCGAGACCGCCTGGTTTTTTCAATTTAATTGCGCGCACAACTATCTCCTGATTTATCGTGATTCAATATTAATACACTACGGTATCCAGCCTTCCCCGGATACCCTATCTATCTCAGTTCAATGAACAGTGCCCGAAGCTTACGCGATTTTTACAGCGGCTGCTCATCGCAATGGTACTGATAGACACCCTCTCCGACCGATTATTCAGTGCCAGCGACGATATCCGCCGAGCCCGTATTCACCCAACATCTCTCCTGCAACTTCTCGCCGCGGTATCCTTTATTACGCTAGCGTCGGTCACCTCCAGCAATTGGGCTGTCTTTTGGCTGACCTTGGGAATCGGCTTCTCAATGTCAGCAGACGGCCTCTACTACTCAATCTGCTCCCACCTGTTTTCGAAATCAGCAGGTGCGGCAAACGGAATTATCGTTACCTTCTTCTCGGCCTCTGGGGTTCTCACGCCATTCCTGATACTGTCCGGGATCGTCTGGTTCGGGGCGCTGGGGCTTGTGCTTTTTGTGTGGCCCAAAAGCACCAGCGCTGCCGCCTCCGATACCGGCATAACGCAGACAACAGCGACTAAAGATCAGATTCCAGCGCTAGAACACGCACCGCCGCAGCATCAAGGCCAGGTGCGAATCGTTGCATATTTCGACCTATTTGACTTGGATTTTGCCTCTATCGCCCTTATTATATGGATAAGGCAGGATCGCACCGTCCGTGCGCAACATTTCGGGAGTACGTTATGCAAGACAAGGGTTTATACAACGCAGGTTCACTGGGAATTGAATCGGCCCTCAGTACAAACAAGGTCCTCAAAAACACCTACATGCTGTTGGGTATGACCCTATTGTTTAGTGCTGCGACGGCTGGTATTTCTATGGCCATGGGGCTTCCTCAGGGCGCGGCACTCATTCTTATGCTGGTCGGTTTCGGATTGCTCTTCGTCGTCAATCGAACCGCTGATAGCAGCAAGGGTATCGTTGCCATCTTTGCCTTTACCGGCGTGATGGGCGCGTCTATTGGCCCGATGCTCAACTATTACCTCGCAATGCCAGGGGGGCCGGCACTGGTGATGCAGGCGCTGGGTAGCACCGCTGTCGTGTTTTTTGGTTTATCCGCTTACGCTCTCACCACCCGCAAGGATTTTTCTTACATGGGCGGGTTCCTGATGGTTGGCCTGCTTGTAGCCGTGGTTGCGATGATTGCC
The DNA here is from genome assembly GCA_913062625.1 of uncultured Haliea sp. Classification (GTDB taxonomy): domain Bacteria; phylum Pseudomonadota; class Gammaproteobacteria; order Pseudomonadales; family Halieaceae; genus Marimicrobium. Next base: position 7,802 of record CAJXWP010000078.1, on the reverse strand, counting down.
AATATCTTCCTGAACATTCCAGCGCTGTCTCTGACAATCTCGGCGGCTGTCGTGCTGATTATGTCTGGGCTCATACTGTTTGATACCAGCCGCATCATCAACGGCGGCGAAACGAACTACATCCGAGCGACTGTGTCGTTGTATCTGGATATTTACAACTTGTTTATCCATCTATTGCACCTGCTGACAGCGTTCGGCGGTGACGACTAGTCGCAAACGGCTGATAAACAAACCCCGGTACATGCCGGGGTTTTTTGTTTGTAGAGAGCGTACAACGTGATTTATTCGTTATTGGTATTGTCATCGCCCTTTTCTGGGCACTCTTCGCGCAGGGCGGCGCAGTTCGCACACTGTGTCACAGCCCGCGGGCATACTATTCATCGCGTCTTCTTTCTGGACGCAGGTACGCTCGCGAGCGCGGCGAACAGTGTATCCGCGCAGGACGAAGAGAGCCCGGTAACAGGCTGGGCTGAATTAGCAGATCAACATGGGATAGAGCTGGCCATCTGTATTACCTCTGCGCTAAAGCACGGCATGCTGGACCAGGTAGAGGCGGACCGCCATGAGCGCGCCTCCCCTACTATTGATGCGGCATTCACCGTATCGGGCCTAGGACAGCTTGTGGATGCCTATGCGAGCTCTGATCGCTTGATCACCTTTGGAGGCTAGCGGTGACTGCAGCGACGAAGAAAACTGTTTTACTGGTGCTGAGACACAGCCCCTATGGCTCGGGTCTGGCTAAAGCCGCACTGGATGCAGCACTGGCCAGCGCCGCCTTTGATCAATCTGTTGATTTGCTATTTATGGGCGACGCGGTTTTACAATTACAGCCCGACCAAGACAGTCACCCCTTAGGAATGAAAACTATCGGCCGCCAGCTCGCCTCCTTGCCGCTTTATGACATCAATCATGTGTATGTCGATGCGCAGGCGGCCGCACGCTACAATATGGATCTTTCAAAGGCTCCCCTACAGACGCGCCCGCTGGGCGGCCATGACATGCATCAACTCATGGTCGGCTATGACCACCTCCTCGGATTTTGACCATGATTCTGCATACGCTCAATGCGTCACCTTCGAGCGCCGCCTTTACTGACTGTGTCAGCATTATGGCAAAAGGCGATGCTCTGGTTTTAATGGGCGACGGCGTCTATGCCGCGCTCGCAGGCACCGAGGCGAGTAAAACGCTTCAAGAGACCGATGCAAGCTTATACATAATGACTGCTGATGCCCTCGCAGCAGGCGTGACGAATCTTGCTGCAGCCGTCAGCCGCATCAATATGGAGGGGCTGGTGACGCTCACTGAAACATTTCCACGACAACAGGCCTGGTATTAACGCTGATGCTCTGCGCCAATGCTTTCGATAAAGAAGGCTTTCTTTGTGATCTAAACGACTGGAACCCTGATGTGGCGGCGCAGATTGCTGCGTCTGAAAACCTTCAACTAAGCGCTGCTCACTGGGACGTTATTCATCTGCTGAGAGCGTATTACTTGGCCTACGATAGTGCGCCGGCCATGCGGGCGCTAGTAAAGTACTGCGCGTTAAACCTCGGACCGGAAAAAGGGAAAAGCATTTATCTGATGTCTTTGTTCCCAGGATCGCCGGCCAAGCTGGGCAGTAAAATCTCTGGCCTGCCCAAGCCCGACAACTGCTTGTGAACCGGTCTTGTGAATAAGCCGAAGGGGTCTACTCCTATTACAGAGCACCCTTTTGCCCCATTCATTAGAATTCTGGGCAAAGGCAAGACCAGCACCCGCTCTCTGAGTCAGGGTGAAGCACAACAGGCATTTGGCATGATCCTGCGCGGCGATGTTGAGCCATTACAAATTGGCGCGTTCTTAATGCTGCTGCGAGTCAAAGAGGAGAGCCCCGACGAACTCGCCGGTTTCGTGCAAGCCTGCCGTGCGCACATGAAGCCTCCACCTCACGAATTATGGGCCGACCTCGACTGGTCCAGTTACGCGGGGAAAAAGCACCAGCATCCCTGGTTTATCCTGTCGTTGTTACTGCTGGCGCAAGCAGGATATCGCGTATTCATTCACGGGTCGGCGGGCCACACGCCTGACAGGCTCTATACCGAGCATGCCATGAGACAGCTAGGGCTGCCTGTTGCATCGCACTGGACCGACGTTGGCCAACAGCTCGACGCCCACAATCTGTCCTATTTATCGTTGGCGTATTTCTGTTCTCCCCTCGAGGAGCTGATGCAATTACGACCGCTTCTAGGGCTGCGCTCCCCAGTCAACACCCTGAGCCGCATGCTCAACCCATTAAACGCCCGCGCCAGCTTACAGAGTATTTTTCATCCTGCTTATGCCCGACTGCACCAAGAAGCAGACCGCATACTCCAGCAGCCATGCTCCCTAGTGTTCAAGGGAGACAGTGGCGAGGTAGAAGTCAAACCACAGGCCGACACACGGTTATATCGGCTGCATGATCAACAGGCACACGAGATATTGTTGCCGCGCTCTATTGCCAAACGCATCGAGTCTGTCGTGACGCCAGACGTTGAGTCTATAAAAGCACTCTGGCGCGGTAGTGCGGATAACCAATACGGTTTAAATGCAACCCTTGCCACCACGGCTGCGGCGCTGCTCGTACTCTGCCCTGACATTAACCTAGCGGCGGCTCAATTACAGGCAACCGAGCTCTGGCAAAATCGCGACACGACAAGGCTGTCCTGATGCCTCTGTCACGGGTTCAGCCGCAAGACTATGCCACCCTACTTGGCGCCAAAGTCGCCACGGTGTGCGAACTCATGACGCCTTTTTCAGCGCCTGAGCCCGAGGTGTATGCTTCACCTCCTGTAGGGTTTCGGCTTCGTGCTGAATTCAGACTGTGGCACGACGATGACGACATCAATTACGTGATGTTTAGACGAGAAGACCCCAGAACACCGGTGGTCGTCAACGACTTTATTATCGCCGACGATCGCATCCAATATTTAATGCCCCTGCTTCGAGAAAAATTGATCGCCCACAGCATCCTGCGGCACAAAATCTTTCAAGTTGAATTTCTTGTGTCACTGTCCGGTGATGTAATGTTAACTCTGATCTACCATCGAAAATTGGATCAGGCGTGGGAAAGCGCAGCACAACAATTGGCAACGGCATTGCAAGCAGACAGCAAGCCCGTCTCTGTTATCGGACGCAGCCGCAAACAAAAGCGGGTGATTGGGAGCGACTTCGTTCGAGAGGTTTTGCCCATCCTAGGCACAGACTACCATTATCGGCAGTATGAACAATCATTCAGCCAGCCCAATGGTCAAGTGAATATCCGCATGATCGAGTGGGCCTGCAAACACGCCGCCGCTATGAGTGGAGATTTACTGGAGCTGTATTGTGGCAACGGAAATTTTACGCTGCCGCTAGCGCGCTATTTCGATCATATTATCGCGACAGAATTATCCAAAGTCTCCATCCGAGCTGCGCGGGCTAACCTTGAGGAGAACAGCATTAAGAACGTGCACGTCGTTAGGCTCTCCGCCGAAGAAGTGACCCAGGCAATGAACAATGAACGCCCTTTCCGCAGGCTGGCTGACATGCCAAAGCCGCTGAGCGAATTCGATCTGGGCACACTCTTTGTCGACCCTCCGCGCGCCGGGCTCGACGAACAAACAGTGAGTATGGCCAGCCGTTTTGATCGCATTTTCTACATCTCTTGCAATCCCCAAACCCTTGTGCAGAATTTGCAATCTTTGTGCAGCAGCCACCGCATCAAACAGTTCGCGCTGTTTGACCAGTTCCCCTACACCGACCACATGGAGTGTGGCGTATTACTGCAGAAGAACTAATCGCGCGGGCCAGCGTCTAACAGCGAACGCCGAAACCGATGAGTCCACGACCCAGCACCTCATCGAGCCTATCGCCATCAGCAGCGTTGATTTCTAAGTAAGGCAAATTTAGCTCGCGATAGATCTCACGCTTACGGAATTTCCCAGACATCTCGCCCGCATTCAACTCCTCTTCCCAGCAGTCGATGTAGACGCACCCTAGCGGCACATAAAAATCCGCGTAGACCAACTCCTCCGTTGGCAAAGCGCGCCGATACGCATGGGCCAGCTGAGCCAGATACAGCCAGTTGCAGACACGCGTCTGTAGCGTTGATTGCAGGCTGTGTCCATCAATGCCCCGCAAACTCGGTGGCGCAGTATTTGAATCGGTAAATAGATCGGGCTCGGCATCAGCCGGCAGTCGCCGGGTTGGCACCTGCCCTGACTGCAGGGTCAGTTCACGGTGTACGACAGGATTATCAACAATTTCATGCGGCCATGTGACGTAAAATGCGCCGCTACTCCCGCTCTCTTCCTGTAGCCCCCCCAAAGACTTGCCTAGACGCGTTAACTCCCAACCTAGCGTACTGTGCTGCTGCATCCCCAATTCAGCAAGCGCGCGGTTGATGTGCCTTGCGTGAAGCGGTTTATAGTAACTGCACATAGACGCCGCGGTGATACGCTGATTGGATTCTATCGCTTGCAACAGTGGGTGCGTCGCTAGCGTGTCAGGCCATACGATATACGACCCGTAACGCCGGCTCGAGTGGTAGGTGCCGCCCTCGAACTCACCTTTTGGCGTCAATACCCAGCTGTCGCTAGGGCGCTGTATCCAACCGTAATCCTTCAATACTGCAAACAACTGCTGCACGGGAATATCGAGCTTTCTGGCGAGCGCCGTGGTCGAAAGCTTATCGTCCTCTCTTGGCATGACTAATCCTGCGGCACCAGTTCCCGATAGCGAGACGACAGGGCGCGATACACCTGATCAGAGAAATCGACAGCGTTTTTGTCCAACGGCGCAACGAGCTCAACCAGGTGCTCGTTGTCTTCTTTTCCCGCCCAGTTTTTGACATAACTGCCGTCTTTATACCCGTTGTCCTGCCGAAAAAAGTTGAGCACATTCTTGCCGACATAGGCGCTGTACAGGCTGTCAAAGTCGAGACCGGTCGCCAGCATCAGTTCCCAAAATTTCGACGCTGAAAAACCTTTTGTCTGCAGCGCATTTAGCGCCAGTTCCTCTGTTGCCTGCTGCACGCCCAAACCCGCCGACGTAAAACCCGCCAACTCGGCTTCAATGTCGTCGGCAATTGCGATGACATCTTTGTCACCGACAAACAATGCAGATAGCCCAAAATGCCAGATATCGATGACCTCCAAACGGACCTGTTCGATGTCTGTTTCCTGCTTTTTCCACCACTTATAGCCAAAGTGCTCAATCAACTCGCCGCACTCAATCCATATGGCCCTGTACCACTCAAAATTCTGCAGCGCCCACTGCTCGTGGACACGCGTGTTCATCTTATCCTGCAGGGTCAACATGTTAATCAGTGCTTGTCTCAAGCGTCCACCTCTTCATCCTTAGTTACTGTCGTTTGAGACGCAGGATAGCAGCCAAGTAGCCCAAAACAAACTCTTCTATGCCGCGCGTTGGGGCTGCGAGCGCAGTCACGCAGGCTTAATCTTGCTCTGATGAGAATAGGTGCACTAAGGAATGATTGTAGACCGAACTATAGTGACGTTGGGAAGATTCGTTAGGGTGCCCTTCCCACTACCAGAAGTGTTTCAGCATCCGCTCGCGTCAGCCTTATCGCAAATGGAATAAGCAGGGACGTTATCTTTGGAGGAAACCACGGCTCGCAAGGCAGGACTGCCCTTGTGAACCCCATTTACGTATGAGTTTGAGCCAATTCAACCCGCGAGGTCTGCGGCGCCAGCATGAGGGCGCTCGGAAAGAGCGCCACTAATGAGCTGAGTTCTTCGTGAGCCGCCGCCACGCCAGGAGGGCGGATTTAAACGCTACGCTTATTACTTATATGGAAAAATAATGTTGTAGTTAGGAACGTTAGAGTTGATGGGCGACTGTGATAATACGTTAAGCACGGCACTAGATTCCCCCTTGTTGTCATAGCAAAAACCCGTAGATTTGCCACAGGCCGCGTACCATAATTTTCCCGGGGCCTTATTTTTGAAGTGTATTCGAACGGCATTGTCTGGATATTTATTCGCCCCAACACCAGTAAAAGTGCCGTTAAAGAATTTCACAGACGGGTTGGTCCAACTATACGCAATGGCTCTGTCAGAAGCAGAACCGTTATTATATAGCTTCGAATCTGCAGAAGGTTCCTCATAAATATCCCAGTTCACTAAGTTTATGTTTTTGATCGTCACCGAACTGGCATAGTCAACTGTGCTGCTGCTGCAAAAATCAGGAACGCTCTTCGAAATCTTGTACTCTTTCATATCTGAAGCAGTATAGGATGCAAGAACACCAATAGCCGCAGGCCTCTGCACCGCGTTGATCTCGCCCACCTCATTGACCTGCAGGTTCGCAACTGTGGCGTTTTCGAGATGGGCTGAGGAGTTGTCACAGCTTTCGCAAAGCGGCTTTTTTGGACAAAGACGCGTCGTGACGAGGCCGTTGTAAGGATCATAGCTCGTTGTATGTGTAATCCGGTGAACGTACACGCCGTCGACGACTGCGCCACTTATGCTGCCACGGTTGTCGCCATAGGAGCCTAGGTCCACAACGCCTCCCGCGTCACCCTGCAATACCGTCACGTCAGAGATCTTGATTCCGTTGACCGCCACCTTAATACTGTCATCGTTAACATGCAGGTAGAGCGACTTCACCGTTGAATTTTGACCCATGATCTCGGGGCCATCCGCAGCGCTTATCCAGTTGCCGACCACCTTTAGATCAGACACGTTCACTTTGAAGTTGTTGCTATCGTACTTAGGGGCTGGTTCAGTTAACGAGGACACCGCTGGCGCGTAGGGCGTGTTTAGCTGCACCGCTCCACTATACCTTTTGGGCCCGAACCCCACGGTTATGCCTTTGACGTCGATCGCGGGAGTCGAAACATCAGTCGGTGAACTGTATTTGGAGGAGAGGACCAGAAGCCCCGAATAGACTCTATACTGCGCAAAGTTCTTATGCGACTCGTCCATAAAAGCCTTGTCACTATTGCTTGGATAAGGTTCTGTGGCCTGCTTATACCCGTTGATGCGACCGTAGCCGCCCACCTCGATTTGATGGTTAGCAAGCAGAGTCAGCTCCCTGCCGTTCTCCACAAAGCAGTCTGAACCGAAAGATTTTCCCTCATTCGCGTTTCTGGCAAAAGCTTCACACGCCGCAATGCTATTAGTTTTTATCGGGTACCTGTAGAACAAGGTATTTAAAGGCTTCTCAAGCAAATCGACACCTTTGTCAATAAAGATACTTCTTGGGATGTTCTCGTTTTTGTTTCCCTCCATGACCCAATCAACGAGCGAGCCTTTATAGATAAGATAGTTACCCTCAACCGCCCAATAAGGAGCCTTGAAGCATTCTGGCAGTTTTGCTGCATCGCCTTTGAAGTGGCATGTAGAGGCCGACGGCTGCGACAGGCCTTCAGAGATCCAAATCGCCAAAGCCCGACTTCCGTCAGGGGACCCAGACCCTATGTTGGCGCCAGCACACGCACCGGTAACCTTCCAAGGTATCGCCGTGATATGCAGCGGAAGAGACTTCTTCCACGCGTCGGGTATAGTAAAGCGTGTTCCCGCGCTGACATAACGGTACTGATCTTGCCAGTAAAGCGCAATACAGTTGTCTTCGCTCTTTGTGTCCCGGATAGTGAGACTTAGTGGATCCTCACGTTGAGCCGTGGGGATGATAAATTGCTCAGTTTCAAGATACTCAAATTGAGTTCCACCGGCCGTCCAACTCTCGACGCTCGAACCTAATTTATCCGTAGTGTACGCGTTCTGATAGCCCCCGTAAGCATTACCGTTGACCTCGAAGATGACAGAGAAATCGCATATATC
>CAJXWP010000077.1 GCA_913062625.1 uncultured Haliea sp. | reverse complement strand
TTTCAAAAATGAGTTTTATTTCAACGCCCCATCCCATGGAAAAATTGCAGGCTATAGAGCAACGTGGCGGCAAGGTGTATTGGGTTAACCCAAGAAAAACCGAATCAGCCAAGCGCTTGGGTGAACACATTGCCATCAGGCCTGATACCGATATTTTTTTCATGCTCGGCTTTCTCAATGAGCTGATTCGCTCTGGCGGTGTTGATCAACAACGTGTTGCGAGCTATATGAACGGCTATGACACCCTGGCCAAGGTTGCGCAGGCTTGGCCAGTGGATCGAGTCGCACAGGTGACACGAATATCCGCTGACACGTTACGACGGATGGTGCAGGATTATATGGCCGCCGACGGAGCGGCCATGTATTTTTCCACCGGCGTCAATCAGGGCCGTTTTGGCTTGCTGGTCTACTGGATACAGGAAGCTATTAACGCCATCAGTGGCAATCTGGATAAACGCGGTGGTGTTTTAGCCGGTAGGGGCGTTGTTCCGCGCATTGATCTGCCGACAGAAACCTTAACATCACGAATTAACGATATTCCCTACGTTAACTCCACCATTCCAGCAGGCATTATGGCTGAAGAAATACTGACACCTGGCAACGGTAAAGTTCGTGCCATGTTTAATATGTCAGGCAACCCTCTGCTGACCTGCAGCGGCAGTGACCGACTGGCAAAAGCATTCGATGACTTAGAGTTATTCGTGTGCTTAGATATCGTGCGCAACGAAACGGCTGCACATGCTGACTATATCTTGCCGGGACTGCATTCACTTGAGCGCGCTGACGTTCCATTTTACTTCTTTACTGTGATGGGGCTAATGCCGACACGCAGTTTTTCCTATACCGACGCTGTCATCATGCCACCGGGAAGTTGCCGCGATGAAGGGCTAATACTGCGACAGATTTGCAATGCCGCAGGCGTCAACCTCGCTGATTCACGATTATTACAATGGGCCAGTAACGCCGGCGGATGGCTGAATAAAATACCGATTATTGGTCAATTGGCAACAATGGATAAGCTGTTTTTGGGCTTACTGCTGCGGTCAGCCAAATTGGGTGGCATTGGCAATATGCGAAAACACCCTGACGGGCTGTTGCTGGAGCCGAACCAGCCGGGGGACTACCTTGGCCAACGGGTGATGACGCTATCGGGTAAAATAGAGCTGGCACCTGCAGATCTGGTGGCTCGCGCAGAGCAAACGCTGGACTCGATCTTTGAACAGGAACTGGCCAATAGTCATGCGCTGAAACTGATTCAAAAGCGGGAACGATTTAGTCATAACAGCTGGGCACATAATGTAGACGCATTTGTTAAGGGTCAACGCAATACCAACTATCTCTATATCAACGAAGCGGATGCCAAGGCATGTGGACTTGCCGATGGCGACAGAGCGTCAGCCCGTGTCGGGGAAAACACCATTGAAGTCCCGGTAAAGGTCGATAACGACATGATGTCGGGCACCATCGCCATACCCCATGGCTGGGGTCATCAAAAGGCCAGTGGTCTCAGCATCGCCAGTAAAACTCACGGGGCCAATATCAATCGATTGATGCCCAGTGGGCCAGACTCCATAGAGCCAGCATCAGGTATGTCGCATATGAACGGTGTCATTGCGCATATCAGTGCTATCCGGGGCTGATTTGCTACACCAAAGGAGGTGCTATTTAGCTGAAAGGCCTGGCCGACGACATTTATAGACGCAGCGTGCGAGTATATGATAATTATCGTTATGATATTTTAATTTTGTTTAGGGGATAGCTGATTGTGCACGAAAGGCTGAGGCTACTTCAGGCTAGTTATCCAGTCCTAGTTTTTTTTGTCTATATCGTAAGCTTCTAAAACTTATGCCTAGCATTTTTGCGGTCGCGGTCTTGTTCCAGCGGCACTTTTCCAGTGCTCGACAGATCATCTCCCGTTCTATGTCTTCCAGATATCCTTCGAGATCGCCATAGGCATCTTGGCTTTCGAACATGTTGGCAGTGCGCTCAGGATTCTCATTTTGGGAAGAGGCAGGATCCCTTTTCATAGTATTGGAAAATTGAAGATCATCGGCGGTAATACTATCGCCATCTGAAAGAGCGAGCGCGCGCTCCAGTATATTTTCCAGTTCGCGAACGTTGCCCGGGAACGTGTAATTATTCAGTGCGGTTACAGCAGACCTTTCAAGGTGAGCTTCGTTCGTGCCATGTTCTGCGCCGATGCGATTTAAAATATTTTTGGTCAGTGCAGGAACGTCCTCTAACCGCTCGCGCAGACTGGGGACTCTTAGGTCAATGACGTTGATACGGTAGTAAAGATCTTGTCGGAACTTTCCGGTTTCGACCTCATTGGCTAAATTTTTATGGGTCGCGCTGAGTAGGCGAATGTCAGTGTGCTGCTCTTCGTTTGCGCCTACCGGGCGTACTGTTTTTTCCTGTATAGCGCGTAGCAACTTGACTTGCATGGCGAGTGGAAGGTCGGCAACCTCGTCGAGAAACAATGTGCCGCCAGAGGCTGCCTGAAAGAGACCGACCTTATCTTGGCTGGCACCTGTGAAGCTTCCTTTGATATGTCCGAATAACTCGCTCTCCATGAGTTCCGGCGGAATCGCGCCACAGTTAACGGCAACAAAAGCGCCGGTGGCCCGTGGGCCATTATTGTGAATTAGACGTGCCACAACCTCTTTGCCACTGCCGGATTCGCCATGGATATGAACCGGCGCCTGGCTGCGAGCAAGCCTGGATATTTGCTCGCGCAGAGTTTGGATAACTGGGGCGCTGCCGATCATGCCTTGGTCCAGAGCATCCTGTGCCTGACTGGTGTCGGCCTGCAACTGTAAGGCGGAGCTGATCAATCTGCGCAAATTTTCCAGTTCGACAGGCTTGCTGATAAAGTCGAAAGCCCCTGCTTTGAGAGCAGATATTGCTGTCTCCACGCTGCCGTGTGCAGTAATCATAGCAACGGGAATGTGAGGGAATTCCTGTTGGATGTATTGTACCAAGCTGATGCCATTGCCATCGGGTAGGCGCATATCGGTTAGACAAAGGTCCGGCTGCACCCGAGAAACAATTTCCTTGGCTTCCGCAAGTGTAGCCGCGCTATGGGTGTCAAGCCCCATACGGCTCAGCGTGATATCCAATAACTCTCTGATATCAGGTTCATCATCTACGATTAAAACACTTTGGGTGGCCATTTAAAGAGCTCGCTGGTTGATAGAGATACGGAAGCAGCTTTCACCTTTTCCAGTGGGTCGATAATCGAGATCAGCATTATTGATTTCACAGAGCTCCTTGCAAAGATACAGGCCCATACCACTGCCTTGAGACATTGTAGTAAAAAACGGCTCAAAGATTTTAGCCCGATCGGCGAAGGTCACGCCACTACCATTATCAATCATATTAATCTGGCATCGGTGAACGGTGGAGTTAACCTCGATATGAATGCGCGCTGTTTCTTTTCCTGTTGCCTGTTTACTGTGACGCAGCGCATTATCCAACAAGTTACTGAAGATACGTTGTAAATTTTCGGGGTCAAATTCGATGCGTAATTCTTTATAGTCACAATCGATGGTGACTTTGGCAGGTCGGTTCAAGGCATCGAGATACTCGCGAACGAACTCACTTAACCAAGATTCTAGAAGCAGTTGCTCTGGTTTGGGAGGTTGGCGGCGAGAAATGTGCATGACGCTTTCAATAATCTGGTTAACCCGCTCGCTGTGGTGCTGAATAATGTCCGCTAAGCGGCTGTCAGGGGGTACAAGATCGGGTGATTCTTGCAGTAATTGCGCTGCGTGACTGATGGCCCCAAGCGGGTTGCGAATCTCGTGGGCGATACTGGCCGTTAGTCTACCCAGCGAGTTGAGCTTCAGCGACTGTGCGTGCTGAGTCACAGGTGTATAGTCTTCCACGAAAACAAGGGACTCGTGGTTAGTGCGTGGCTGCAATGCTTGAAAGTTAGCGATCACCGGGCTGGCCCCTTCCAAAACTGTAAAGGGTTTAGCTCGATGCTTGCCAGAGTGTTTCCACTGTCTGAACTGCTCTGCCAACTGGACACAGTAGTCTTCCAGCTGGTCTCCCTGTGCTTCTGTTGTCGATCTTTCTGGCTCGAGTAGGCGAATAGCGGATTGATTCATGACCTGCACAAGACCCTGACTATTGACCAACAGGATACCTGTTTGCATATGTTGCACTATTTGTTCATTGAGTCGCTGCAGATTATAAAGCTCGCTAGTACGGTTGCGAGCCAACTCCTCGGCCCGGCCCAGGCGGTGAGCGATCGTCTGCACCATTAATGCCACACCGAAAACAAGCAATCCTAACAGTCCCGCCGGAAAAAGTGATCCGATATCGAGAACGTCCCGCAGAATTAACCAAGCCGTATCCAGCAAAATAGCCAGAACGCTGACAGCCGCGACCAGCATAGCAAGCTTTCGGTTCGAAATAAGGACGGCGCTGGCGGCGGCCGTAATCACCAGTAATGCGGGAAGTCCGCTGGTCATTCCTCCGCTGGTGTCCGCCAATATGGTGATGGCGACAATATCCACCAAAAAGACCACTAACATCAGCGTCTGGTTTTCATTAAACCGTGTCGACAGAGAACCCACGAGCGGAATGCTGGTGGCCAGATAAACCAATGCTGCAGTAGTGTATAAACTAGGGCTAAGCGCACCTACTAAACTGCGGGTGCTGGGGTTGACCAACATAATCAACAAAACAATGGAAAGCAGCGAGCGATAGGCCACATAAACGCGGAACAGTGCGAGATTTTGATAGCCCTGCGAGTGGACTTCAGGTTTGGTAATTAGGGCTGAGCGATTCACCGTGCGCGGGCCTGTTACTGGTTCTATTGTTGAAACTGAATTTTAGTGTAACAGGATTGTTTGAACGAGGGACTGGCTATAGGCGTCGCTTTTCCGGACAATACCGACCTCATATTGTCACCGCCTGAGAGTTCCATGAGTATTTTGAATATCTTGATGGCCCAGATGAACACCCTAGTGGGTGATTTTGAAGGGAATACACAAAAAGTTATCGACGCGATAGCACTAGCTGAAAAGCAGCATGAGGCGCCTGTAGTTGTATGCCCTGAATTAACATTGAGCGGTTATCCTCCGGAGGATTTGTTGCTGCGTCCGAGTATTTCGCAGAGGGTTGATCAGGCTCTCAATATGCTATGTGTCTCCATGACCGGCCGAGCATATGTGGTGATAGGTTATCCATTGTGCGAAGACGGCATTCTTTACAATGCCGCCGGAGTCCTGCACCGCGGCAAAATAGTGGCCCAGTATCGCAAGCAGAGTTTGCCTAATTATCAGGTTTTTGATGAAAAACGTTATTTTAGTCCAGGTGACCAGCCATGTGTTGTCAGTATTGAAGGTGTGATGGTGGGTTTGAGTATTTGTGAGGATATTTGGGAGGGGTCTCCTGCCTGCCAGACGGCTAATGCCGGTGCGCAGTTGTTGCTGAATATAAACTCCTCGCCCTTTCACCAGGGTAAATGTGCCGAGCGTTGGGAAACTGTGGGTTCAAGCGCCAGACAAGCCGGTATTCCGATCGTTTATGTTAATCAGGTGGGAGGTCAAGATGAATTGGTGTTTGACGGTGGCTCTTTTGCTGTAACCGCCGATGGCGCTGTCGCGACCGCGGCGCCGCAGTTTGAGGAAGGCGCATACTGGCTGCAGCTGGATTTCGGTGGCAGTACTGTCGAGATAGTCGGCTCTGACCTCCACCCTCCACTGGATGAATTGGAAGCCACTTGGCAGGCTTTGACGCTGGGAGTTCGTGATTACGTTAACAAAAATCGATTTCCTGGTGTGGTTTTGGGTTTATCCGGCGGCATAGACTCTGCTCTCACGCTGGCCGTAGCTGTCGAGGCTTTGGGTGCGGAGCGTGTAGAAGCGGTGATGATGCCCTTTCGCTACACGTCGCAGATGAGCGAGGATGACGCAGCTGAGCAGGCGAAAACACTCGGTGTGAAATATAAGGTGATTTCTATAGAGCCGCTTTACGAGGCATTTATGGCCAGTCTGGAGCAAGAGTTCAACAATACCGAGCCCGACACGACGGAAGAAAATCTTCAGGCACGCTGTCGCGCCGTGTTGCTGATGTCGATCTCCAATAAAAGAGGTGCCTTAGTGCTCACAACGGGCAACAAAAGCGAGATGGCGGTTGGCTATTCAACGCTTTATGGTGATATGGCCGGAGGATTTGATGTGCTCAAAGATGTACCCAAGACCTTGGTATTCGATTTATGTCGTTACCGGAATTCTTTAGGGCCTTGTATTCCTCAGCGTGTCATCGATCGACCGCCTTCTGCGGAGTTGGCTCCGGACCAAAAAGACGAGGACAGCCTCCCGCCTTATGACATTTTAGATCGCATTTTGGCTTTGTATGTGGAGGAGGACTATAGTGCGGAGGCAATAATCGGTGCTGGTCTTGACCGCGAACAAGTCCTAAGGGTACTTCGCCTAGTGGACGTCAACGAATACAAACGTCGCCAGGCGCCTATTGGTGTGAGGATTACACGGAGAGGCTTCGGGCGTGACCGACGTTACCCCATTACATCCGGCTGGCGCATTGGCGATTAGCGTAACGCCGTCTGTGCCGGATTAAATTTTTGGACGATTATCGAACTGCGGTGGCTGGGGCGGATCAAGCAAACCGAATGAAGCTTGGTTTACCCAGGATCGTTGCACACCTTGCAGGGTGTAATCACTAATGAACTGCCCATCTTTATCGATGGCGGGGTAATCGGGAAAGTTTGTAGCCAAGACCCTGATGGACTCTTCAGCCAGATCATCCATTCCAAGATAGATATAGCCCTGCGCCATGATAGCCAGTCCATCATCTACTGCGGGGGTCCGCTGAAAGTTCTCCACGACAAATCTGCCCCGGTTGACCGCGGCCAGAAAAGCGCCACGTCGCATATAATAATTAGCGACGATGATTTCGTGCCGGGCTAGCAGGTTTCGCAAGGAAATCATGCGTGCTTCGGCGTCTGCGGCATACGTGCTGTTTGGAAATCTGGCGAGCAGTTGTGCAAACTCGGCAAAGGCTTCTTTGGCTTGGCTGGTATCGCGATTGGTGGGGTCGGTGGGGAGAAATCGGGCAAAGACGTCTTCGTTGCCCGTGTAGGCCGCGAGGCCTTTCATATAATAGGCATAATCGACATTGGGGTGCTGCGGGTGTAATCGAATAAAGCGATCTGCTGCCTCTACCGCCGCCTCATGCTCGTAGGCGCTGTAATGCGCATATATAATTTCCAGCTGGGCCTGTTCAGCGTAATTTCCGAAAGGATAGCGCGCCTCCAGAAGTTGGAAGCTGCGCACAGCTAGGTCGTAGTTGTCACCACGAAGATAGCGCTGAGCGTCATTGTAGATTTGTTGTTCACCCGCATCGGCAGGGATATCAGGTAATTCATCGTTGCTGGAGCAGCCAAAAAGGGCCAAGCTGAATAACAGAACCAGAATGTATTTCATATTTCCACCTAATGGGCTTGCGCGGGCATGCTAAAATAGCTCATGGCGCTAGTTGCAACGCTGCGGTATTTAACCACAGGCTGGCTGGCGCATAAACAGGAATTGTCATGAATGATAGGGTAAAGCTGCAGGCGAGTGTGCCGCAGAAAATGCACGGCTGTAGATTGGACCAGGCTGCAGCCGAGCTTTTTTCCCAATATTCTCGTTCTCGCTTGCAGGAATGGATTAAAAAAGGGGCATTATTGGTCGATGGTCAGCAGTGCCGTCCTCGAGATAAAGTGCTGGGTGGCGCTGACCTGCGCATCGATACTGAACTGGAGGCGGTAGTCGGCTGGCAGGCTCAGGATATGCCCCTGAACATTGTGTATGAAGATGACACCATCATGGTGGTCAATAAACCGGCTGGATTGGTGGTGCACCCCGCCGCAGGTCATGCAGAGGGGACGCTGGTAAACGCATTATTGGCTCATGCCCCCGAACTTGCCCTATTACCTAGGGCGGGCATCGTGCATCGTCTGGATATGGAAACCTCTGGCATACTGGTTGTCGCTAGAACCCTGCCAGCGCATCACCATCTGGTTGAGCAGTTACAGTCGCGCACTGTTAAGCGCGAGTATTGTGCGCTGTGCATCGGCGCGATGACGGGTGGAGGCACAGTGGATGCTGATATGGGTCGCCATCCCCGGCAGCGAAAGAAAATGGCGGTTCTTGTTGCGGGGGGCAAGCATGCGATAACGCATTATCGCTTGGCGCAGCGGTTTGGTCATCACAGCCGCATCACGGTGAATTTGGAGACTGGCCGAACGCATCAGATTCGTGTGCACATGGCGTATCGCCGCTATCCCCTGATAGGCGATCCGACGTATGGCGGGCGTCCTCGCATACCGAAAGGCGCATCTGACAGGCTTGTTGATGCTCTGCGTAGCTTCTCGCGACAGGCGCTGCACGCCCGCACACTAGGGTTCATACATCCAGGCACCAACGAGTGGGTGGAGTTTGAGTGCCCGCTGCCAGATGACATCCTCGGTCTAATCACCGTGTTGGAACAGGAAGATCTGCCTCTTGCTCGTGACTCCACCCTTTATTGAGCCTGACTGGCCTGCACCGTCCAGTGTCATAGCGCGCTGTACGACCCGACTGGGAGGTTGTAGTGCCGCCCCTTACGAGAGCTTTAATCTTGGCCATCATGTGGGCGATGTCGACAGTTCTGTCGCGAAAAATTGCAATATTCTTGCCGCCGCATTGCCCGCCGGTGCTGAGCTTTCTTGGTTGTCACAGGTGCATGGCACGGCTGTGGTGCAAGCGGGGCAGATTGGATATTACCCTTCAGCGGACGCCCAGTGGAGCCGCAGTGAAGGTGTGGCTTGTGCCGTGTTAACCGCAGACTGTCTGCCGGTGCTGTTGTGCTCAGCTTCCGGCGATGTTGTTGCAGCGGCGCATGCTGGTTGGCGCGGCCTGCTGGCAGGCGTGCTGGAGACTACCGTTAGCGCGATGAACACGAACACAGATGAGCTGCTGGCATGGTTGGGCCCGGCAATAGGCCCCGCCGCTTTTGAAGTGGGGCCTGAAGTTCGCGAAGGTTTTCTGGCCGCGGCTCAACCTT
Organism: uncultured Haliea sp.; assembly: GCA_913062625.1. GTDB lineage: Bacteria > Pseudomonadota > Gammaproteobacteria > Pseudomonadales > Halieaceae > Marimicrobium. The sequence continues at coordinate 4,645 of CAJXWP010000077.1, read as the reverse complement.
CTGTTGCACCCTTTGTTGTTGCCTGCTTCGCGGCTAACCCTGTCCGCCCTGATCACTATTTTTGCGACTTGTATGCGCTGGCACGTATTCGATTGGGTGCGCTCGGAGTAACCCATGTCTTTGGAGGCGGTTTTTGTACGTATAGTGATTCAGAACAATTTTATTCCTATCGACGTGATCGTGAGACCGGCCGCATGGCCAGCGTCATCATGTTGCGCTAATGTCTGCGCGCAGGTCGCAATGTCCATGCTTGCAATAGGGGAAAGCAGCCCCCATTTATAGTAGTGAGGTATCGATACACCTCCCACGGAGGTGATCAGGTAGGGGAATACATTATGAGAATGGATAAATTGACCAATCAGCTGCAAGGCGCTTTGGCTGATGCTCAGTCTTTCGCGCTGGGTAGGGATCACAATTTTATAGAGCCCGTGCACCTGTTGAGCGCGCTGCTGGAGCAGTCCGGCGGTGCGTGTAGTCCATTGCTGCAAAAAGCAGGCGCTGACATTACTGGGCTAGTTGCGGGAACAAAAGCTGCCATCGACGCATTACCAACGGTTTCTGGGACAGGTGGTGACATCCATCTGTCGAACGACTTAGATCGCATTCTGAACGTCGCTGACAAGTTGGCGCAGCAGGCCGGGGACACCTATATTTCCAGTGAATTGGTGTTGCAGGCCATGCTGGAAAGTAAAACGCCAGCGGGTAAGTTGCTGCAGGCTAATGATGTTAAGCGCCTGGAGCTCAAAGCAGCGATAGATACGATGCGCGGCGGCGAGTCCGTTGATAATCCGGAGGCCGAAGAGTCACGTCAGGCTCTGGACAAGTATACGATCGATCTCACCGAGCGAGCTGAGCAGGGTAAGCTAGACCCTGTGATAGGGCGTGACGATGAGATTCGGCGCACCATCCAAGTGTTACAGCGGCGTACTAAAAATAACCCCGTGCTGATTGGGGAGCCTGGTGTAGGGAAAACGGCAATTATCGAAGGCTTGGCACAGCGAGTCGTTAACGGTGAAGTCCCCGAAAGTATGCGTAACAAGCGCGTGCTGTCACTCGATCTTGGGGCTCTGCTGGCCGGCGCTAAATTCCGGGGCGACTTCGAGGAGCGACTCAAGGCAGTATTGAATGAGTTGTCGAAGCAGGAGGGTCGTATCATTCTGTTCATTGATGAACTTCACACCATGGTGGGTGCAGGTAAGGCTGAGGGCTCGATGGACGCGGGTAATATGCTCAAGCCAGCACTGGCGCGTGGGGAGCTGCATTGCGTGGGTGCGACGACATTGAACGAATATCGCCAGTATGTCGAAAAAGATGCAGCGCTGGAGCGTCGCTTCCAGAGAGTCTTGGTGGATGAGCCAAACGAGGAAGATACCATTGCCATTCTGCGTGGGCTCAAAGAGCGCTATGAAGTACATCACGGGGTAGATATTACTGACAGCGCTATTATTGCGGCGGCTAGGCTGTCCGAGCGTTACATTACTGATCGTCAGTTGCCGGACAAGGCGATTGACCTGATTGACGAAGCCGCTAGCCGCATACGTATGGAGATAGACTCCAAGCCTGAGGTCATGGATAAGCTGGAGCGAAGACTGATTCAGCTCAAGATCGAGCGTGAGGCGGTTAAGAAAGACAGCGACGCAGCAGCAAAGAAACAGGTGGAATTGCTTAACGAGGAAATTGAAAAGGTTGAACGAGAATTTTCTGATCTGGAGGAGGTCTGGAAGGCGGAGAAAGCCTCTGTGCACGGAGCAGCACAGATCAAGAGTGACCTGGAGCAAGTCAAGCTGGACTTAGAAGCGGCTGGTCGAGCAGGTGACCTTACGCGGATGTCGGAACTACAATATGGCCGCCTTCCAGAGTTGGAGAAACAGCTGGAACAGGCGCATGAAACCGAGACTACGGAAACCGTACTACTGCGCAATAAAGTGACAGAAGAAGAAATTGCTGAAGTTGTGTCGCGCTGGACCGGTATACCCGTGTCCAAAATGATGGAGGGTGACCGGGAGAAACTGTTGCGCATGGAAGATGCCCTGCGCGCGAGAGTGGTAGGGCAGGATGAGGCATTAAAGGCAGTTTCTAATGCTGTGCGGCGTTCACGAGCGGGTCTGTCGGATCCTAAGCGCCCTAATGGTTCGTTTCTGTTTCTCGGCCCTACTGGTGTGGGAAAAACCGAGCTTTGCAAAGCCCTCGCAAACTTTATGTTCGACAGCGATGATGCGATGGTGCGGTTGGATATGTCTGAATTTATGGAGAAGCACTCGGTGGCGCGTCTCATTGGCGCTCCTCCGGGCTATGTGGGTTACGAAGAGGGCGGTTACCTGACAGAGGCTGTGAGAAGACGCCCCTATTCTTTACTGCTGCTGGATGAGGTCGAAAAGGCGCATCCGGATGTCTTTAACATTTTGCTGCAAGTGCTCGAAGATGGTCGACTCACTGACGGGCAGGGCAGAACGGTGGATTTTAGAAACACCGTCGTTGTCATGACCTCTAACCTTGGCTCTCATCTGATTCAGGAAATGGCGGGGGAAGATAATTATGAGGATATGAAAGCTGCTGTGATGGAGGTGGTAGGAACCCATTTTCGGCCCGAGTTTATCAATCGGGTAGACGAATCAGTGGTATTTCATCCGCTGGCGCTCGAGCAGATTCGTGGGATTGCCATGATTCAGTTGCAGGGTTTGCAGGCCCGCTTGGCTGAGCGAGAGTTGACGCTTGAAATAAGCGATAGTTTTATGGATCGACTGGTATCGGTGGGATTCGATCCGGTTTATGGTGCGCGACCGCTAAGGCGGGCGATACAGCAAGAATTGGAGAATCCCCTGGCTCAGCGCATATTGGCAGGCGATCTCCAGTTGGGAGATACGATAGCGGTTGACTTCCAGGAGGGTCAATCCAGCTTCACTGTGTTAGAAAAATAGAGGCTCCAGCGTTGGTGCGAGGTCCGTTATGACGATGGGCTTAGCCCAAAGTATTCAGGGGTTACTCGCAGTACGCTTCAATGGCAGCTATGGCCTTTTCTTTCTGGGCAGCCTTTTCCTCTGCACTTAAGTAGTGAGGCTCGCCTTGTTCGTTACGCATTTGAATTCGGGCATGCGAATTTATCTGTTCAAGGTTATCCCTGGCCCGTTCGCAATACAGCGCATTCTTCTCGATTGTCAGCTCTGCGGTGTCGACTTGTTCAAATTCGTTACTTGGAGTGGGCGTGACGTCTAGTGGTACAGCACCTTCATCGGCATCAACCCTGCGTACCAGGCTTGACCCTGTAGAAATCACTTCATAGTCAATGCCAGCTGCTGGAGGTCGATCGCTGTTTACAGGGTTGCCCCGTTCATTCTTCCATCGATAGAGCGTTGCGTCAGCAGTGGCGTAAGAGGTTAAGAGGACAAACAGTGCTGTTGTCAGCACAAGTACACCGGCAGTCATTGAGCTCTTCAACAGAGTGTCTCTCAGATGGAATCGAAACCACGTCAAAATACCGCATATCGCTTCCGGGGGCAATGCGGCCGTTGGCAGTGGCAAACGACTGAACGCAGTGGCGGTTGACTTTCGCGACCCTCAGGCGTGACAATAGCGCGTCTTGCGAATGGCAACGACTAATGTCGAGTACCCTCGATCTCTGGTCTACTGTGTCAATATAATAGTTTGATGCAGCTGCTTGTAAGTCCCGTATTCAATTTGTGCCGTATTGGTCAAATTGAGGGCCAGACACTGCGCTACCCCGCAGGGCGACCGATACACAGTTTGTTCGTGATCGTATTCCCTCAGTGGGCGATTTCGAGCAGTGTGTCGAGCTTGTAATGGGGGTGGTGGCGCTAATCAGATACCGGTTCAGGTATTTCTTAAGCAATGCCCACACGCTACTTTAGAATGATCCGGCGAGGGGTACGCGCCAGACGTTTTGATCTTGGAGAATTATTGTGGAATTGTTATCTGGCGGTGAAATGATCGCCCGTGCACTGGAAGATGAAGGGGTTGAATATATCTTCGGCTATCCTGGTGGCGCGGTGTTACATATATATGATGCCCTATTTAAGGACTGTAAAGTGCCTCACATACTGGTGCGCCATGAACAAGCGGCGACCCACGCGGCGGATGGTTACGCCAGGGCGACCGGTAAGACAGGTGTTGTATTAGTAACGTCTGGTCCGGGTGCCACGAATGCCATTACCGGCATTGCCACCGCTTACATGGATTCAATCCCGATGGTAGTGCTGTCCGGTCAGGTGCAAAGCCACTTGATTGGCGAGGACGCCTTTCAGGAAACAGATATGATTGGCATTTCTAGGCCCATCGTGAAGCATAGCTTTATGGTCAAGCGTACCGAAGATTTGCCGATCATGATCAAGAAAGCCTTTCTTATTGCTTCTAGCGGTAGGCCAGGCCCCGTCGTTATTGACATCCCCAAAGACCTGACCCGACCTGATGCGAAGTATGAATATCATTACCCAGAAACGGTGAAGATGCGTTCCTACGCGCCGGCTCAGCGCGGCCATACCGGACAGATAAAGAAAGCGGCAAAGTTGTTGCTTGCTGCTAAGCGCCCGATAATTTATGCCGGTGGCGGCGTACTATTGGGAGACGCTAGTGAACAGCTAACGCAGTTAGCGAGAGAATTGAACTATCCGGTGACCAAAACCTTGATGGG
>CAJXWP010000076.1 GCA_913062625.1 uncultured Haliea sp. | reverse complement strand
ATTGAATTATCGTGCTGGCTGCATTGAGTAGAAGCTGACATATATTGTTTGTTCATTACCGCTTTGGATTTCCTAATCCTTACAGGATATGTCAGGCGTGTAAAGAGGCTAAAAATCTACCATTCGTGAGACACAGGCTCTGGCGAAAAGTTCCATCAACGTCTTGCATTCGGCGTCAATGGCCACAGCGCGGGTGCTGCGAGGTTTGGGTGTCTGTTGGAGCGATTGGGTGCCAGTGGTGGGATATCAGGTGACCTGGCAACGTGTTACTGATTCAGAGCCGCCTTCGCCCCAACTGTAACGGACGGTTGTCATCCCAGAGTTCAGGGAGTGTTGAGGTGGTATACATCTGCCCATTAGCCCTTTGCGTGATGCCTGACTGGATAGGCTTCGGTTGATGCGATTGTGGAACACTTGAATTGACCATTCTGGGTGCTCAGGTCGCCGATATAGTCATCCAGTTCGTAGCTGCCGTTGGGCGACCACTGGCTCTCGCCGTGGCCGCGTAAATCCGGGGATAGCACTGGATAAACGGAGTCGATCAACTCACCAGCCGCCCTGCTCCAGGAAAATCGTGTCTGGCCACCGCCGTGTAACAATATGACCGGAGTGGCCGTCGGCGGGCCACCCTGGTCTGCCAACAAATCAAGTCCATCGCTGCTTCTGAATTGCACGGACTGGAGCTTGCGGCACGCGTCCTCGTAGCGTGAATCGCTTCGATCGCCTGAGATAAAACCAACACGCCAAATACAGGCGTAAACCCTTGCCACCAGACAGCGTTAGCGTAACGCTCTTTCGCCCACACCGCCGTGAAATAGAATGCAGGCGTTTGCAGGGCTGTAAAGAGCGGGATCCATATCGGCAATCGTGTACCGGGAATAAAACTCTCGGCACCCCACCAGTAAACCCAGAGGTTTACTGAAGTGGCCAGACTTTCCACCAGCGTATCCCAGGCGAAAAAAGCAGCAAATATAATGAGCCCCTGTACCAGCCGAGAATATTGATCCAGCCTCGTTTTCTGACCAAGACTTACCGCGATAACCAAACCGAAGAACCAGCCCCAGGAAAAGGGCATGAAAAGTGGGAAATGGCCTATCATCGGAGTGAACTGGCTATCGTAATTCAAGAACATCCAGTAGTTGTCCGCCAGCCACTCCATCGGAAAAGACAGCGTCATGGCGATTATGAACCACTGGACAATTCGTTCCTTTTTGTAGAAAAAGAAAAATCCCACAAGAAACAGCCAACTCAAGTAAGAGCCGTATTCAAACAGATAAACAAATTCAATCGGTGCAGGCTGGTTCATTTCAGACTTTCTTTATCGTTATTTTGAACTACCAACTCAACGGCAATGTTGTCGTTCCCATTACCCCGCCACCATAGGTACTAATCCTTTTCCCTTCTGGAATAGAGAAAAATGGTTTGCGGCGCAGAAGTACTTCGAGTGCAATACGCAATTCGCGCTTACCAAGATATTGTCCCAAGCACTTATGCGGCCCGTGCCCGAACAACATCTGCGGATTATCCTTTCTATCGAGCTTAACGGTAGCGGGATCATCAAAGTGCTTTGGATCGTGATTCGCCAATACAATAGGCAACATAATGCGATCGCCCCGCTTCAACTGCACGCCTTTGAACTCACAATCCTGCAGTACAGTACGGTTGGTATTTACGGTAGGAAATTTGCGCAGTAATTCCTCGATAGCGCAATCCAACACATCGTTATTGTTCAGGTTATCTATCAGGTACTGTTGCAGATCGTGATGTCTTGCCAGGTGGGCAAAAGCGAATCCAAAAAGAGAAGTCACCGTATCTAGGCCCGCCATAAACAGCAGAAACCCCATATCCAACAATTCCTCATCCGTGAGGCCTCGCTGTTCCTGATCTTTCCAGTGGACCATGTAGGATAGGAGCTCATCGTCATTTGCAGGCGCTTGCTTCGCCGACTCAATGGCCCGAACCATATAGCCGACAATTTCTTCCCCTGCCTTAATCTTAACTTCAGGAGCGTGGGAAGGCCGCATGATACGATCTTCGATATCCAATAATTTATCGGAGTCCTCCAGAGGTAAGCCCATTAACCGCATGAAAACAAACGTTGGGAAGGGTCTGGCAAACTCTTCCAGAAATTCAATTTCGCTCTCATTCTGAAATCGATCGACCAACTCCTCGGCCGAGCGACGAATTATCGGCTCCATGAGCTCGACTGCTTTTGGCGTAAAAAGAGGTGCGAGAAGCGCCCGATATTTTTTGTGCTCGGGCGGATCCAGCTCAACCGGCACCAGTTTTCTGGGCCAGGCCGGCACATAAGGAATGTTCATAGGCCAGCTTGAAAACAGGGCGGGCGTTCGTAACACCTCTTTAAGGTCGTCATACCCTTGAACAACCCAAAAACCACCATGGTGCCGAGAAAAAAATATCGGAGGCGCAGAATCCCTTAAAGCCAGAAACGGCCCAAAAGGATCTTCGGCAAATTTCGCTGGATCAACATGATCGAAATCGTGAACAAGATCCTGAGGAACATGCGCAGGTGCGCTATCCTGATAACCGGATTTGAATTCAAAAGTGGCACTCATAGGCTAAATCACCTCGAGGCGGAATAAGATAACGCGAATCAGGTGGAACGCGGTGTCAGGCTGCATCGGTAGATTTCCCTTCACCTTCGATCTGATCTACAAAGAGCTTTACAACGTCACCAGAAGTGACAGGCCCCGTCCCTACTTTTGTCGGATCGCCTCCACCATAGGAGACCAGTGTAGTATCGACACCAGCGGCAGCGGCCTGTGCCCGCAGCGCACCAACAGTACAGTTTTCTTTACCCAGTTTAGTGAAGGGTTCCCAGCTGTATTCACGCATAATATTCTCATGCGTAATTTTGTTAATTACTCGCTCCGGAAGATCTTTAATGCTCGGCCACAACACGTCAGGTGCTTCTGGCCAGATACAATCAGAGTGCGGGTAATCACTCTCATAGCAAATAATATCCTCCCCAATATCAGCGTAATTCTTGACGCCAAACTGATCATCGATAAAGCAGGTAATGAAGTGCTCACGGAAGATTTCGGAAGGCAGTTTCCCGCCTAGATCCATGCGTGTCCAAATATGGTGCTTAAAGGTAAAATCTGCCCTTTCAAGAAAATAGGGAATCCAACCGATACCCCCTTCGGAAAGCGCTATTTTTAAATCCGGGTAACGGGGCAATGCCGCCAGGTGCACCCAGTCCGCTGATGCGTTAGCGATGGATATTGGCATTCCCGTAATCCAGGCATTAATCGGGGACTCCATAGAGGGGTGTGGAGGCTGGAATCCAGTTCCTATATGGCAGTTGATAACAACCTTGAGCTCGTTACAGATCTGCCAAAAAGGTTCCCAACAGCTATTGTGAATAGAGGGCAGCCCCTTGGCTGCTGGGTTGTCCGGGAAAGAGATTGCGTTACACCCCTTCGCTTTTACCCGCTTTATCTCTGCAACACAGGCATTCACGTCCCACAGTGGCAGGATTGCCAGTGGAATAAAGCGCCCTGGGTAAGCCCCGCACCACTCATCGATATGCCAATCGTTGTAGGCACGGATGACACGAAGAGTATTCTGTTTATCCTGAGCCTGGATGAAGAATCCTCCATCAAAACCTACGAAAGTGCCAAAACAAAGCGAGCCACAAAGTCCATTGACGTTCATGTCGTCAATGCGACGATCAATATTCCAGACCGCTTCTCTCATATGATCCAGCGAAGTTGGCTCGCAGCCATATTCTTCTCTGGGACGCCCGACGACGGCGTTAAGCCCGATATTGGTCACTTTCTGACCTTCATAAACCCAGGACCCGTTGCCCTGGTCATCGAGAACAAACTGAGGCGCTTGCGCAAGATGCTCGCCGGACAAGTGCTGTTTAAACAGGTCTGGCGGCTCGATGACGTGGTCGTCGACACTTCCCAATATCAAGTCGTTCATTTCCATGTTACTTCCTCCACTTAAGCTGTATAGGGTACTATTTTGACGCCCTTAGGATAAGTTGCGGCTGCAGCCGTGTCTATTCGTATTGCCGATCAAACCCGAAGACACAAGCCTCTGTTTTTACTGGGTTTTTTAAACATCCTCACCAAAAAATGAAATCTTTCAGGTTTTGGCTTGACCAAGCAACCCAAGGCACATGGCGAGTAGGCGTTGTTCGAATAAGATATCGAACAACGCCTCAGGACTTTCCCTGATGACAACATTGATCGTGGTCCTGATCACTTCGATGACAAGCGATGCCATGAGTTGAATCTCCGGCTCCGCCCCGGGATAACCACTATTTCGAATGAGGGTCGTCAAAATCCAGTTGGTATCGTGGCCGTCTTCGGCCATCAAGTTAAAACCTTCATTGAGATCAGCATACTCGTGGTACTGACGATGAAACTCCGGGTTCAGTTCCAGCATCTGTCGGTGAAAGCTGACCATGGCAGCAACGATGTGGCCAATGCCGTCTTCCAACGACAAGGCCGATAATTCGTGCACCGCGTAGTCGTGCTGGCTTCTCGTTTGCTCGAGAGCGAGGTCCTCGTATACGGAAGCGACAACAGCTTCGACATTCGGAAAGTACTGGTACAAGCTACCGACAGATACGCCGGAGAGATTTGCCAGTGTAGTAGTAGTTAGGGGTACATCAATTTCTGCAAGCAGTATCTTTCTGCAAGTTTGCTTTACCGCAGCCACCAACGATTGCGCGCGTTTCTGCTTTGGCATTTTGCGCATCACTGGCTTCACTGAAATCGCTCTCATGGTGCAGGCACACCGCTGTTATGGGTAGGATCCCCATTCTGGATGACCAAAAGGGGCGGCCAGGCGATGGAAGCAATCCATACAGTAATTACAATTCCGTCAAGTATGCTCATTAATTCCTCTCCATCCAGTGGAGCTTTAGCTTACATTTAATAGTATACTTATAAGGTAGCGCTTGTGTAAGCGCAACAATGTGCCTATTTATAGAGGGCGCGTCCACTGGAATCGACCCCCATTCTCTACACGAGCAGCTAGCCGGAATGATCAAGCCTTATTACATCCCCGTAGGAAAGGAGGAGGCGTTTTTTACCGCCGCCTATAAACAGCAACTTTCCGTCCTCTTGAAAGGCCCCACTGGGGTAGGTAAGTCCCGCTTCGTCGAACATATGGCGCAGCAATTGGGTAGACCACTGATCACTGTCGCCTGTCACGAGGACCTGACCGCCGCCGACCTGGTAGGCCGCTATATTCTCAAGGGCAACGAGACTGTCTGGCAGGATGGCCCGCTGACACAGGCAGTGAAGCAAGGGGCTATCTGTTACCTGGACGAAGTAGTCGAGGCCCGCTCCGACACTGTGGTGGTGCTGCACCCCCTCACGGACCACCGGCGGGAACTTAATATCGAGCGCCTCGGCGAGTGTTTGAAGGCTCCCCCGGAGTTCATGGTTGTGCTCTCTTACAATCCGGGTTACCAGACGCTGCTGAAAGATCTGAAGGCGTCTACCCGCCAACGCATGGTGGCCATGGATTTCGATTTCCCACCGGCGCAGGTCGAAAAACGGATACTGGAAGAAATCTACGACATAGGACCGGAACTGACCGACAAACTTGTGCGGCTGGCCGCTGTTATGCGCCGCCTGGACGCTCCCGGATTATCGGAAGTCGCCTCTACCCGAGCGCTGGTGGCCACAGGAAAACTGGTCCGGGAAGGTATGTCACCTCGGGACGCAGGCGTCGCAGCAATGGCCAGCGCACTCAGCGACGACCCGGAGGTCATCCAGGGCTTGACCGGTTTGATTGAAGAGTACCTGGGTGATTGAGCCTAGCGATAGTCCCGCCAGTAGCGAGGCCCCAAACTGGCGCCAGCTTTTTACACTACGTGAGGACTCAGTCGAACCCAGCTCACTGAGTGGTCTTGCTTTCCTGGCCTCCGGCATCGCCGGTAGGCAACTTAGAATTTATCTACTGGCGCCGGCTCAGCCCAGTTATACAGATGGCCAGACAATTTTTCTGAATCCCGAGCTATCAACCACCCAACGCACTGCTGTTGCGGCGGCACATGCAGCGCTCATCGATGCCGGCAGCCTGGATTCGCAATGTATCAGGGCTATCAGCCTGCGCCCCGCTGTGGCGGCCCGCTTTTTCAGCATGGAACTGCCGCGGGCAGTGCGCGGCTGCGAATCCCTACTGCCCCAAGCACTAGTAACCAACCTGCCCCTGCCAGAAAATATCTGCGGCAGTGTGGAGGAATCCCTGGCGAGGGCTAAAGACCACCGGCACAAAGTCAAGCCGACCGAGTCCTGGCTAGGTGTTCTACGTCCGCGGCGTATGCTCAGGGGGGCAGGGCCAGGCTCAGCCAATGCAGTAGCCGGCAAGCTGGACAGCTTCCGAATTAACCAACTCGAAGAGCATGATGAAGACGAAGACCTGGACACCTCTAGTGCCAAGGTAATGAAGCTGTTCAGCAGCCCCCTGGCCAGCGCCAACTGGCTCACGGATATGCTGCAACAGATTCTTGGCATGGGCCGCGGCGGCGCCGGGGAAGAGGAGAACGACGGCAGTGGCGGCGCCCACGGCGGCGGCAGTGCACACCAGGCTTCCGGGGAGAACCTGGAGATTACCGACAGTTCGCTGCAGATGAACACAATGGACGAACGGCTGCCCCTGCTGCCGCAGCAGACGGACTGGAAGTACCCCGAGTGGCACGCGGGTAAGGGTCGTTATCTGCCCGACTGGGTCAACGTCAACGAGATTGAAGCGCCCGCAGAGCCCGATCAGCGCCTCGAACCCTGCGATGTCTCCATGCATACTCTGGCACAGCAACTGTTTAAGGTGGGTGTGGAGTTCGAAAATCATCGCCGCCAGCCGACCGGCGACGATATCGACGTGGATGCGCTGGTGGAACACCTCGTCGACCGTGCCACCGGACATACTCACGAAGAAAATATCTACTGCAATTCACAGCGCACACGGCGCGACCTGAGCGCGGCAATGCTGGTGGATATCTCCCGTTCCACCGGCGATCGCTTGGCGGATGGAAAAACCATCTTCGGCCAACAGGTGCATGCCGCCCGGCTGATATCCAGGGCCCTGAGCTACTTCGGCGACCGGGTGGCGGTGTACGCGTTTCACTCATGGGGCCGCGGTATCACCCGCCTGCTCAGGATCAAGGGGTTTGACGAGGCAGAAGGCGCGCTCATCGATGGGCGTTTCACAGGGTTACAGCCCTCTGGCCTGACGAGGCTCGGCGCAGCAATACGCCATGCCAGTTTCCGCCTGCAGCAGGAAAAGTACCACACACACCGCCTGTTAATGGTGTTCACCGACGGCTTTGCCTATGACGACGAATACGAAGGCCGTCACGCCGAGGCCGATGTAGCGAAAGCATTATCCGAAGCGCGAGAGCGTGGTGTGGCTTGTGTTTGTATCAGTATTGGTAGTGAACAGCGCGATGACAATCTGGAGAGAACGTTCGGAACATCCACCTATCTCCATTGTCAGAAGGTGCGCGACTTACCCGCCAGGCTACAACGCCTGATCAACACAGCGCTACGAGTTACTGAGAAAACTCGTTGAGCGGGCAAACTAATCGTGATGACTAGGTTCTATAAGAAATGCATTACTTAAGAAACCCTTAGCTCAAAGGCCTATCAATTATTCTGCAATTTTGTGCTCGTATTCCTGCCACCCCTCAATGGGCCCAAGTTCATTAAAACGAGGCACGCGCCCATCGACATAAAAATCTGGCCAACCGAAATTATAGGTTATCTTGCGCGTATCGCCCTTTTCTTGAGCAATTCCTTGCGTACCGCGATATAGGCCAAAATTCGGATAGATGTCTTTATGATCAACCATGTGGGTTCCTATAACCGCATTCCATTCCCACGTACGCTTTTCACCCGTATTGTCATCAATAAAGCTAACACGCGCATATTCCGGCCAACCGTTCGGCTGTTGTCTAAGTTCTTCGGGGGTGACATTTGTCCCGCGTATGACCTCACCATTACTTTTGACCACATAAATAAACCCAAATCCTTTGAAGCCAAGCATCATGGTTCCTACTTCCCATGAACCGTCTTCATATTCATTTGCGAATGCAGGCCATAGCAACATTTTACCACCAGCCACAAGGGGACCATCAGAATAGTGTTGACCTGGCTCAAGCCATTGTGAATCAATACCAACCCAGCCCTCAACCTTTTTCCCATAAAGCGTTCCGCTGGCACGATGTAAATTTAAACCGTAGGCCATATTACCTTGCGGGTCCCACCACTGAATTCCGTCGCCCCTTAATTCAGCCTTTATGTCTAGTAGACCTGCCTCATACCAATGAGCATTCGTGCCATCATGCTCAAGTGTGAAAGAGGCCTCACCAGCAACGTATTTATCTAAGCTGATCCATTTTCGCTTACCATCAGACATTATATCTCTTACGCCACCACGCCAAGCCTTAAACATTGTCTGAACATCAGCATAGAGGCCGGCCTTGCCCACCTTCCGAGTGCCAACATAAATACCTGTTGTGGCATAAGGTAAAAGTTCCCTGACCGAAATATAAATCTCACCCTGCTCATCATGGAAGACACCGTAAATATAATTTGAGGAAAGCGGTAAACCTTGAAACGTGGTCGTGGGCATGAATTGTTCTGGCTTTAATTCACGCGAACCAATCAACACACGGTTTTCAAAAGTGCCTAACCCTGGCAAGGCCGTTGGTTCTTTTGCAGTCTCATCAGCAAAGGTTGGCACACTCAACACCATTATAATGAGCGCTATATGGGCTATTTTTCCCAACATATTATCCTTTTCCTAATGTAGTGTGTGTCCGTTGTGTAAGATGCGTAGGGGAAACAAAGGAAAGTCTTTAAGCGGTTAAACTGATCAGGATCTCTGGCGGCTTGAGCCTGCCCGATAAGCTGCAACAACAAGGGGCTGGAAAAATCCAGCCCCCGCGACTTAACGCTAACCCACAGGCTTAAAATGCGTACCGCAGCTCCGCCCCGTAGGTGCGCGGTGCTCCGGGCGCGTATATCCCTGCCTCATCGGCTTCTAGTAAACCTCCAGCGAGCGGGTTCCCCAAAAACGAACCAAGGTAATTCGTCGAGTACTCTTCATCCGTCAGGTTGCGACCAAACAGGGCGATGGTGATACCGCTATCGAACGCCAGCTGAACCCTGCCATTGACTATACCGTAATCCGCCATCGGCAGATAAATATTGGAGTCGTTAAGTACTGCTAATATATCCGCTCTCTCATCAGTCCAGCTATAGCCGAGCGTTGCATTCCACTCGCCGTAATCAACGGATCGGGTGTAGTTGGCATCAACGCCCCACTTGAACTTGGGAGACTCGCTCTCAAGGGCACTATCGTCATATTCAAAATCCAGCCAACTGAAAAACCCTCCAATCCGCAGCCCTTCACCGATCAGGAGAGTTCCCTCCAGCTCAACGCCCTGTACTTCGGCGTCGCCCAAGTTCGTTACGAAGGTCGATACGGCAATAACCTCTGAATACTGAAAATCACTATAGTCCGTGTAGTAATAGGCGGCGTTCAGTCTGGCACGGCCCTCCATAAACTCACTCTTGATGCCCACCTCGTAATCCACCACGCTTTCCTCGGCAAAGGGCGCCGTGGTATCGACGACGGCCTGTTGAATATCGGAGAACGCAGGCCCCGAGCCGCGTATGTTTTGTCCCCCGGAACGCTGCCCCTGACTCGCCTTGGCATACACCATCGCAGAATCTGCAAACTCCCAATCGACGCCCAGCATCCAGGAGACAAAGTCGAAATCATCCGAAAAACTAGCGGAGCACCCATCCGGCGAAACCCCGGGGCTCGAAGGATTATAGACGCAGTTTCCAAACAAACGGTTCTCACCATCGAGTTTCTTGGTGTCTTCGGTATAACGTACGCCCGCCGAAAGAAAAATGTCGTCAGTGAATGTGTAGACTAAATGGGTAAATACCGCCGTGCTCTCGGCAGATACCTCGCCCACATAATTAATGGGATTACCGCTAAATGAGACCACCGTAGAATCAGTCGCACTCTCCTCGAAATAGTACAACCCGGCCAACCAATTGAGCTTCTGGTCAAACGCCAGGCCCGAAAACTGTATCTCTAGGGAGTCCTGATCGCCATCTGCATCCAGGGTGGTAGAGAGCAGGTCAAAACTACTCCCGTCAACGTCGAAGGTACTCAGAAAATCCCAGTCACGGCGGGCCACTATCGCTTTGACATCAAAGGAATCGAATGAATAGTCGATGCTGAGGTCATAGGTTTCGTTTTCAACCTTCCCCTCGGGCTTGAAACTTGCGCCAGTATCGTTCCAGTTCGAGGTCTTCTCAAAGGTGGCGGGAGCTATCCAGCGGTCACCACCCTGCTCCTTTACTACCTGGCCCGCTTCATCGTTTTCGTAGTATTCAGCATTAAAAGATAATCTCAAGTTCTCAGCCGCATCCCAGACCAACGATCCCCTGACCAAGTCCGCATTCCTGCCATTCGTGTCTGTGGAATTGGTGGTATCGCCAGTTAGCGGATCAATGGTCAATGCACTTCCCCAACCATCACTTTCATTATGACGGGCCGCAATACGCATGGCAGCGGTGTCGCCCAGGGGGAAACTCACGGCACCTTCATAGCGGACGCTGTCGTAATTGCCGACGGCGCCGTCCACAAAGCCGGTTGTCGGTTCACCAGGCTCGGGCTTAACCGTTTCAACCTTTATCGCCCCGCCGGTGGTATTCCGACCGTAGAGAGTCCCCTGTGAGCCTCTCAGAATCTCGACAGAGGAAATGTCGAACAGCTCCAACATCGCGCCCTGCGCTCGTCCCACGTAAACCCCGTTGAAATAGATACCTACCGACGGATCTAGGGTGGTAACGGAGGCATCATTCACCACCTGCCCACGAATATCGACGATCACCGCGGCGGAATTTCCCTGGCTCTGAGTAATGAATAGGCTTGGCGTCCGATCCTGCAGATCACGCAGGTCCAACATCACATTTTGCTCTAACTGCTGAGTATTGAAAGCGGTGACAGCCACAGGAACATCCTGGAGCGACTGGCTCCGTTTTGTCGCCGTAACAAGCACTTCTTCCAACCCCTGACCATAGGAAGGCAATGATGCGCACGCCAGCGATGCTGCTGATACGGCCAGCACAAGTTGGTTAAAGCTTCTGCGAGTATCTGCGGTAGGTATTGTTTTTATATTTTTCATCTTTTTCATCTCTCGAATGAATGGCAGGAAGGCGTTACCTTATTTTCTCTTATAGTATACGAGTTATATCTAGTATACTCTTTAAATCTTTAAAATCAAACTTTTGGATATAGAGAGTTACACTGAATCATGGCGCAATGGCAGAAGAGATTAAGATAGTCGTCATACCGTGTGTTCGCGCGCTGTGCTCACCGACAATCGCCGCCAGTTACATTATTTGGTTAAAGGGTAGAGCCTTGTCGTTGCGTGCCTCAGGGGGAAGCCCCAGGACTTTTTCAGCCAGCGTATTCCTGAGAATTTCATCGGTGCCGCCGGCAATCCGGATTCCCGGGGCCTGCAGCACGGCGGACTGATGGGCGCCGCCGCACGGCGCCAGGGCGGGGTCCTTGATAATCCCCTCGTAGCCCATCAGATCAGTCGCAAAACCCGCCGCTGCCTGCGCGCCGCGAGCTTCCAGCAACTTCCCCAGAGAGGCCTCCGGACCAGGAGGCCGACCGGCACTTAGAGCCGTCAGCTGTCGGTAACCGAAGTACTTCAGCCCCTCCTGTATGAGGTACCAGTCCACCAGCTTTTCTCTCACCTGACTGTCTTCGATGGCAGGCCCATCGGTCAGGTCGATGCCGAGAACAGTGCGGAACAGGTCTTCAAAATCGATCAGGCCCAATGACTGCTCTCCGGCGGCCTGGCGCTCAAACATCAGGGTGGTCATGGCCACCTTCCAACCCTCACAGACCTCTCCCAATCTCTGGCTGTCAGGAATCCTCACATCACTGAAGTACACCTCGTTGAACTCGGCACCGCCGTCGATCTGGGTAATGGGCCGCACTTCTACGCCGGGAGACTTCATGTCGAGGAAGAAGTAGGTCAGCCCCTTGTGTTTGGGCAGCTCGGGGTTTGAGCGAGCCACTAGTATGCCGTAGTCCGCCAGGTGTGCGCCGGTGGTCCAGACTTTCTGTCCGTTGATAACCCACTCTTCCCCCTCCTTTTCAGCACGTGTGCGAAGGTTGGCAAGGTCAGAGCCGGCGGACGGTTCCGAGAAGAGTTGGCACCAGATATGTTCTCCACTCAGCACCCGTGGCAATAGAGCCGCCTTGTACTCCTCTGAAGCAAAAGTGAGCAGGGTCGGCACAGCCATTCCCAGGGTAATACCAAAGTAATTGAAGGGCAGCTTATAGCGAGCCTCTTCCTGGGCGTAGATCACACATTGCATGGGCGTGGCATCCATGCCGCCAAAGGCGCGCGGCAAGCGCATAGCCGCGTACCCGGCTTCGGCCTTGCGTGCCACCCAACGACGACACAGGGCCACCTCCTCTTCGTCAGACATGGTGTCGTAATCGTAGGCACTAAACTCGCTGGTGTTTTCCGCAAGCCATGCGCGAACCTGGCGCCGGAACTCCGCTTCCTCGGGACTATCGTTGAAATCCATGGTCAGGCCGCCTCTTCTTTTTGCATGCACAATTGTTCAACTAGCCGCCGCTGCCAGGTCGGCTCGCTGTCGAGAGCGAGCGCCAGCATGCGCGATCTTTTGTAGAACAGGTGACAATGACTTTCCCAGGTATATCCCATGCCACCGTGCACCTGGATCAATTCCGCGCTGGCCAACTCATAGGCACGCGTCGCAGCTATGCGGGCGCCGGCTGCCGCACGTCGCAGGCTCTTGTCGTTTTGCTGTAGCGCCCAGGAGGCGTAGTAGGCATGAGAGAGCGCCAACTCAGTGGCTGCATAAACATCCGCCAATTTGTGCTTGATAGCCTGAAACGAGGCTATGCTGCGCCCGAAAACCACTCGCTCCTGCGCATAATCGATGGCACTGCGCAGGCAGGCCTGGGCACCGCCGATTTGCTCAAAGGCCACCAGCACCGCTGCCCGGTAGAACACCTCATCCACATCCACTTCATTAACAGGCAGAAGCTCGGCCGGTGTGCCGGACATCTGCAGCCTGGCATGTGGCCAGGCTTCATCGATAACGGCCAAGTGCTCCGTGGCAAGGGTGCTATCGCTACCATCTACCAGACAAAACCGGGACTGCCCTTCGCTCTGTGCCAGCACCACGAAAAGATCCGCGATGTCGGCATCCGCTACCGGGAGTTTCTCTCCGCTGAGCATACCGTCTGCAAAACGGGTAGCGATATTACCATTGGCGACCCGTCGGCCGGGTTCACTCCATGCCAGGGAGGCCACCCGCTCACCAGATACGATCAATGGGAGATACTTCTCCTTCTGGGCTTCAGAGCCGTGGAGAAGCAGGGCCTCGGAGGCCAGGTAGATCGATGAAATCATCGGTATCGGCACCACATGACGACCCAGTTCCTGTGCCAGCAGGCACAGTTCCAGATAGCCCAACCCATAACCGCCCAGGTCTTCTGGCATGGCGGTCGCCTGGTAACCGAGCTCGGCAAACTCACGCCAGATTTTCAGTCGCTCAGTGGTATCGCCGTCCATGACTTTCATGACGCGTTCGAGGGGACAGGCACCACTGATTTGCCGCCGGATTTCTTCCTGCAGCAAAATTTGTTCCTGGGAAAATTCAAAGTTCATTATTACAAATCCAGGCTAGCTAACAAGCGGACCATATCGTTTTGCCCCTCACCAATACTACCGGTACGCGC
>CAJXWP010000075.1 GCA_913062625.1 uncultured Haliea sp. | reverse complement strand
AGACTTACCTTTACACCACCACTTGGTACACCGGCCCCGGAATATTACTCTCCAAACAGGTGTTTTCCGGCAACGTCATCTTCGAATTGATTGCCAATACACCTGTGGATGACGGTCTCACAAAATGTTTTCACGGCTGTCTGTTCAAGGGCAGCGCCGCGCAAGCCACAGAGGAAGATCGAGAGACGGCCAAGCAAGCTCAGGCGGGAGCACTAGAAGCGTTTGGTGCAGACTTCAATGTGTGGCAAAACAAAAAGCCAGCACTGAAAATTATGCAGATGAAAACTGACGGTCCGTTCCGTATCGGGCGCAAGTGGTATTCCCAGTTTTTTGCGGCTCCTGATAACGTCTTGTCAATCCAACAGGAGCTCAATGGCATAGTCCACACCGAAGGTATGCCGACTCCGGCGGACTCTAACCACAACATTGATGCAGGATTACCGTTCTAGCCGGGTGAAGCAGCACCGCCGCCAACACGCCTTACAAGGTCGCACTGGCCATCTCAAAAAACTGTCGGAGCCCGTTTTCGAGAAGAGTGTGAGAGGTCAGCGTTAAAATGCCGGTATATCTGTCTGCGTACGCCCGAGTATCAATGCATGAATATCCTGTGTGCCTTCATACGTATTGACCACCTCAAGGTTGACCATGTGTCGCATTATGGGGTACTCATCAGAGATGCCGTTGCCCCCGAGCATGTCCCGCGCCTGGCGGGCAATGGCGAGAGATTTTCCACAGGAGTTGCGCTTGATCAGGGAGATCAGCTCTGGCGCGACTTGTCCGGCATCCATCAACTGTCCTGCGCGAAAACAACCCTGTAATGCGAGACTAATTTCAGTCTGCATATCCGCCAGTTTTAACTGCACCAGTTGGTTCGCCGCCAGCGGACGGCCGAACTGAATGCGCGACAGGGTATAGTCCCGCGCGGTGTGCCAGCAGGTTTCGGCGGCGCCGATGGCGCCCCAGCTGATTCCATAGCGTGCGTTATTAAGACACCCAAAGGGGCCCTTGAGACCCTCAACATCCGGCAGCAATTGCGCCTCCGATACGAACACGTCCTGCATAATAATTTGTCCCGTGACGGAAGTGCGCAGGGCAAGCTTCCCTTCTATCGTCGGCGCACTCAGCCCGGCCATACCCCGTTCCAGAATAAACCCGCGAATTTTATCATCGTCCGTTTTTGCCCAAATGACAAAAACATCAGCAATCGGACTGTTGGTAATCCACATCTTTGCGCCGCTGATCTGGTAACCGCTGTCGACACTTCTGGCCCGCGTCACCATGCCGCTGGGGTCAGAGCCATGGTCCGGTTCAGTCAAACCAAAACAACCAACCCACTCACCGGTGGCAAGTTTTGGAAGATATTTCTCTCGCTGTGCCTCGCTGCCATAAGCATAAATAGGATACATCACTAATGAGGACTGGACGCTCATCATAGATCGGTAACCGGAATCTATCCGCTCCACTTCTCGGGCGATAAGGCCATAGGACGTGTAGTCCACGCCAGGGCAGCCATAGCCGTCAATGGTAGCGCCCAACAGTCCCAACGCGCCCATTTCACGAAAAATAGCCAGATCGGTCTGCTCATTACGAAAAGCCTCCCGCACCCGGGGCAGCAACTTTTCTTGCGCGTACTGACGTGCGGTATCGCGCACCATACGCTGTTGCTCTGTGAGCTGCTCGTCTAGCAAGAATGGATCCTGCCAATTCAGCGCCTGCCATTTTGTCTGCTTTGCCATTGTTAAAACCTGCCTATTCCGCTGTGTCGTGTCAGCCGCGACTGGCTTTCATGTAAAGGAATTCCAACGCCAGCGAGGCGCCCGCTAGGGCAGTAACCTCTGCATGATCGTAGGCCGGCGCTACTTCAACAACGTCAAAACCCACAATATTCAGATCTGCAATACCGCGCAAAACCTGCAATGCCCTGGAAGTACTGAGCCCACCAACGACCGGCGTACCTGTGCCCGGCGCAAAAGCCGGGTCTAAGCAGTCGATATCAAAACTGAGGTAAGCCGGCGTATCACCGACCCTAGCCTTGATCGCGTCGACAATCGTTTGCGCCGACTGTTCATTAGCCTGATCGGCACTAATCACCTGATATGTATGGTCGGCGTAATCATACTCGGTACGTATGCCAATCTGGATAGACTGAGAAGGGTCGATAAGTCCCTCCTGCGGTGCTCGATAGAACATACTCCCGTGATCGTATTTTTCATGCGAAGCATAGGTGTCGGTATGGGCGTCAAAATGGATCAATGCCACCTTCCCGTGCGCAGCGACATGGCCGCGCAGCAGTGCTAACGTGACAAAGTGATCGCCTCCCAAGCTAACCAACGTTTTCCCCGCGCCGGTAATGCGCGCTGCGTGTGCCTCAACCTGTAACAGCATGTCAGCACTATCGCCTGCAGAAAATCGTATATCGCCATAGTCTATCGCGCGCAGACGACTGGCCAGCTGAAAGCCCCAAGGCCAGCGTCGCTCCTCCCAGCGCAAGTGAGCGCTGGCCTGACGAATACCATTGGGCCCGTTGCGTGCGCCGGCACGACCACTCGTGGCCAAATCATAGGGGATGCCCATAACGACGACGTCCAGAGCGTGTTGATCAATGTCACGGCTAAGCGGCAACCCCATAAAACTGAAAACATTGGCGTAGGCAGAATCATCTGCCAAGGGTACAGAGCTGTCTCTATCAACACTCACGGGGATCTCCTAATATCCATGCAATTATACCGGCGTGAAAACACCACTTTAGGCCTTATCTTCGCATAGCGCTAATAGGCCTGATTAGCAGACGGCGCCTCGGAATAACGCCGCGCCACTATTAATCTGCATTCACAATAAAATAGGCTGTCTAGTAGATACGCTCAGCAAGGCGCTGGACCAGACTGCTGAGTACTTTAATATTTAACAGCCAATAGAGTCTCGCAAGACAAGCCTGGCGTTGATAGACCCGAAAACGCCACGGGGGGATCAACCGAGAATGTCATCCGCGACGAAGTATTTGGGGTCTTCAATCACGTTGACTTCCACGAGGCTACCCGCCCTGCGCAGTAATTTGCGACACTCCTCGCTCAGGTGCACCAGATGCAGCGTCTTGCCGACGCTAAGATAGCGCTCAGCAAGCGTGTCTATAGCCTCAAGGCCAGAGTGGTCCGCTACCCGTGACCGCGCGAAATCGATAACCACATCATCTTTGTCTTTAGACGGATCAAAACGCTCTAAAAAAGAGGTCACCGATCCAAAGAATAGCGGGCCGGTCACCGCGTAAACCGTTGAACCCTTATGGTCTTCGCGTGCTTCCACCAGAATGTGCTTGGCATGCTCCCAAGCAAAAACCAGCGCAGAAACAATCACCCCCACGACCACTGCAATCGCAAGATCGGTGGCCACCGTAACGGCTGAAACCAATAGCAAGACCAGCGCGTCGCTGCGCGGCACTTTGCGTATCACACGGAAACTACTCCACTCAAAAGTGCCTATCACCACAATGAACATCACGCCTATCAGCGCAGCCAGTGGAATTTTTTCAATCAGCGAAGACCCAACCAGAATAAAAAGCAGCAAACTTAATGCGGCAGTAATGCCTGAGAGACGGCCACGGCCACCCGAGTTCACGTTAATCATGCTTTGGCCAATCATGGCGCAACCGCCCATACCACCAAACAGACCCGTCGCAGTATTGGCGATACCCTGCGCAACACACTCCTTGTTTCCGCGACCTCTAGTTTCGGTGATTTCATCCACCAGGCGCAGCGTCAGCAACGACTCAATCAAGCCAATCGACGCAAGAATAAGCGCATAAGGAAAAATAATGATTAATGTATCGAAGCTAAAAGGTACCGAGGGTATGTGAAAGCTGGGCAGCCCGCCTTTTATTGAAGCCACATCGCCGACCACTCGAGTTTCCAAGTCCAACCCGAACACTAATCCGCTGACTACCAAGATCGCCACCAGCGACGACGGCAAAGCCCGCGTAAATCGTGGCAGAAAATGAATAATCGCCATCGTCAGCACGACCAGCCCCAGCAAGATATGCAGTTGCGAACCCTCTATCCAAGACACATCAAGAATAGACCCCTGCATAAACGTATCATGCAACCAACCCGGTTCTCCGGCCACGCCGAACTGCCCAAGCTGCGCCAGAAAAATTACGATCGCCAAACCGTTCACAAAGCCAAGCATAACGGGGTAAGGCACCATGCGGATGAATTTTCCCAGCTTCAGGACCCCAGCACTAATTTGCAGCACGCCCATCATCACCACCGTCGCGAACAGATACTCCACGCCGTGATCAGCCACCAGCGCTACCATTACTACGGCAAGCGCACCGGTAGCACCCGAAATCATACCTGGCCGCCCGCCGAGACAAGCGGTGATTAAACCCACCATAAACGCGGCGTACAGGCCAACCAGTGGCTGCACACCGGCTACAAAGGCAAACGCCACGGCTTCTGGCACCAGCGCCAAAGCCACGGTTAACCCGGACAGGAGATCATTTTTCGCGCTCGCGATTTTGCTCGGCTGAATCTCAAACATCTGTATTTCTCGTCAACAGAAAGCGCCCACCCGAATGACAGGGCAAGGAACTGGATCAAATAACTGGACCAATCGGTGAAGGTAGTCTTGTTATACGACCACAGGAGGGGACGGCATTCTAGTGGATGGGCCTAGGCAGTACAATCACAGGGGGGCTGACTGTGAAGATGTCACAATATGCCTGCTAGCGCCTATAATCGGCTGACCAGTCCATAATGGGTCCATCTGCCTTATTTAAAGAGGAATACAGAATGAGCGAACGTCAGGTACTCAATAAAAAGAATATGGGAATAACCGGTGGTCTGCCGTTAAACGCCAGCGCAGGCGGCATTGAAGAACTGCGTAGCGATATTCAACGGCTCATGGATATTGAGGCTATTAAGCAGCTTAAGCACGCCTACTTCCGCTGTGTGGACACCGCAAACCTCGAAGAATTAGCCACGCTGTTTCACGACGACGTCAGCGTGCATTTTCGCGGTGGAAACTACGAGTGGAAACTTCAAGGTAAGCATGAGTACGTCGCCAACATCGGGAAGTCTTTCACCACCGAAGCCGTAGGGCAGCACAACGCACACCACCCGGAGATCCAAATCTTAAGCGACACCGAGGCAACGGCTCTTTGGTATCTCGCAGACAATATGTGGATTCTCAACCATAATGTCAAAACCCATGGCACCGCACTCTACTGGGATCGCTATCTAAAAGTGGATGGCAGGTGGCTGATTAAAAACACCAACTATGAGCGTATCTACGAGATCAATGACGCGCTGGAAGAGCGGCCCAAATTCAGCTCACATTACTTAGGTACACATGGCGCCAAGCCATAACCCGAACATCGATAGACACTGAACCACACGGGCCACTTTGGTAGCCCTTTTTATTTAGGCCCGGCGTTGAGATATTCATTCAGACGTACTACCGCTTGTTGCCCAAACAAAATATCACAGGCCTCATGAAGGCCTGGCGCACTGGCAATATCTTCACGACGCACAACCTGCTCGATCTTGGACCGACGGCGCATAAAGTCCTCGAGCGTTACAATCATCTCGCGGCGGGCAGCCAATTCAATTTCGCAACGCGTGTATTCTGCATTCTCAATTAACAGTGAGGCGTTACTTTCATCTTCGCGAATACGCTCCAGTAAGCCAAAAGCGCTCTCACCATAGCGACGCCAGAAGCGTTCGGACAAGGACTCCGAAGATGAAAGATCCGTCAGCGCATCTAGGTCCATCAGTTTTGCCTGCAACATAAATTCATCCCGCAGTTCGGTTCCTGCCTCGCCATACCAGCGGTTGCCTGCCTGAGGCACAGCAATACCTAACCGCTTGACCCACGCCGCCACTTCGTCGCCGACATTAAGGCAGTCGGTTAATTTTCCACCGAAGATACTGAGGTGCTGGTGTGCTTCATCCACTTCGATAACATGCTTGCGTGACAACTGCACCCAATCGGCCTCTCCGCTCTCACCCTCGATAGCCAGTGGCCGCACACTCACGCGTTCGGATATTATGCTGTCCCTAGTGAGCGGCTGATCAAGATTCAATAGTACGTTGGTGTTTTCCAATAAAAAGTCACGGTCTTCGTCGGTCACCTCAACTTCAGGGGAATAGACCTGGGTATCGGTGGTGCCAATACAGGTTTTTGGTCCCATAGGAATCAGAAAGAACATCCGACCATCGTTGGCGAAGAACGTCAGCACTTTTGGACTATCGGTAATCTGATCAACGATCAGGTGGACACCCTTTGAAAACAGATGGTGATATTGCGTCTTTCGGGCCTCGATACGGTTTTGCGAATCCACCCAAGGACCACAGGCATTGATAACGAGTTTTGAACGTATTTCGAAGTGCTCTCCAGTGGTCATTTCCCGTGCACTTGTGATCCACTGCCCCTCCTCTCGACGAGCACTTATGGACTCAACATAGTTTGCGGCGATGCATCCAAAATTTAGGCTCTTACGAATAAAGTTGAAGACGAAGCGGGCGTCATTGTCATATAAATAGCAGTCGGAATATTCCAGACCGCCTGCCGCGTCACTGGTGTCAATCACAGGGTCTGTCGCCTTGATTCCACGAGCGCTGATGTAGCGCGGTGCCTGAGTGACAAATCGCCCCATCAGCCAGTACAACACACTGCCAAGATAAATAAAGAATGGCGGGAAGCGAAAGCCGCGCTGGATAGTGGTTAGAAAGCGAATCTCTTTCACCGTCGACGGGTAAGCGCGCATTAGTCGGTTGCGCGATTTACACAACTTATTGACCAGAAAAAACTCCAGACTCTCAAGGTACTTGATGCCGCCCCAGGCCAAGTTAGAAGAGTTAGAACTCACGCCACCGCCAAAATCGCCCCGATCAATCAAGGCAACCCGCACACCCCGGCCCGCTAAAGAAGCAGCACTGACAGCGCCATTGATGCCGCCGCCAACGATCAACACGTCGAAAGTCTGGTCGGCGAGCTTTTTCACATTAGTGTTGCGCAGTGTGACGGGCATTTAGCACAGCTCCATAGCCGACATTTTTAAAGATTCTCGCTGCAACCGAATCGACCCTATAATTTCCAGTAGCGTCGACAAAGAGCAATAAAGTTTTTGGCACTGCCACTGAGATTCTTACCCGCGCGGTAGTAAAGCCCCACCTGCTTCTCGATGCGGCCGAAGGATACATCATCCATGATGCGAAAGTTGGCGCAACTGGGGTGCTCCTCTAACAACTTACGGTCGATAAAGGTCACACCCATACCTTCTTCTACCATATGAATGCGCAGCGGCAGGCTGCTCACTTCCCAAACAGTACTGAACTGATCGCGCAGTCGCTGTATAGCAGGGCGCAGCTCAGGGTTGTCCAATGCCGAAGCAATAAGAGGCGTCAACTTGAGCGCTCCTTCATCTCCATTAATCATTTCCTCATACTGCGGGTGCCTAGGGCTCACGACCAAATGACGTGAGTCACCGTAAAGAGGAACTGTTTCGAACGCGATCATGTCTTTTTGGAAAGGCCCAAGGCCCAATTCTGCATTGCCTGAGAGTACAGCGGAAATAATGCTGCGGGATGGCATTTCTGCCACCTTCATTCTAATATGCGGATTTTCTTGATAGTAAGCGCTTATTAACGCAGGCGCGTCAAAACGATTTACCGAGGCGCTCAGCGCCAGACTCAAGGTCTCAGTCTTCCCCTGTTTAAGCTGCACGATGTCTTCTAACGTCTGCTGCTCATCCAACAACACGTCAACCGCATGGTCAAACAGGCGTCGACCCACATCGGTCAGTCTAAGCTCTTTACCGCGCTGTACCAAAGGAGCCTCTAACTTAAACTCCAACCCTGCCACAGCCTGACTCACGGCGGATTGGCTGATATGTAAAGCGTCCGCAGCCCGCTTGAAACCGCCCTCTTCGATCACAGCACGAAAAGCACGCAACTCACTATTCTCTAATCTCATATTAGCTATTCTAATACATTGATAAGTATAATTAACTCTTCTAATTGACTTACCAAGCCTATAATGCCAAATATTACCACTCCCGAGTAAAGCCAGATGTCTAACAACGAACCTCTTTTTTCAACTGATTTGGCCGGCATTATTGTCGGAGAGACAGCAATATCGGACGTGCAAGGCGACATCGGCCTGCTCAGTTATCGGGGCATCGACATAACGGACATGGTCGGAGTCCCCTTTCTGCATGTCGTCTGGATGGTGTTATTTGGTGAATGGCCCTGTGAACAGCAGAAAAGTCGACTGAAGGCATTTATGTGCCGCCACTCTCACCTCAGCCGCACCGAAATGGATCTTTTGCAACAGATTCCAAAAGACATTCACCCCATGCTGATGCTGCAAGGATTAGTCCCACTGCTCATGCTACCTGAGGAAGAGACTTTAGAGATCGGGCCGGACGCTGAACAGGGCCTGTTTCTGGCCGCGAAAATTTCTGCACTGATCGCCGCCCGCCATCGCCTGTCCCAAAATAAAGTCATCCTGCAACCGGTGCCCGGGAAACTGTTCCATGAAAACTTTTTAACCATGCTGCATGGCACTACCCCAACCGAGGAACAAGTGCGTATGTTGGATGCTGCTCAGGTGTTGCAAATGGAACACAGCTATAACTGCGGGACCTTTGCCGGTCGTGTCTGCGCTAGCACTCTCGCACCCATCCAATCATGCATATCAGCCTCTATCGGCACCTTATTCGGTAAATTACACGGTGGCGCCGATCAGGCCGCGCTGGAAATGGCCATAGCAATCGGCAGCCCTGAGAAGGCTGATGCCTACGTCAAAGAGTGCCTCGCGAACAAAGTCAAAATTATGGGCATGGGGCACCGCGAATACCGCACTGTTGACCCGCGCGCCACGATTCTCAAGCCGATGGCGGTAGAGCTGTGTAGGGATGAGCAAAGCAAAAATCTACTGGCTACCCTGGTCGCAGTAGAGGAGGCTTGCCAGCGCGAATTTGCCCACAAGGACAAGGAAATCTGGGCCAATGTGGAGTTTTACAAGGGCGCGGTGTTCCACAGTCTGGGGATTTCCACCCCTAATTTCACCGCCATGTTTGCTATGTCGCGTGTGTATGGCTATATCGCCCACTTCCTAGAATTCCGGCGCGACAGTCGCCTCATTCGACCGCGCGCGCGCTACATCGGCCCTGCGGTTAATCCACGGAAAAAGTCAGCCGCCTAAATCGGCAGCGGTGTCGCCAGTCTCGGTGGCACCTCACACTGTGCGATACCGTACGATGTCCTCGCAACGGCTTGCGGATACCTTATGGTTGCTCGGCTTTAGTGTCATAATACTTCCCACCGCTACCGAGCGCTTCTGCACGTTTTTGGATTGAACCGACCCTATGCGATTTGGCGTACTTAAGTTTCTGTGCATTGTTCTGACTTGCCTCGCTCTGTTGGCCTGCGGCAGGGGTGAATCCAATGTCGTCCAAGGCAATCGCGATGGCATATTACACTTTGGAAATGGCGCAGAACCTCAAGGCTTGGATCCTCATGTTGTTACGGGAATCCCAGAAAGCCTCATCATCAACGCGCTCTTCGAAGGACTTACCGTAAAAAATCCGCACACTCTGGAATCGGAGCCCGGCGTAGCACAGCGCTGGGACATCAGCGACGATGGCCTGACGATTACCTTTCACCTTAACCCTCAAGCCAAGTGGTCCAACGGCGATCTCATGACAGCGGAGGATTATGTCTGGTCGTGGCGGCGCGCGCTGAATCCCGCTATGGGCAATCAGTACGGCTATATGCTGTATCCGCTGAAAAATGCCGAAGCGTTTGCCACTGGCAAAATACAAGATTTCTCTGAGGTCGGGGTCAAAGCTCTCGATAAACATACTCTTCAGGTGCAACTCAGCACACCCACACCCTATTTCATACAGCTCATGGACCATCACAGCACCTTCGCTTTGCACCGGCCCACCATCGAAAAACACGGCAAAGCCACTGACCGCTTTACCCCTTGGACCAGGGTCGAAAATATCGTCAGCAATGGCGCTTTCCGTCTCAAGGACTGGCAACTAAACCGCCGCCTCAGTGTTGAAAAAAGTGACACATACTGGGACCGAGACCGGGTGAAACTTAACGGCATCGTGTTCTATCCCACAGAAAATATTGCCAGTGAAGAACGCATGTTTCGGGTGGAACAACTACATTACACGCAGACCATTCCGCTAGAAAAAATCCCCGTGTATCGCGCAATGGAAGACAGCCCGTATGCAAACGCACCCTATCTCGGCACGTACTACTACCTTCTCAATATCAATGAACCACCGCTGGATGACGTGCGCGTGCGGCAGGCACTTTCCATGGCACTGGATCGCGAGCGTCTCAACAATACCGTGCTACACAAAAGCAATGTGCCCGCCTACAGTATTACGCCCCCCGGTACCCTCGGTTATTGGCCACCTAAAGTATTCGACCACAATATAGAAGCCGCGCGAAAACTACTGGCAGAGGCGGGTTATCCTGACGGTAAAGGATGGCCGGGGCTGGAGCTCACCTATAACACCAGTGAAAGTCATCTGAAAATCGCAGTGGCGCTGCAACAGATGTGGAAAGACGCACTCAACATCGACATCACGCTTACTAACCAAGAGTGGAAGGTCTACCTCGACTCAGTGGACCAAATGGATTTCCAGATGGCGCGACGCGGATGGATAGGGGACTATGTTGACCCCAACAATTTCCTCGACCTGTTCCTGTGCGACGGCGGCAACAACAGCACTGGTTTTTGCGACCCTGACTATGACAAACTGATCCAGCACCAAGCGCCTCAAGCCAAGTCGCGGGCGGAGCGCTACGCGATCTTCCACCAGGCAGAAACACGGCTTATGGAACAGATGCCTATCATCCCTATCTACACCTACACCAGCAATCACCTGATCCACCCCAGTGTACAGGGCTTGCCACCCAACCTGATGGATTACGTCAACTTCAGATACATCTGGCTGGATAAAAATCAGGAAGTCGTTGAGTAATGTGGCGGTTTATCGGCTCTCGTCTGTTACAGGCCATTCCAGTATTACTGGTGGTCATCACCGTAACTTTTTTCCTCATACGAGTGGCACCAGGCGGCCCCTTCGATAGCGAAAAAGCCGTCGTCCCAGAGGTCAAGGCGGCACTTGAAGCCCAATACCGATTAAACCTTACGCTGTTTCAGCAATACACCGCCTACCTGGGTGATCTGTCCCATGGGGACCTGGGGCCCTCCTTTAAATATCCCGGGCGAAGCGTCAACGAACTCATTGCCGCAGGATTTCCTGTCACCGCAGAACTTGCTCTATACGCACTGCTGGTGGCACTAGTGATCGGGGGTATTGCCGGAGTCGTCGCGTCACTGAAGCCCAATACTGCGCAGGACTATATCCCCATGTCCGTTGCCATGATCGGCATCTGCATGCCATCACTGCTGCTCGGACCGATACTGATATTAGTGTTTGGCGTCTATCTGGATTGGCTGCCTGTTTCAGGCTGGGGCGACAGTCCGGGAGACAAAGTATTGCCAGCAATTACACTGGGGGCTGCCTACGCAGCCTATATAGCCAGACTCAGTCGGGCCGGAATGCTAGAAGTGATGTCGCAGGATTATATTCGCACTGCCCGCGCCAAGGGCTTGCCTGAATGGCAGGTGGTTAGCCGTCACGCCCTGCGCGGCGGAATGATTCCGGTCGTAGCATTTCTGGGACCGGCCTTCGCGGGGTTGCTGTCAGGTTCCTTTGTGGTTGAAACCATCTTCCAGATACCCGGCCTCGGTCGCTTCTATGTACAGGCCGCCTTCAATCGCGACTACACCATGATCCTTGGCTCTACGGTATTCCTGGCAACCCTCATCGTAGTGTTTAATCTGCTGTCCGACATCCTGGCCGCTTGGATGAATCCGCGCCTGCGTAATCAGTTGAGGGCGCAGTAGTGACCACACCCGAAATTAATGATGTCGCGCAGGCTGAACAGGGAACGTCGCTATGGCGGGACGCTTGGCTGCGCTTGCGCCGCAATCGCCTAGCCGTGTTAGGGCTAACAGTGCTGTTGCTGTTCATTTTTATTGCTGCTGTCACACCCTGGATTGCGCCTTATGATTACGCACAGCAGGACTTGGAGCTAGGCGCTGCGCCACCGTCTGCAGCACATTGGCTGGGTACCGATATTTTCGGCCGCGACCTGCTCACACAAATTATGTTCGGTGGCCGTATCTCACTAGCAGTAGGGTTTATCGCCACAGCCGTGGCCCTGTTGATTGGCGTAACCTGGGGTGCCATTGCTGGGTACATGGGCGGTCGCGTGGACGCGGTCATGATGCGTCTCGTAGACATCATCTATGCCTTACCCTTTATGATTTTTATTGTGTTATTGATGGTGGTATTCGGTCGCAATATGCTGCTGCTGTTCCTGGCGATCGGCGCCGTAGAGTGGCTGACCATGGCGCGCATTATGCGCTCACAAGTGCAGTCCCTGCGCCAACAGGAATTTGTTGAGGCGGCGATCTCCCTCGGCCTACCGACCGCCGCCATTATTCGTCGCCACCTAATCCCCAATGCACTAGGGCCCATTATCGTGTACACCACGCTAACTATTCCCAGCGTCATGTTGTTGGAAGCCTTTCTCAGTTTCTTGGGCTTAGGCGTGCAGCCCCCCGAAACATCATGGGGGCTACTCATTTCATATGGCGCAGAATCTATGGAGGAGTATCCCTGGCTATTAGTGTTTCCTGGTCTTGCTCTGACGCTGACGCTGTTTTCGCTCAATTTCCTCGGTGACGGACTGCGCGACGCGCTGGACGTGCGCGGCGCAAAGGACTGATCCGGTGCTTGAAGTCAAAAATCTAAGCGTCAGTTTCGTCACTCGCATGGGGACCAACAAGGCCGTAGACAATGTCAGTTTCAGCGTAGAGTCCGGCAAGATCACAGCCATTATTGGTGAATCAGGCTCGGGTAAATCAGTGGCCTGCTGCAGCCTGTTAGGACTTATTCCACGTCCACCGGGACGCATCGATAGCGGCCAAGCCCTGTTCCAAGGTCAGGACCTGCTGCAGCTCAGCGAGGCCCAACTGCGCAAAATTCGTGGCCGCGACATCGCCATGGTATTTCAGGACCCCATGACCTGCCTCAACCCCTACATGACCGTTGGCGATCAGTTGATGGAGCCACTGCTGTATCACAAAAAAGTATCCCGCACCGCAGCCCGCCAGCGCGCACTAGAACTGCTGCAAGAAGTTGGCATTCGAGAGTGTGCCTCCGTCATCGACCACTATCCACACCAGTTCTCCGGCGGGATGCGCCAGAGGGTCATGATCGCTATGGCGCTGATCAATGAACCGAAGCTGTTGATCGCAGACGAGCCGACCACAGCTTTAGATGTCACCATACAAGCGCAAATTTTGGAATTGCTCGCGGACCTACAAAAACAGCGCGAGATTGGCATTGTCTTTATCAGTCACGATCTAGCAGTGATCGCTGACATCGCAGATCAGATTGTCGTCATGCAACAAGGCAAGGTGGTAGAAAGCGGAAGCTGCGAAGATATCTTCCACAACGCCCAGCATCCTTACACCCAAAAACTGTTGGGGGCCATTCCAAGGGGTGGCAAGCAGGATAGTTTGCCCGCCTCGAAACCACTGCTCCAGATTCGAAACTTGTGTACCTGGTTTCAACAGAGTAGCGCGCCGGTAAAGGCCGTTGACGATGTGAGTTTCGATATCTATCGTGGTGAAGTGCTGGGTCTGGTAGGAGAATCAGGCAGTGGAAAATCCACCATCGGACGCTCAATTTTGCACCTCATTAAAACCACCTCTGGGCAGGTTATCTTTGATGGAATAGACGTCACTGCATTACGTCCCCGCGACCTTAAAAGTCTGCGG
>CAJXWP010000074.1 GCA_913062625.1 uncultured Haliea sp. | reverse complement strand
TAATCATAAAAGTCATCTCCACTCAACACCGTTCCGCCAAGATTGTCTTGGACCACGGTGTCGCTGCCCACAATTGCATTCGGCGGCGCTGGGTTTTGAGTCTCGAAATTAGTCTGCCAGTTGCCGACGGCACAGCATGCCTCGTCAACTTCTGAATGGTCGCCAATAAAACGGAAGGTGAGATCGTCGTTGGGCGTATAGAGCGCCTGAAAGCGCAGGCCCCAGCGGTCTCTGTCGTTCAGTGAGTCATTCTCTTGGATTTCCTGGCCAATGAGATCAACGTAGCCATCGCGATCCATATTGAAACCGGTAAACCGGACTGCCAGCACGTCATCGATTACGGTAAATGACTTGGCACCGCTTATATCCAGTAAACCGTAGTTGCCGACACCTGCATCGATGAAGCCGGAACCCTCAAAATCAGGTGCCACTGTATCCAGCAAAACCGCTCCGGCGGGCGTATTTCGCCCAAAGAGAGTGCCCTGCGGTCCGCGCAATACCTCAACGGAAGCGATATCGATCATATTATTGATCATTGAACCCTGTCGCGACCGGTAGATGCCGTCGACATAGAGGCCTACTGAGGACTCTAAACCAAAGTTTTGTGTGCTGGTGAAAATTCCCCGAATACCGAAGGACGTGTTGGACGAGCTTTGCGATTGCGTGACCCGAAGGCTAGGTGCGATCGATGCCAGTTCGAACATGTCGCGAACACCCGCCGCGCGCAGCTGCTCGCCGGTGAAGGCGGATACTGCAACGGGGACATCCTGAAGATTTTGTGTCCGTTTTTGAGCGGTTACCACCACTTCCTCTAACACACCGTCAGCGAGCGCGACGGTCGGAAGGTAAAGGCATAACGCCATAAACACAGCAACAGCTGACGTAATTTTTTGAAGATAGATCATGTTTAGTGCCTTGCAATTCGGATTGCCGAGATAACTATTGCTAATTACCGTTCTTTGCTGACGGCAGCATATTCGACTTAAAGCGTGTTGTCACACCATTAATCGCCATTTTATTACCAATATAGTTAACAGGCCCCGTATTGTGTTCGGGCATCTATGCTGGGCCATGGTCAGGCTCAGGCAGGGGAGTGCCGCAGGCGCGGCAGTAGTGAGCCTCTGGGTCCTGTTCGACAGCCGCACAGTTACTGCAATTACGCGCTTCTCGCGCTTGTTTTTCGCTTTGGGCTCTTTGGCTCACCGTCAGTTCGGCGGTGATGATGCCGGTGGGAACTGCGATTACGGCATAGCCAATCAGCATGCCAACAGCAGAAATCGCTCGCCCGATGCTTGAGTGCGGCACCACGTCACCATAACCTACTGTGGTGATCGTCACGATGGCCCAGTAAATGCTCACCGGAATGTTATCGAACCCGTTTTGCCCGCCTTCGGCAACATACATCAGGCAGCCAAAAATGGTCGTTATCATTATCATAAGCGCAAAAAAGACAAAGACCTTACGTGCTGAGCGCCGCAGGGCCGCTGCTAGGAAATTGGCCTCCTGTAGCAATGCAAACAGCCGGAGTACGCGGAAAATACGCAGAATACGCAATACTCGGATAATCAGGAGCGGTGCCGTTTGTGGTACCAACAAGGAGAGATAAGTGGGCAACAGTGACAGTAAATCGATGACACCGTAAACGCTGAAGACATAACCTTTGCGATTTGGCGCGCACCAAATCCTGATCAGATATTCCACGGTGAATAGTAACGTGAAAACCCATTCCAGCCTTAGGTAGAGACTGCCATACGGTGCGTCGGACGTTCCGACTGAATCCAACATGATCACCGCGACACTGGCGATGATGACAATGATCAACACGATATCAAACCATTTTCCGGCAGGCGTCTCTGTCCCAAAAATGATGTCGAAAAATGTTTCCTGGAGTGCCGATTGCTGTCGCTTTGACATAATCTATCGTTTACCGATGTTTAGCCGCATTATATTACAGACACTATATGGAACGCTGCGTACTTTGTACAACTAGTCAGATAGCGCTAGGAGGGATCACACGAAGGGTTTCAACTCTTTGCCCAGTGGCGCTTCTGCAGGGCAGGTATTAAAAGTTCACCTCATAGGCCTATAAAGGTAACAGGCTATGAGCTAGATCGGTGTATGAGCCAGCGGCAAGACACGAGTTCGAATTTTCAGAAACCGTCTTAAGCACTGCATCGGCCGCTTCCAGCGTGGAACTCTGATTCTGGCCAAGTACAAATGGCTCAGTAAAATTGAGCTTTTTGAGTGTCGACCGCTAAATTTTGCTGGCAAATTATTGAAGAATAATTTTCGAGAGGGGTAGTGGGAAGATCGTGATCGCACGACATGCCAAAACAAGATAACCGCCACCGTCTCGTCGATAAACCCTGCTGTCACAGCCTGTTCAGGGGCATAGACCTCCGACTGCGTTCGTTTTGCCATCGTCGAACGTGAGGATGGCAATAGTGTTAATGACGATATATTCCACTGGGCATTCCTTAATGTTTTCTATGACACACATACTGCCATTAGCGGTTTGGTGCGGCAAGCAGATGTGCTAACCTCAGTCTCTTATTTGCCGGTGGTCATAATGGTGAGCAACCTTTTACAGAACAGTAAAAACGTTGACGTAGCATCCGAATCTGATGGCCGGCGCCAGCGCACTCAACGCACTCGACAGGCCATCATCGATGCCGCACGGTCCATGGTAGCGGAGGGCATTTTGGTGCCTACAGCGCAACAAATATCGGATCGCGCTGGCATTGGTATTCGGTCTTTTTTTCGCCATTTCCTCGACATGGAAAGCCTGTTTCTGGCAGCGGACGAGCAAAGCCGGAAGAGTATGGAGGCGCTCTTTATAGGAGGAGACCGCAGCGGAGCGCTTAAGGAGCGTGTTCAGCGCGTAGTTGAATATCGTGCCGAAGGATATGACACTCATGCCAATGATATTTGCGCGGCTAAAGCGAATGGCTGGCGTTGGGAACTGCTGCATAAGAATTACCAGCGTTACCAACGTGGTCTGCGAAAAGACCTCGACGATTGGCTGCCCGAGCTGAAAACGCTGCCGCAAGCAGAGCGCGACGCTGTAGATGCGATAGCGTCTGGTGAGATGTGGTTGCGGTTGCGGGATCAGCAAGAGCTGAGTAAACAGAGATCCATCGCGATTGTGGTCAATTTATTGGTCGGATTGATACCTAATGCTTAAGCCCGGCCTATCTGGGTTTGGGTATTATGTTTTCATAAGGTGAGTCGATGAAAGTGTTACTGGCAGTTTTGGCGGTAGGTTTGGCTTCACTGCATGCGAAGGCCGAATCACCCGTTTCCACTGTAACCCCAGCAATGACTGCGACAGCGCATCAGCTGCTGGATTTGGCACGGCAGGGTAATCAGGGGTACGAACTGGTTCGATCCTTGACCACAGAAGTCGGCCCGAGGCTGGCGGGGACAGAAGCCGAAGCCCGTGCTCGGTATTGGGCAGTGGAGAAACTTCAGGCCTTGGGGCTGCAGAATGTCCATGTGGAGCCATTTCAGGTGCCGGTATGGTTGCGTGGTGTTGAGCTTGCTGAGATCGTGTCACCGTTTCCGCAGTCCTTGACTATTGCGGCGCTGGGGGGCAGCTCCAGTACCGGGGAACAGGGCTTAGAGGCTGAGGTCGTGGTGTTTAATTCACTTTCAGCGCTACAGCAAGCGCCGCGTATGCAAGTGGAAGGAAAAATTGTATTTATTGATGAAGTCATGGCGCGCAGCCGGGACGGGTCCGGCTATGGCTCTGCGGTACAAAAGCGGCGGGAGACGGCCTATGTGTCGCAAAAAATGGGTGCTGTCGCAGCGCTGATTCGTTCAGTCGGCACCAGCAGTCACCGTTTTGCGCATGCTGGTCAAATGCGGCAGGCCAACACTGGCGGTGATCTCGGTGTACCAACGGCGGCGCTGGCGGCGCCGGATGCGGATCAGCTTACCCGAGCGCTGGGATATGGTAAGCCTGTGACGGTGAAGCTAGTCATCACGCCACAACTGCTTCCGCGCGCAGTCTCAGGCAACGTGATTGGCGAAATTGTCGGTCGCGAGGCGCCACAGGAAATTGTGCTGGTGGGAGCGCATCTAGATTCGTGGGACCTGGGCACCGGTGCTGTTGACGACGGCGCAGGCATTGGGGTTGTGCTGGGCGCTGCCAAACTGATTATAGATCAGCTGCCTCAGGGTCCGAGGCGCACCATTCGGGTGGTTCTTTTTGGCGCTGAGGAGGTGGGGACTGTGGGTGCGAAGGCTTATGCGCTGGAGCATTCTGCCGAGCTGCCTGATCACATTATCGCCACCGAGTCAGACTTTGGAGCAGGCGACATCTGGCGTTTTGATAGCCGTATCAATGAACAGAAGGTGCTGCAGCTGGCCGCGATCGCAAAGGTGTTAGAGCCGTTGGGAATAGCATCGGGTAACAATACTGCCAGAGGTGGCCCAGACCTGAAATACCTGCGCGAGGCAGGCGTGCCTATTGTTAGTCTTTTACAAGATGGCCAGGATTACTTTGATTTTCACCATACGGCCGACGACACATTCGATAAAATCGCGCCCCACGCTCTTGACCAAAATGTAGCAGCGTACGCTGTATTTCTATATCTGGTGGCGGAAACTACCGCAGATTTTCGTGAGACGACCCAAGATTTAACGAATATAAATTAAGCTATAAGCGACTCGAGAGTGCTTGATATTATAAAAGTAGAATCTGACGATGTTGCGCACGACGCGCACTTTCGCATCCACAAAACACATCCCACTCCCGACTTAGCGCACTGTGCGAGGGTATACGCCCTTTTATTCGGATATTGGAGTGGGCAACGAGATCGCCGAGTATAAAAAATGGTATCTGGATATAGGAGCAATGGCTAATTTAGTCTGCGCAATAATCTAAAAAATTGCATTGATCCTTGTGCGTTTCTTGGCGCCTCCTTAAGAGCCGCAGTACAAGGACGTCAAAACAAGAGATAGGAAAAGCCCCGCTTCATAACAATCACTAGGCATCAGAAGGATGCGCGGGTTCTAGTTGCCAGTTGTCCAATAAAAATTTATTGGCATACCAGGTGTTCCAGTGCTCAGTTATGTACGTTATTTTATTAGCACTATTGAACTTGATCACAAAACAATAAACATTACAGTAATCGCGCCCACTGAGTGTTTTACTGCGCTGAGTGTGCTGGCGCACGACATAATCGCTGTCTGCGAGCAATATTACATCCTCGAATGACGTTTGTGTTAGGTCATAAGCGTCTACGCCGCGATCCAAGTTTGACGAATCCTGAGATCCTGCCATCAGTCTGGCAATGGCAGCAATGCCCTTGTGCTCTGTCTCTCCCGGCGGATCGCCTATATGGGGTAGCCCGTTCCACCATATCGCTTGTTCATCAAAAATAGCTAAACGATCGAATTCTGCGGGCCCTTCAAACAGTTGATTGACGGTATCCAGCCTGTGCTTTTCCTGGTCGCTATAAACGGGCATCGTTATGTCCTATGGTTATCATTTTATGCGTACCTATGCTTTTTATCGTTATTGATGTCGTCGCTATTGTTTAAAGGTATTCCAGCTGAGGACATCTTCGACCGGACTACGCCAGCCTTTCTTAAATTCAGTGCCGAGGGTGTAAGCGATAGGAAATAATCCGACCTGCGTATAGTTTGCAGGAATGTCCAGTAAATCTGCAATTTCCTGCTCACGAAATAGATGCGCAGTTGTCCATGCACTGCCCATGCCTTTGGTGCGTAGCGCTAAGAAAAAGCTCCATACCGACTGCAAAATAGACCCCCACAGACTGGCCTGATAAAATACGGAGGCACCTTCTAGTCGGCCTGCTAATAACGGGAAAGCTATTGCCGGTACTTCCGCTAAATGCTTGCGCAGGTAATCTACCGATTCCGAAATATTTTCTGCACCAGGAATATGGCTGCCCATATAGTTATCGCCTGTTGCGTCGCCCAAAATAGTGATGTAATCGTTCATTGCCTGATCGTATATTTTTGCAATTTTGCGAATCTTGTCGCGGTCGTCTACGATTATCCATTTCCATGTGTTCATGTTCGAGCCATTAGGTGCCTGAAGGGCTATTTCAAGGCACTGTTCTATCACATCTCGCGCAACAGGCTTATTTAAATCCAAGCGTTTACGCACCGCACGCGTGGTAGTCAAAATATATTCGGCTGACTGTAATTTATCCATTATTTCACGCTAACCTCGCACTGAGCTGCCACCATTGACAACAAATTCTTGACCAGTTATCCAGCTGCCACTGTCTGAGGCGAGGAGGAGACACATCGAAGCCGCATCGTCAGGCGTTCCCAGTCTACCTAGCGGAATACTCGATAGCACGGCATTGGCAAATTCTGCTGGCACATTGTTCATCAATCCCAAAGAAACCGTATTGCAGGTCACATTGTTGGCTGCAACCTCAAGCGCGACATGTCTAATCAGGTTTGCTATCGCTGCCTTCGCTGCGCCGTAGGGACTAACACCAATACTCAGTCCCTGTCTTCCAGCCTCAGAGCCAATGCAGATGACGCGACCAAAACCGCGCTCGCACATGCCCGGCAATACGGCTTGTGTACAGTGAATGACGCCGTACAGATTGGCGTTAATAACCTGTGTAATTGTTTCTAATGACAAGTCGATAAAGCGTGTTTGCGCCATGGGCATCGAGCCGGCATTGCCAACATTATTGACCAAAATATCAACTGCGGTGTCCTGCAACGCATGTTTCACTTGGTCCGCGTCTGTGACGTCGAAAGCCAGGGCCGTCGCACTTTTACCGTCAGCGCAGAGTGCGCGGGCGACGGCCTGAGCCCGCTCGACCACAATGTCGTTGACCATTACATGGGCCCCTGCGTTGGCTAACTGCTGGGCGACACCGAGGCCAACGCTTTGTCCCGCTCCTGTTATCAAGGCCGTCTTGTTGTTTAAATTGTGCATGTAGTGCCTCCTTTTTTTATAGACTTTCTTCCTCCGGACAATGCGGTATTAACTTTATAGTCTTTGTCACCCAGCAAAGCGCATG
Source organism: uncultured Haliea sp. (assembly GCA_913062625.1). Lineage (GTDB taxonomy): Bacteria > Pseudomonadota > Gammaproteobacteria > Pseudomonadales > Halieaceae > Marimicrobium. The sequence continues at coordinate 7,709 of CAJXWP010000074.1, read as the reverse complement.
CATATACGAGTGCGAAAGAAACTTGAAAGATGCCAAGAAAAGGTGCTTTATCGGCTCAACCTCGGCAGCGTCAAGTGCTGACAGCCGCTTAGTCACTAGATATGTCTGACTAAGCCGCATAGGCTTTAATCAGTGCAGCGTCTTCCGCTAGGAGAAAGCCCAGTGATACTGCCTCGCCAGGAGTGGCATTCGCTTTGCTAAGGTAGGTGCTGCTATCGTTACTGCTACTGCAGCCCGCCAGCGGCAGTAAGCTGACGACAGTCGCGACGAGGTAGGTACAGGATGCTGAAGCGGGAAGATGTCGATAAGCCATAGTTACGTTATCTGATTCCCGCAAGACATTCGTTAATGAGGACTCTATAGAACCTAGGCTAACTGCACGGCTGTGTAAATCTCTTTTTAATATTAAGCTGCTGTGTGTTTAACAAAGCATACCTGCTTTGAAAAACATGCAAACGTACCGGGTGCGACGGATGAGCGGCTTTATTGACCTGTAGCGCGTGGTCAGATAAAGCCTATGCGTTCCGCAGACTCGTGCAGGGCATCCCGAAATTGTGGGTGGGCAATATTGGCCAGTGCATGCGCACGCTCTTTTGTTGTCAAACCAGCTACTTCAGCTGCGCCAAATTCAGTGACCACAATATCAAGTTGGTGCCGCGGTGTTGTAATAATAGCCCCTGCTCTGAACTGCTCAGTGATGCGCGATGTGAGCTGCCCCTCTAATGTGAGAGTGGCGGGAAGACATATAATCGAGCGGTCGTCTTCTTCTAGACTGGCGCCGGAGGTAAAATCCTCATGGCCGCCGATACCTGAGTACTGGCGTCCGTCAATGGTATCGGCGACGACTTGTCCTGCAAGATCCAGCATCAGTGCCCCGTTGATCGAGCGCATATTCATGTTGTCGGCAATAATGGAAGGTGAATTAATACACTTTGCAGGCATGAATCGCACCTGCTCATTCTCATGCAGCCAGTGTAAAAGCTCTGTGCTGCCTAATGCGAATACGCAGACCGACACTCCCTGAAAAATACCTTTATGCTCGTTGCTTACCTTTCCAGCCTTATGCAAGTGCATTAGTCCGTTGGTAAGCATTTCGCTGTGAATGCCGTAATCACCGTTGGGTCCTTGTGCCAGCGTTTTCACCACTGCACCCGGTATACTGCCGAAGCCTGTCTGCAGTGTCGCTCTGTTGGGAATAAAGGGCTGGACATTTTTAGCCAGCGCTTGCGTTAACTCGCTGGGAGGCAAATCGTCTACAATGGGAGGACTAAAGTCACTTTCAATTAAAAAATCGACATCGTCGACGTGGATACGATGTGGATAATCTGGAAAGTAGCCTGTCGTTCGTGGTAATTTTGGTGTGCTTACTAAAACAAGTAATCGGTCTGGGTCTCGCCCGCAGGCGGTAATGTCTTCATATTGCAGGGCGTTGATTGACAGGCTGATATAACCATCGCTATCGGGTTGCGCGACAGCACATACCAACACACGACTGGGATTCTTTTTGGCAAAGAGGGGCAGTCGTCGCAGGTCGCCGGGTATGCACTGCACATCGGCGCCAGCAGACTGCATAGCGCGCTCAACCGGCCCGAAAAAGGATGATCGTAACTTAACGTTGGGATGAGATAATACGCCGTAGTAGGCCGACAGCATTCCCGAGCGAATCGTTAGCTCCTGCCAATCATTGCGATTGCTCAACGCCTCAATAAACGGAATCGGCGAGACCGGACCGAAGCCGAGAGTGATGGTGTCAACGGTGCGCAGGAGGTCAATAGACTCAGCAGCGGTAATGACTTGCATGTTTCTTCTATATAAACAAAGGAACGAGTATACCCTTTGGCAGATATTGGCGTCTACTTGAGGCAGCGGTTTCATTTGTTGAGCTGATTAGATTAAACTGTCCGGCTAGCTGACAATGGCAGAAGGACAGTTTGTGTCATAGCTTCGGTAGGGTCAGTCATACAGCGAAATGTAACAATACGCGAGGACACTCCATGAACGCTCCCCACAATACCAATACTGCGTCTGATCGGATAACAGAAAGTCTGATAAAGGCGCTTAACCTTCAGCGCGAGGATTACCTCAATGAGGGCCATGTTAGCGTTGACGTGCGCATCGACCGATTGCGCCGCGGTATGACGTCTATACACAAGTTTCAAGACAAGCTGGTAGAAGCGCTAAATACTGACTTCAGCTGCCGTCCGCGTGAACTGTCCATGATGACAGACGTCTCCGGCAGTATTGGGCCTTTCAAAAGCGCTATCAAGCAAGTCCGAGGTTGGATGCGCCCGGAGAAACGTAAAACCATGTTTCCGCTAGGGCTACTCGGCGGTCGTTCACGGATCGAGTACCAGCCTCTTGGTGTCGTGGGAGTTATTAGCCCGTGGAATTTTCCGGTCAACTTAACCTTTGGGCCTCTTGCGGACATTCTCGCGGCGGGCAACCGCTGCATGATTAAGCCTTCTGAGTTCACGCCGGCGGTATCGGAGGTCATGGCCGAGTTAGTGAAAGATGCCTGGGAAGAAAAAGAAGTCGCTATCTTTACTGGCGGACCAGACGTTGGCGCGGCCTTCAGCAGCTTACCCTTTGACCATCTCCTGTTCACTGGAGCGACGTCTATTGCCCGCCACATCATGGCTGCAGCGGCTAAGAATTTGGTGCCTGTTACGCTTGAATTAGGTGGTAAGTCACCCGTGCTGATTAGTCGTAGTGCTGATATCAAAACGTCTATCAGTCGCATCATGTTAGGTAAAACTATGAACGCGGGTCAGATCTGTCTGGCGCCGGATTATCTGATGGTGCCCGAAGAAAAACTCGATGAGGTTATTCGCGAAATCAAGATATCGGTAGCAGGCATGTACCCCACGATGCTGAATAACCCGGAGTACACGTCCGTCATCAATGATCGCCATTTTCAACGGCTTCACAACAACCTGACGGATGCGGCTGATAAAGGTGGAGACGTGATTTCATTAGCACCTGAGGGTGAAGACTTCAGCAAGCAACACGGAACCCGAAAAATAGCGCCAACGGTGGTTAAAAATGCCACCGACGATATGCTTATCCTGCAAGAGGAAATTTTTGGCCCGCTATTAGCCATTAAGACCTACAAAGATTTCGGCGAAACTATTCGCTATGTTAATAGCCAGCCTCGGCCACTGGCACTGTATTATTTTGGCGCTGACGGTGCTGAGGAACGCGATGTACTCGATCGCACAACCTCGGGAGGTGTATGCCTGAACGATGTCATTATGCACATCATGCAAGAGGACTTGCCTTTTGGCGGCGTCGGCCCTGCCGGTATGGGCGCTTATCACGGTTATGATGGGTTCAAAACGTTTAGCCATGCAAAAGCGATCTACAAGCAGGCAAAAATAGATGTTGCGGGTCTGGCGGGCATGCGGCCGCCTTATAGCTCGAAAACTGAGAAGACTATAAAGTCACAAACCAAGCTCTGATAGAAACACGCTATCTGGCTCGATCGCCCTGCAGGAGATCGGTCTAGTTCGAAATATCAACAATTAGTTCACATTAAATAGGAGGTCGCATGGGAGATTTGAAACTGGGTCTTGCTCAGGGCTATTGGGGCGCAGCACCGAACCCTAATTTCGTAGAAATGGCGCAGGAAGCGGAGCGTTTAGGTTACGACTCAGTGTGGTCAGCCGAAGCTTGGGGCAACGACGCCTTCACCCCTTTGTGCTGGATCGGTGCGCAAACTAAAAAGATAAAATTGGGCACTGCAGTAGTGCAGCTATCGGGACGCACTCCGACGTCCTGTGCGATGCATGCCCTTAGCTTGGATTTTTTGTCGGAAGGACGCTTTTCACTTGGACTTGGAGTATCTGGCCCGCAGGTAGTAGAAGGTTGGTATGGTCGACCCTTCCCCAAGCCACTGGCAAGAACCCGCGAATATATAGATATTATCCGTCAGGTCTTTGCGCGGGAGGGGCCGGTGACTAACGACGGACCGCATTACCCGCTTCCCTATCCCGGTGCGGACGGCACAGGTTTAGGTAAACCGTTGAAACCTATCACACACCCGCTGCGTAATAAGATTCCGATTTTTATGGGTGCCGAAGGTCCCAAAAATGTCGCGCTTGCAACGGAAATAGCGGACGGCTGGATTCCCTTGTTTTATAATCCTTATGACGAAAGCGTTTACGAACAATCGCTGAAGAATATGCGGCCTGATTTTGAGATTAACCAGATGGTCACAGTTAATATCACCGACGATATTGCTGCTGGCCTGCTGGCCGTGAAGTACTTTCTCAGCTTCTATGTCGGCGGCATGGGCGCTAAGACTGCCAATTTTCATAACGACTTATTTTGTCGTATGGGCTATGAAGAAGAGGCTAATAGAATCCAAGAGTTATTTCTTGAGGGCAAGCGCGATGAAGCGGCTCTGGTCATTCCGGATGAACTGGCGGATTCTTTAGCGCTGATTGGTCCTAAGGATCGCATTAAAGAGCGCCTGCAAATCTGGCGTGATTCGAAAGTGACAACGATGTTAGTGGCCACGACAGACAAGCAGCAGTTGCGAGATATGGCCGAACTTATCTTGTGAGGCTGTCTGCTGCGTCATTGAGAGATTCCACTCCGATTTTAGTCGGAGCGGGTCAGGTGGTTGAAAGAGAAGCGAACGACATATCGCCTATGGCACTGGCATCGCAGGCCGCCGCGAATGCAATCAAGGACTGTGAAGCTACCGGTGGTGCGGCGCTGATCGCAATGGCGATCGACACTATCTGTGTGACTAAGCTGTTCTCTGATATGGGGCGTCTGTGGGCCGGAAAATGCGGCCGCAGTGACAATCCACCCGAGTCTATTGCAAAGTGTATCGGCGCTAGCCCGGACCACCGCATTTATACGGAGACCGGTGGTAATCAGCCGCAGTCGCGCTTGATTGAGTTTGCCCACGCCATCGCCCGTGGTGAACGTTCGGTAGTACTGATTGCCGGCGCAGAAGCGATCAAGAATCAGCGTCATGCGGAACGTAATAAACGCGAACTTGACTGGAGCGAGCATTTTGAAGAGGCGCTAGAAGACCGAGGATTTGGCACCTCGTCCGCAACTTCGCAGGAGGTTAAAAATGGGCTTAACAATGTCGTTTACTATTACTCTTTGATCGAGCAGGCTCAGCGTCACACAGCGGGGCGCAGTATAGAAGAACATCGATATGTGATGGCGCGGCTGTTGGAATCTTTCAGTGCGGTGGCCGCAGACAATCCTTATGCCCAGTTTGCTGGCAGTCAAACGGCTGAAGAAATACTCGCTTCACCGGCCATGACCCATCTTTATAGTAAACGAATGATCGCTCAGGACGGCGTGAATCAGGGCGCCGCGTTGTTGATGTGTAGCATTGGCAAAGCAAAGCAGCTAGGCATTCCCGAAGAACGCTGGATCTACTTGCACGGGCTCGCTGAAGGCTGTGAGTTAGAGGTCACACGCCGTCCCGATCCGGGGGCCTCACCAATGGCCGGCATGGTTGCCGACAAAGCTCTGGCAACCGCGGGTATCACCATCGCCGATATTGACCTGATCGATATTTACAGTTGTTTTCCCTGCGCGGTAACCTCGGTAGCGCTACATCTAGGGTTGCCAATTGACGGTAGCCGTCCACTTACTCTAACGGGTGGGCTGCCTTACTTTGGCGGTCCCGGCAATAACTACAGCATGCATGCTCTTGCAGAAGCTGTTTGGCAGGCGCGGAAAAAACCGGATAGTTTCGCCATGGTGACGGCGAACGGTGGCATGTTGTCCAAGCATGCCAGCGGAATTTATTCACGCAAGCCCAGCAGTATTGATTGGGGCAGCACCGAAACGCTCATCAGCGTTGATGTATTGCCTGCCTGTAAGGTGTGTGCCGACCCAAAAAGCGGGTCTATCATCTCCTATACCGTGCGCCACGACCGAGAGGGTGGCGCGCATGCAATGATTATTGGAGAGACGATTAGTGGTGAACGCTTTGTTTCCCGCACTGCCGAAGACGATAACGCAACAGCCTTCGCGATGTTGGCACAGGACCCCACCGGGAGGAAGGTTAAGGTCACCGCGCCGGACGACGAGCGTATCTATTTCCAGCTTGGATAAATGAGAATATAGATGGCATGGAATATCAGTGAAGCGATCTACCAGATCGGTGCCAGCGAGATCGGTGACCGACCTGCATTGATTCATGGCGACGAGAATGTCACTTATAAGGAACTGGTGCGTCGCGCTAGCGGTGTTGCCAGTTGGCTGCAATCACTCGAATTGTCTGCTGGCGCCCATGTTGGTCATTACATGCGCAATTCAAATGCCTATATGGAAGCTTTTACAGCAGCTGGGTTGGCAGGCATGGCTCATGTCAATGTCAATTATCGCTATCTCGATCAGGAGTTGGTTGATCTGTGTAATGGACTTGATATTCGCGTGCTGGTTTACGATGCTGAGTTTTCTGGTCGCGTCGCCGCGATCAAAGATCGGCTCAACGGAACCTTGGGTTTTGTAGAGGTAGGGCAGTCACCAGCGGTCAATAGTTTTGCTCAAACGCTAACAGACCTTTACGATTACGACGCTAGGCACTTTCAGCGTAGTACCTCCAGCGACGATCTCATTGTGCTCGCTACAGGAGGCACCACGGGCCTACCCAAAGGTACTCAATGGCGGCACGAGGATATCTGGCGCAAACAAAAAATATCCACTGGCAGTGCGATGCTTGCTCTGAAGCTGCAAGAACATCCGGCAACGATTGAGGAGCATATTGGCAATGTGCTCAAACTGCCGGTACCGAAGCCTTTTATGCCGCTCAGTCCGCTTATGCATGGGGCGGCCAGTTTGATGGCGATTCTGATGTTGGCGCAGGGTACTCCGGTATTAACGATGCCTGGTATAAAGTTTAACCCCGACCTGGTTCTGGACCTGATCAAGCGCTATCAGGTGAGTGGTTTGGCGCTGGTAGGCGACGCGTTTGCCATTCCTTTGTTGGAGGCTCTTGATCGTCGAATTCAGGAAAAATCCTTGGCCCCATTAGTATTAATGGTTTCTACAGGGGCATCGCTCAGTGAAGAAAATAGAACCGGCCTGTTACGCCACCAACCCAATCTAATTTTGTTTGACACCCTCGGCTCATCTGAGGCATCTGGCTTCGCGGTATCTACTCCTGAGGCAGGCGTGTTTAAGCCGATGGCAACCACTAGAGTTTTTGACGATGATCTAAACCTTGTAGAGCCAGGCAGTGGCGTCATTGGCATCGCCTATTCTGGGGGCTACAGCCCGATAGGGTATTATAAGGAACCTGAAAAAAGTGCTGCAACCTTCTTGGAAATAGCGGGTATTCGTTACGTAAAGACCGGTGACCGCTGTTCGGTGCGTGAAGACGGCATGCTCATTCTACTGGGCCGTGACAGTACCGTGATCAATACCGGCGGAGAGAAGGTCTATACCGTAGAGATTGAGCGAGCGCTGATTGGCCACCCCGATATTACAGACGCACTTGTCGTCGGTGTGCCTGACGTGCGCTTCGGCAATATAGTTGCCGCTGTTGTTGAAGGGCCACACCTGACAGAGGAAAGTTTGGACTTGGTCGGCACCCAAAAGTACGTCAGTAACCTGCTAGCAGATTACAAGGTGCCGCGAAAAATTTTTGCGATTAAATCGCTTCAGCGTGGACCGAATGGTAAACCTGACTATCCTTTTATTAATGCGTATGTAGCAGCCCAAGTTGAAAG
>CAJXWP010000073.1 GCA_913062625.1 uncultured Haliea sp. | reverse complement strand
CTGCTGTCTTGTGCCACCTGTGCCAACACACTGCCCGATAGGGGCATTGAAAGCATTAATACTGCAGGAGCAAGTAGGTGGCGTTTTAGGGCTGTTGAAGTGTGGGCCATTGGAAGCGTCTCGTTATTGAATTATCGTGCTGGGCTGCATTGAGCAGAAGCTGACATATATCGTTTGTTCATTACCGTTTTTGATCATCTTATCCTTACAGGATATGCCAGGCGTGTAAAGAGGCTAAACTGCTACTATTCGACATTGAGACACAGGCTCTGGCGAAAAGTTCCATCAATGGCTTTCTGTCGAGCCCAACGGACAGCGCGGGGGCGGCGGGCTTGGCGCAGAGAGGTGTTGTGGTTGAAGAGTGATGAATTTTCTGATGTAGGTAACCCCGTTAGCCAAGTGCCAGTGAGAGCGGTTATTGAGCGTCAACTACAGCAGATGGGTTTTAATTTTGTTGGGGATAGTGGCTCCGCTGATTATGTCGTTCTTGCTGTAGTGGTGTTGGGAGAAAGTAAAAAAGGTCAAGCATTTGAAGAGCTGGCCCAGATGTACCCTTCGTTAGAATATCTTTCTGAAACGATGGAAAAGGGTACATTGACGATGGCATTGGGTCGACCAAGTAGTCCGCTGATTCTTTGGCGTAGTGGCTTAGAGGCCTTTATTGCTGAGGATATTTCGGCCGAGCAACGCCGGCAGCGATTGCATTCAGTGGTGCGGATGTTATTGGGCACATTGCCACTTGAGCCTGTATAGACGCTATTTTCCTAGAAGCGAAGCTGAAGCCAGAGCAGCTTTACAGGCAGTTGTTCAACAAGTTGCCGATATAGCTTTGCCCTAAATAAGAGTAAGCTTATAAAAAGAGGCTGGCGAAAAACATGGCATCCAAATTCGTAATATGTAACACGCAGATTTTATTAGGTTAAACCAGTCAGCGATGTAAAGAAGCTGGGGTGGAGAACAGAAAACTTACTGAGGAGTGAGCACTTATGAAGAAAACAAGAAGAGATATCTTGCGACTTTTTTCCTGGATTTTTGCTTTGCCTGTATTATCGGGGCTGAATACTCGAGGTTTAGCAGCTGCAGTAAATATCACTCGGCAGGAGGTTGCTGCATCGGTTTTTTTTAAAACCTTGGGTTTTCATCAATTGCCAGCCGTAGACTTGATCACTGATAGTGAGTTTAATGATGGCCTGCGTTTTGATGAGTCTCTTGCGGATGCTCCCACTGGAAAAACCTTCCGTATTCAAAATTGTGGGCGCATCGAAGACTTAGCTGAAAAAGGGACGCTCGGTGTATTGCCCTATTTTCATATTTTTGCAGTGAATATCGAAAAGCCCGCATTTAGAGGCGAATTATTAACACAGATTATGAGCTATTTGATTAGTCAGGCTAAATTGGATCCGGGCCGGTTGCTGCTGGTCTCCACGAATCGTTTTCAGCCCTATCTCCAGCAGCTCCAGCCCTTTGGTATTAATGCTTCTCAATTCATTGAGCGCGACTATGCTGAAGCTATAGCCGCGGGCGACGGTTCCGGTTTCTTTAACCCTCCTGGCCACCCCCATGTTAACGGAGCGCATTCTGTGTCTATTCACTACGCAAGCGACGCCAGTACCATGGGTAAACCCCAACAGTATCCGCTACCGGGTTTTCTGGAGTTGGGTGAGATCGCTATCGACGCTGAACCCGGGGAGATTATCCAGTCGGAATCTGCAGGATTAGGGGTGGAGCGTATATTGATGGCGCAGGGTATAGCCGTTGATGATTTCCCCACAAGCCAACAAAAAGCCCTGGCTGCTATAAAATCAGAATCTGAACTTAGGGGTGTCCCACTACCTAAAGCTTACCAGAAAATCGCCGATGCTTAATAAAGTATAGGACAAATAAAAGGGCTGTCGTGAGCAAATCTCCTCACGAATAAGCGTTACCTGGAAGAAAAAATATCGCGACTAGCCACCTGTCCCTGCTTGGCCTTCTGGCATCGTGTCTCCTTCCATCGAAACTGTCCGGTATCTCTGTTGTAGTCTAGGAGTTCTTGCAAGCGTTCTTGGGTCAATCGTTATCCGTGGCAGTGTTACCCGATGCACGGCCCGTTACTGCGACGTTGGTTGTCCCATCGATAACGACATAACTGAAGCCACCAACATCAAAGGCCAACGCCTGAGCCGATAGCATCATCGAAATAAGCAGGAGTGCGAAAGAGGCGAGTACGCCACGCTGTGGTGCTGTTGAGATCGTTGTCATTGGAAGCCTCGTCCTTGATTAAGCTGCACGCATCTTATCAGACGACTCGCTAGCGTCAATGGCTACAGCGCGGGGGCTGCGGGCTTGGGTGTTTGTTGAAGCGCTTATTTGACGTGTCGTAGGTTGTAAATGAGCTTATGTCGACACATTGGCGCACTTTGCCAGTCTTTTGGCGGGAATGGTCACATACGGCATAACTGTATTCAAAGACAATACAACCTCACACCATATTAGTGAGCGAGGTAGAACCCGTGAGCACATGTACAAAACAACACAACGACAAAACGTCAGAGTAATAGCTCGGGCAGAGTAAAACTATTACATTAAACTAGAGGCAACGCAAAATGAAGAACATCCAGAAGATCCAAAAGAAAGACCAGAAAGGCTTTACTCTAATTGAGTTAATGATAGTCATCGCAATTGTAGGAATCCTCGCAGCAATCGCCCTCCCAGCCTATCAAGACTATATCGTTCGAGCCAAGATATCAGAAGCAGTAGCTGGTATGGCTGAAGCAAAAACTTCTGTAACCGAATATATAGCAGTTCAGGGTTCAATCCCAGCAGTTGCCGATGTAGGTGTGTTTGGAGTCAACCTTGATGAGCGTCCAGGAGACATCCTCAACAAGATTGGTTTTGCTACAGTGCCTGGCACGAGTGTAACCATCATTGCATATATCAATGAAGGTGTAGGTGGCGGAGCAGGCTTGACGACTATTGATATGGTTGGAACGCTTGACTCAGGATACTTGACATGGAACTGTCAGCTCGGAGCAACTAACCCTGTCCCGGTAAAGTATCTACCAGCATCGTGTCGCGCATAAGGATACCTATGTATAAGTAGCGCTCTCAACAGAGAGTGCTTTACTTTTACACACACCACACAAGGAGACATTTATGTCTAGCAACAAAAAACCCTTTGAACTTAGATTCGAAATCTTCACCGAAGCAAAAAGTATGCTCACGGAGCAACACCACAGCGCAAGAGAGGATGCACTTTAAGTATAGGAAAAATAAACGGCCTATTGAGATTAAATTTCCTGACTGATCCTGCTAACTGAACTAGAGAAATTCGCGACATACCCGCCTACTGCCCTGAAAAGTTGTTCGCTGAGGTGACCGTGCAATTTATATCTTTCCACCCCTAGTTGCCCAGCTTCAATTCGATGACGCACCCCATATAATCGCCCACCGGCCACGGTAGGAACAGATCAGGAAAGCCGGCACGCACCCCAATCAGCTTCAATTTTTGACCGTCTGACGCAGAGCGTCGTTTGCCGTTCGGTGAATGGTGCAGAAACGGCCACGCATCCGGATATGTAAGATGCACCCAATTTACAAATAGGATTTGATCGCCTTCCTCAGACTTGCCCGGTGTCGGCATTTTTGCCCCTATCGTCTAACATCGAACAGCGCATAATCGTCTAACGTGTAGCCCGCCGCGTGCGCCGAAAGGGGGAAGGGTAACAAAACCCTTACCCCCATTTTCCGGCACTCACCAGTGGAATGAAAAAGGCCGGAAAAGGCCGTCACCTGTAACCTACTGATTTTAATATGATATAACATTATAACGGAAAAGGGCCGGAAAAGGCCGCTATTTTTGTTATATCACTATTTAGGATTTTAAAACTTCGTCTAAATATCTCTATCTTCGTCGAACGTGCAGAGAGTGTATTTTGCTGGTTTTGGGTCGATGAATCCACCTAACATGAAGTTAGGTAGGCAGGGCATATCGGGCATGTGTTGCGACTAACTGGAATGGTTGCCTCCTTAGCCTGCCATGATAGGACTGCCGCCTCAGATCGACGGCCTAGCTGTTTTCGACGCAAATTGTGGTGAGGTCTAGAATTCACCCGAAAATCGGGCGCAAATGCTGCGTGAAATAATAAAAGCCAGAGAAATTGTCCCACATATGTCCCACAGCGTTTGTGGGGAAAAGTGCTCAATAATAAAACGTATATAAAACGGTAGGTTAGTGGTCCGCCCTTCAAGATTCGAACTTGAGACCTTCCCCTTAGGAGGGGGACGCTCTATCCAGCTGAGCTAAGGGCGGGTAACTGATGGTCGCGGATTATTCCGTGTCGCTTCGCAAATCGCAAGTTACTATTTTACCAAGTGGTACTCCGAATAGTCAGGATTGTGCATGGACTTCAGGTACTGCAAGGGGTTCCACGGATAGAGGTTTGGCACACCGCTTTTATCGAAATACCAGCTCGTACAGCCTCCGGTCGCCCAGGTAGTATTTTTGATAGCTTCCCTCATAGCCGCATTATAATTATCGTAAGCGGACTGTTTCGCGGCGATGGCAGCGAGTCCTTCTGTCTTCATGTGGTCCAGCATGCCGACGATATAATCCATCTGATGTTCGGAGATGGCGATCAGTGACAAATTGCCCACCGGTCCAGTAGGGCCCTCCACCATCCAGAAGTTTGGGAAGCCCGGCAGCGCTACTGCGCGGTGGGCTCGTGGGGCACCATCCCATTGCGTTTCTAGATCGGCGCCGTCTTCGCCAGTAACACGCGCTGGCAGGATGAACGCGGCGGCATTAAATCCGGTCGCCAGTATTAATGTATCGAGTTCATGCAATTTGCCGTCCACCGTCCGGATGCCTTCCGCTTCTACCTGTGCAATACCGTCTGTAATAAGGCGTGCGTTAGAGCGGCTTATTGCGGGGTAGAAGTCAGAGCAAAAAATGAGGCGCTTACATGTTGCATCGTAAGTCGGCGTTAGCCTAGCTCGCAGTGATGGGTCAGGTACATTGTCTTTAAGGTTCTTCACGCACGTTCTGTTAATGATACGTTGCATGAACTTATTGCCAACAGTAGCCGCGCTGAAAGTGTTGACCATAAGCTTGCAGTAATAATGATAAGCCAGCCGTTGCATGAAAGGAAACGCAGACAATAAGCGATTCCAACCTAACGAATAGGCTATCTGCGGAAGCGGCGAAAGCCAGTGGGGTGTGCGCTGAAATACGTGCATTTCGCTTACCTGATCGGTGATAGCACCGACGATCTGGCAGGCGGTAGAGCCGGTGCCAATGATGCCAACGCGTTGACCTTTTAATTTTGTGGAGTGATCCCAGCGTGCTGTGTGGAAACAGGCGCCACGAAAACGGTCGAGTCCGTTGATGTCCGGATAGTTTGGCTGGTGTAGGATGCCCGTTGCCGAGATGACGACATCGAATATTTCCTGCGTGCCGTCAGAGGTTACTAAATGCCAGCAGGGTGCATCGTAGGTGAGTTCGGCCACGGCGGTGTTAAATATCACTTTTTCCGTCACGTTAAAATCTGTGGCGACTTGCTCTAGGTAAGCTTGAATATCTGCACCGTAAGAGTAGCGATGCGCCCAGTCGGCCTTGAGTGCAAAGTAAAAGCTGTACCATCGTGAAGGTACATCGCAAGAGAGCCCTGGATAAGTATTTTCGCGCCATGTCCCACCGACTTTTTCGGTTTTTTCATACACGGTGACATCAGTGTAACCAGCTTTTTGTAGCTTCACGACGGCGGCGATACCGGACATGCCTGCACCAACGATTGCGATGCGAGGTTGCCGCCCTGATTGCGCCCACGGGGTGCCCAGTGTGGGGCGTTTATAGGCGTTTGGTTCAGTCATGATGAAACTCTTTTTTAGGCAATGTTCAGCGACATTACTGGATAACAGTAGGGTATCTGGTCTGACTGTTTGCGGCCAGTAGTGGCTGCTGTATTTTTGCGTAGTGTGTCGCGTCTTAGGTGCTTAACATCGTTCTGATAACGTTGTGTAGTAGTCGTTTTTGCCTGGCAATATTATCGGGATCTAATAAGTCGCCTTGGGCAAGGGAGGTAAACGCCCGTTGCGATAAGAAGTACCCAGTCGTTAGATTGAACATGGCGATGAGTTTGATAGCAAGTGCGGCGCGGCTCTGCGAGTTGGATTTTTCGGTTTCAGTCGTTGTGATACCGTCAAACGCCTGCAGGCTTATCATGCCCTGATTCAATAATTTATTCAGCCAAGTGTTCACCAGTTGATTGCCTGCGGAGGAACTATCTCCCTGCATGGCTCGCTGGAACAATACGGCCATTGGCGGGTGCTCTAATAGTATGTCTGTAATAATAGCGGGCAGGTCTGTGTACTCCCGGAGCGTTGACGCATGGTTAATGTGTCTCGACAGGGCTAGCGTCATTGGGTTCAGCGCCCTAAACAATACTGCTTCATAGAGCGCTTCTTTGCTTGCAAAATGGTTGTAGAGTCCGGGTTGCTTTATTTGCGCTCTCTCAGCAATCTGGCGCAAACTAGTCCCGTCGTACCCCTGTGCGGCGAAGAGATGTTCCGCTATGTCCATAATGCGGCCGGCGGTGCGTTCACCCTTTGTTTTAGCGGTTGGTTCGATGCTGTTCAATGCCATAAATGATCATATATTTGCTAAATATTAGGCAAAAACTACCACAAACTCCTTCAAGTTTCGATCTGAGGCCGTTTATACTGGAAAAATATGACTAACTGATAATATATGGAGGTCGCTGTGGGTCTAACTATCCGTGATTTGGTGAATGAGGATGCCTCCTTAATCAGTCGGCGCTGCTGGTCTGATAAAGACGTTTACGCGCTGGAGAAGCGCGGTATCTTCGGAAAATCGTGGCTTTTTCTCGGCCATGAATCGCAGATTCGGGCGCCAGGTGATTTCGTGCAGGCCTTCATGTGTGAGACGCCCATAATTCTCTCCCGCGGTCAGGACGGTGATATTTACGCAAATATTAATAGCTGCAGCCATCGAGGATTGCCCGTTTGTCGCGCTGATCATGGCAATACCAAACGCTTCGTGTGTCCCTATCACAACTGGTCTTATTCGGTGGAAGGGAACCTGATGACAATTCCACAGGAGAGCGAAGTCGTCCGCAAACCGGACAAGACTCAACTGGGACTAAAGCGGGTGCCGCGAGTTGAGTCTTGGCGGGGCATGATTTTTGGTAGCTTCGATGAAGCGATTATTTCCTTGGACGACTATCTGGGGGATATGCGTTTTTATCTGGATGCGTTTTTCGACCGCTTTCCTGCCGGCATAGAATTTATGGGCGCGCCTCATCGGTGGGTAATTAATGCTAATTGGAAACTCCCCGTGGAGAATCAGCTGGGGGATGTGAACCATGGTGCGTGTCTGCACAGTGCCATTATCCCTGCTGAGGCGCAGCAGCTGATCGAAAAGCTGGGTCACAGCGTGGTTACCACGCCAGGGCATGGCGCCACCTTTCGTTTGATGCCGGAGAACACGCCGGTCGACGACGTCGCATGGGGTATGGAGGCAGTGGGCGCAATCTTTGGCGGCGACGAAGTGCAGAATTACCTGCGGGAAATTCAAGCTCAGGCTCGTGAACGCGTCGGAGATTTACGTGCACGTATGAAGGGGCTGACGTATGGCATCTATCCTAATCTGTCGTTCCTTTGGTCCAACACGTCGTTCAAGGTGTCTCATCCGCGAGGTCCAGGCAAAGTGGAATACTGGTCGTGGGCAGTGGTGCCAGCTGATGCGCCGGACAACATCAAGAAAATTCTGCGCACCAATTACAGTTCCTTTTTTGGTCCTGCGGGAATACTGGAGCAGGAAGATTCGGAGGTGTGGGCGCAGCAGTTTTTGGGCAGCAATATCGACTTTGCTGATGACCGTCCTTATTACTATGGGTTGGGACTTGGTGAAGAAAAGCCCCATCCCGATATGCCCGGTTTGGTCAGCGTGACAGCGAATGAGTTTTATGCGCGGCACTTTTTTACACGATGGAAAAATGATCTGCAGGCGGTGGAGGGTTCACTATGAGCACACTGTCGGTGGAGGTCAGTCCGGAGCAGCAGAGGCAGCTGGAGCGTTTTTATTTTCACGAGGCCCGCCTGCTCGACAATCGGCAGTATCTGCAATGGTTAACGCTGCTCAGTGAAGATGTGCGGTATATCATTCCGTCTCGCGTCAATGTTCAGGTCAACAATCGCGCGCGTGGACAAGAAGACATGATTAGCATTGAGCATGAGTTGGAGGGAGAGGACTCCATGGGCTGCCCGCACCGCGAAGAGGGTTATATGCTTCTGATGTTGCGCGCTGAGCGCGCCTACAAGATAAATTCTTGGTCTGAAAATCCTCCCGCCCGCACCCGACGTATTGTGGGCAACATTGAGTTGATGGCGCAGGGCAGCGACACGTTGTCGGTGTTGAGTAACTTTCACCTCTATTACGCGCGCCCCGGTAGCGACAATATTCTTTACAGTGGACAGCGGCGCGATACGTTATTGTCTCAGACTGATGGATTTTGCATTGTCCGCCGTGAGGTGGTGCTGGACTATGCCGCTATAGAGCTGCCAACACTGGGCCTGTTTTTCTAGGCACAGTGAGATGCCGTCAGCGCCCATACCGAAAATACGGATGCATCTATTGCAATTGCGCGGTACCCACCTCACTCTAGCGTCAGTTTGAGCACGGGTCAGCATGTGACGTGATCCTAAATAGTGGCGTGATTCAGGGAGATTTTGTGCGGTACCGGTCGAGTCAGGGTAAGAAACGTTTTACATGGGTGTGTGTGCTGCTGGCGATGGCCACCCAATGCACTGTTGTGGTTGCCCAGAGCCTGGCTGATCAGCGCAGCGATTATGCGGAGGCTGTGCAAGCGATAGACCGCGGCCAATGGACGAGCTATGAAACATTGCGTCCTGCGCTGGATGACTACCCCTTGGCGATTTATTTGGATTATTTCCAGCTGACGCGTCAGCCGGGCAGGGTCGATCCAGCAGACGCTCAGGCCTTCCTCGTGCGCAGCGCCGATACGCCACTACCGAACCGTTTCCTGGTGATATACCTGCGTGAAGCGGGTAGCGCGCAGCGTTGGCAGGATTTTTTACAAGTCATGCCAGAAGAGCCCAACAGTGTTGTGCTGAAATGTTATTACTTTAGAGCACAGCTAGCGCAAGGCAATAAGGAGGTGGCTTGGAATGGCGCCCAAGAATTGTGGGTGTACGGCAAGTCTCAGCCGAAGGAATGTGATCCATTGTTCAAAGCCTGGCAGTCTGCCGGGCAATTGACCGATGAGATTGTCTGGACGCGCATGCTCAATGCGTTCGCCGCGCGGCAGCCCGCCTTGATGGGGTTTGTGGGCAAAAAAGGCAGTGCTGCCCTGCAGCCATGGGTAAAAAAATTACGGGCGGTGTATGCCAATCCCGAGTCTCTCACCCGAATGTCGTTGCCGGCGGACAACCCTTACTCATCAGACATTGTCGTTCGTGGCTTGGCCTACTTGGCCACGTACAGTCCGCTGAAGGCGTTGTCTGACTGGGTCAAGTTACAGCCTAAGCGACACTTCAGTCCTGAGCAGGTCAACCAGGTGGAGTACGCCATTGCGCGACAAACGCTGCTGTCACGCACTGCCGCCAACAATGACTGGCTAGAGGATGCTTTGGCCCGCCTCGGCGATGACAAGCTCATTGGCATCCGGCTGCGTTGGGCGCTCAAGGAGCAAGACTGGGCAGCGCTGGAGCGCAACCTGTCGCTGCTTTCCACGGCTGCTAAAGAAGAGACCGTATGGCTTTACTGGCTAGCGTTCGTGCAGGAATGGCGGGGTGAGGACGCAGCGGCAAGGTTCACGCTGGAGCGTTTGGCGGGCGAGCGGGATTATTACGGGTTTCTTGCAGCAGACAAGCTTGGCCTGCCGTATGCACTCAACCATGAAACGCTAGTGATGGACGCTGCTAGTCCGGTGCAAGATTTTCCTGCGTTACAGCGTATCGAAGAGCTGAAATTTCAACAGCAGGATAGGCTCGCACACTCTGAGTGGTATACGTTATTACAAGGTACAGAAGATCTTGCGCAACAGCAGAATCTCGCATTGCTGGCCACACAGAACGGTTGGTATCGTATGGCGATAGACGCAGCGACGAGGGCCAAAGTCTGGGATGCGTTGGATCAACGGTTTCCTACGCCTTATCAGGATATTTTTACGCGGCACGCCGCGACGCATGACGTGCCCCGCACAGAACTTATGTCCATTGCGCGTCGCGAGAGTGCATTTTTTCCGGGGGCGCAGTCTCCTGTCGGCGCGCGCGGTCTGATGCAGATTATGCCTGCCACCGCGAAGCAGGTGGCGGCAT
This sequence comes from uncultured Haliea sp., assembly GCA_913062625.1. Classification (GTDB taxonomy): domain Bacteria; phylum Pseudomonadota; class Gammaproteobacteria; order Pseudomonadales; family Halieaceae; genus Marimicrobium. The sequence continues at coordinate 4,839 of CAJXWP010000073.1, read as the reverse complement.
CTCTGAAACAGCCTCACACGCCGGCTGATTTGTTTGAGGTGGAGCATAATGTGCTATTAGGAAGCGCCTATTATCGTCAGGTGTTAGCCCGTTTTGGCGGTAATAGAGTGTTCGCCCTGGCCGCTTACAATGCTGGCCCTCATCGAGTAGATCGGTGGCGCAGTAAGCCAGGCGAAGGTGTGCCGGTTGAAGTTTGGATTGAGACCATTCCTTATCGCGAGACGCGTAATTACGTGCAGGCCGTGCTCGCCTATAATGTGGTGTTCCAGTATCTGCTGGGTGACACTCAGCGTCTGTTCACTCCCCTTGAGCGACAGGCTCGTTATTGAGTGATTGCAGTTCTGCTGCGTTGACCCCATTCGAATCATATTTTTTTCAGAGGTTGCTCGACGCTAATGCGTGATACACGTCCACTTTTATTACACAGCGATTTTCCGCCGGTTCATCGCGCCTCGCTCGAGACACTGCAGGTGAACCTGGGATACCTATGTAATCTCAGCTGCGTGCATTGCCATGTTAATGCAGGGCCTCACCGCACTGAACAAATGGACAGAGAAACCATTGACGGGCTGCTGGCATTGCTTGACCGGGCTTCAATCCAGACGCTCGACCTCACTGGGGGCGCGCCAGAGTTAAATCCGCATTTTCGATATCTGGTGCGCGAAGCACGTGCTCTGGGTGTGCATGTCATCGATCGTTGCAACCTCACGGTATTGTTAGAGCCAGGTCAGGAAGATCTGGCTGAGTTTCTTGCAGAGCAGCAAGTGGAAATCTGTGCATCGCTGCCGTGTTATGTGCAGGAGAACGTCGAAGCGCAGCGTGGCAAAGGTGTTTACGATGCGAGTATTGAGGCACTGCAGCAGCTCAATGCGCTCGGTTACGGCGCAGAGCAAATACTCAATCTGGCCTATAACCCGGTGGGGCCTGTGTTGCCGCCGCCGCAGGAGGCGTTGGAGGCGGAGTACCGACGCGAGCTGAAAGATCGATTTGGTATTCGCTTTAATCACCTGATGACGATTACGAATATGCCCATTAGTCGTTTTGGGTCGGTACTGTTGGCACAAGGTCAGTACACCGAATATATGCACTTGCTGCGGGAAAACTTTAGTCAATCCAATATGGAGACGCTGATGTGTCGTCGCCTCATTAGCGTTGATTGGCAGGGTTTTCTGTACGATTGTGACTTCAACCAAATGCTGGACCTGCCGCTGTTGGCCAGTGATCGACGCCGCCATATCCGCGATTTATTGTCGACGTTGACGCTGGACGAACCGATCATCACGGGGGAGCATTGCTACGGCTGTGCTGCAGGGCAGGGCAGTAGCTGTGGCGGCGCTTTGGACGCCTGATGAGCGTCGGTGTCAGTTTTGTCATCCCAGTACTCGATGAGGAAGGCGTCATCGCCGATTTACTACGAGACCTGCGGCAGCGTTATCCGCACAGCCAATTAATTGTAGTCGACGGCGGTAGTTGCGATCGTACGGTGGCACTGGCGCTCCCTCTGTGCGACCAGTTGTTGTTGAGCGCCAGTGGTAGGGCTTGTCAGATGAATGTGGGTGGTCAGGTAGCGTGCATGCCGTACGTATTTTTTTTACACGCCGACAGTTGCCCCAGTATCTGCGTGTCAGCGCTTGAGGCATATCTTGTAGAGCAACCCGCGTGGGGTTTCTGTCGAGTACGTTTGAGTGGTCAGAGGCTGCCGTTTCGTATTATTGAATGGTTTATGAATCAGCGCTCACGTATTACTGCCGTGGCGACAGGCGACCAGATGGTGTTTGTTCAAAAAACCGTATTCGATGAAAGCGGGGGCTTTGACGATATTTCTCTGATGGAAGATGTTGCTTACTGCAAACGCCTGCGTCGCGTGCAAAGCCCATGCATTATTCAGGCGCCGGTGCTGACCTCTAGTCGTCGCTGGGAGGAGGGCGGAGTGGTGCCAACGGTCCTGCGTATGTGGCTGCTGCGCCTCGCTTACTGGGTGGGCGTGGCGCCTGCCACGCTATGGCGCTATTACTATGGCCGCTGACAGGCAGCCGCTGCTGCTTATCCAGTTCGCCCGGTCGCCTCAGGAGGGGCAGGTCAAAACCCGTATGATGCCGCATCTTTCGGCCTCTGAGGCCTGCGATTTACATTGTCAGTTGACGCTGTGGACGCACGATCAGTTGCTCAAGTGTGGTCTGGGTGCTGTTGAGTTATCGGTGGCGGGAGACACAGATCACCCCCTCTTTGAACAATGTAAGGCAATGGGTGCTGCTCGACTGACAACGCAGCAGGGCTCAGATCTTGGCGAGCGGATGGCGAACGCGATGGCGCATGGTTTGGCGCATTATGAATGCGTCATTTTAGTGGGGAGTGATTGTCCGAGTATTGATGCGTCCTATCTCGAGCAGGCGGTTGAGGCGTTGCAGGCTGCACCGGTGGTGGTGGGGCCGGCCACTGACGGCGGCTATGTATTGATTGGCGCCCGGCAAATCAGAGACGCGATTTTTGAGGGTATATCTTGGGGTAGTGATCAGGTTTACAGCGAAACGCGGCTAGCGTTGACGCGATCAGGCATGACGTGGGTGCAGTTACCGTATTTAGGCGACATTGACAGGCCAGAAGATATTCCTCTATGGGAAGCATTGCAGCGCAATAAACCCTGCGGCTCGATAGGTGCCTAGCGTGAGTAGATTCCGGGCACGGTTCGACGTGCGGTGGTGTCAGGCCCTGGCCTCCGCTGTAGACTGGGGTCGTGCCTGCACGCCACCGGCGCGGTGTTGCAGTAGCCAGGCTATCGCAGCGCAATAACTGAGGTTAGTTTGCAGCTCACTGTCAGGGTCACTGAGAAACGCCCGCTGGCTAGCCAGTCCTCTGACTCTGCTGGCCAGATCGGGATTAAAAGCCAAGTATCGATCCCACAGGTCACGGTGCTGAGCGGCAGTGATATGGAAGATGCCAAGGCCGTCAGGTTTGGCGGCAAACAGTCCTACATCAGGCGGATTCACCGCGGTATTGATAAGAAATGCTTCATTAGTTGGGGTCAAAGCACCCATATATTCTAGGGCGGGTCGAATGACCTGATCTCTCAGATGGTCTGCGTTAAGGTACATATCGCACGTCCTCGGAGGGATGACTCGCCCTCATTTACAGCTATTTTAGTCTTATCGTTTTTGTAAGCGGCCGGGATATTGTGGTGTCACAGCGAAGATCGTGCCCACATCGCTTCTTTTCCCTACTGCTACGCTACTTTTTATCACAAATAAAAAAATAATCCAATAAAAATAAGGAGTTGAAGTGGATAATTCACAATTATTTTGGAAAGCAGGCCTAAGTAGTACTAATCGGCTGCTAGAATGATCGCAGTCTTCGTCAAAAAAGAGGTTAACGTTGCCTGAAAAGTCGGTATAAAGTGATAAGTTCTTAAAAAATACCGTATGTTGCTACCCGCCCGCAATTTTAACAGTGTAGCCAAGTTTTTCTAATTCTCCTTTGAGGAATTCACGCTGATCGCCCTGAATTTCGATAATATTGTCCTTCATAGCACCTCCAACCCCACATTTTCGCTTCAGTTGACCCGCCAGAGACTTTAATTCCTCACCGGCTAGCGGAAGGCCTTTTATCAGGGTGACAGCCTTGCCACCGCGCCCCTTGGTTTCTCGGTGCAGTCGCACAACGCCGTCTCCAGTGACCAACGGTCGGTCTTTTCCGCAGACGCAGCTGGTTACCGTTCGCAGGCATTGCGGGCAAAGCCGACCGCCGTCCGTGGAATAGACGAGGCGGCTCTGGGTATTTTTTTGTTTACTCATGCGCAGATCGTGTCTTTATGGCGAGGGGAGAAGTATATTAGGCGGCCGCGCCCATGCAAACGTGGAATGCTAGGAGGCAAGTCGGAATGTTAGCAGACGTGGATCTATTGAAAAAACAAATATTGGAGCTACAAAGCCAGCTTGCGTTTCAGGAAGACGCACTACAGAGCCTTGACCGGGCGCTCGCGCAGCAGCAGCACGAGATGTTAGTGATGCGGCGACAATTGGAGTTACTTCGCCAACATCAACTGGAGCAAACTGAGGTCAGCGGTCCTACGCCCGATGGCGATCCAGCCAATGAGCTGCCGCCACACTATTAACGAGAAGCCAGAGAGAAAGATATGTCAGAAAGTGCCCGTCAGGATTCGCCAGAACAGGCGGAGTTTCGTCAGTATTGCCGGCAGTGGTTAGCGGATAACAAACCGAAGGAGCCGACGGTGCGGTTGCCACTGTCGCCGCTGGAAATAATGACAGAAGAACAGCTCACCTATTTGCAGGCCTGGCAAAAGTCTGCGTATGACGCGGGCCTCGTGGGTTGTGATTACCCGGTTGCAGTCGGAGGCGGAGGACGCACCGATTGTCAGCGTATAGCCAATGATGAAATGATTAGCGCACGAACGCCTTTTATGCCTAATGTGATCGGGCTAGGCATGGCGGCGCCCACCGTGTTTCATCACGCACAAGAAGCGCTCAAGGAGCGGTTGTTACCGCGGCTGTTCTCGGGTGAAGATATCTGGTGCCAAGGTTTTAGCGAGCCCGGCGCCGGTTCGGATCTTGCCAGCGTACAGACCTTTGCTGAGCGTAAAGGCGACAAGTGGATTATCAATGGCCACAAAGTTTGGACCTCTCTGGCGCATTTCGCCGAATGGATGATCCTCCTGTTACGCACCGATCGCTCGCATAAATATGATGGTCTGTCTTATTTTGTGGTGCCTATTAAGTCCGTCTTGGGTAAGGGCGTAACCGTGCGGCCCCTGATCAAAATTACCGGCGAAACCGGTTTTAATGAAGTTATTTTTGAAGACCTTGAAGTGGATGATGGTTATCGCTT
>CAJXWP010000072.1 GCA_913062625.1 uncultured Haliea sp. | reverse complement strand
ATATTCACGGTGGTGGCATGCAGGCGATGTCCTGTTTTGATGGTAACTATCGGGCGTGGGGCAAGATTATTGCTGCACAGGGAATCGCTGTAGCCATGGTGGATTTCCGTAATGCTCTGACTCCATCCTCCGCGGAAGAAGTGGCACCCTATCCCGCGGGACTGAATGACTGCGTCGCGGGTTTAAAATGGTTGTCCGGACAGTCCGAGGTACTGGGTATAGATGCTTCCAGAATTATTGTCGCCGGTGAGAGCGGTGGTGGAAACCTAACACTGGCGACCGGAATGCGACTGAAGCGTGAGGGTGCGCTTGGTCTCATTCAAGGACTTTATGCGTTGTGCCCCTATATCGCAGGAGTTTGGCCGCTGCCTGAAAATCCATCATCGACTGAGAATAATGGCTTGCTACTAGATCTACATAACAATAATGGTGCAATGGCATATGGCATTAAAGAACTGGAAAATCGTAACCCCCTAGCATGGCCCGGCTTTGCACAGGACGATGATGTGGTTGGGTTGCCCCCGATTGTCATTAGTGTGAACGAATGCGACCCGCTGCGTGACGAGGGGATCAATTTTTACCGGTTACTGCTAAAAAACGGCGTTAACGCCCGTTGCCGACAGGTGATGGGAACTATTCATGGCACAGAAATATTTCCGATGTGCTGTCCGGACATCAGTCGGGATACCGCCCGTGACCTCGCCGCATTCTGTCGCGGTGACTAAGCATTTGGTTTGCTCTGGTAGTGGCCAAGTTTTAGCCACTACCGTCGTCCGTCGTCCGCCGTTGGGAGAAGGTTGCGCTCACGACGGCCGATTTTTTCGCGCCTTGTTGGTCAGGCATTGCTTCCTATAAATACCGGAATGTATTGCCGACCCTTGGAAGCGCCTTGTCTCGTTTATAGGTCAATAAAAAGGTTTTTCGCCTGCACCGGTTTCTGAATTATCTTTAGATCGAGCAGTTGATCGCCCAGCGTTTGCCAGCGTGCTAATGACATTTCGCCGATGTCTGTGGTGGTGTCAGTTTTTATTAATAATTGTTGCGCTCGTGCGCTGTGCTCAAAGGTGTCCGACGACATTGCCTTATTAAGCGCCTGCATTGCACTATTGGTGTCTTCCGGTCTTTCCAGATAGTCATTCCAACCACGGCGCACGGCCGCGACCATACCTTTTACTTCGGCTGGCGATGCGTCCCAGCGATCACGGCTAGTCACTAACACCGTCGTGTAGGGGTTGTAGCCGCTATCGGCAACTAGAAACGTGTTGATCTTGAGTCCTGCTGCCAACGCGGTTAGCGGCTCACTGCTGATAAAGCATTGCTGTGAAACCTTGACGTCGTTTTGAAAGCTGCCGATGCCCCCGAGATACGGTGCTGTAAACGCCTTGATAGGTGCGTACTCCTTTTTCAAATATGCACTGTAAGGCAGGCCGGCCTGCCACAATAAAACTCCATCGCTATGCAGAATGTCTTTGATCGATTTAAAGTCGCGCTCGGCGTGCGTCATAATGGCCTGTGGACTAATCTGAAAGGTCGCAAATAAAGCAACAATATTAGTGGCACCGCGTGCATGTGCGATCACGACTTCATCCGCTGAAACAATCGCATAATCAACCTTCCCGGCAGCCAGCATTTGAATCGTTGGTGTGCCAGAACCTCCCTCGATGATGTTCACATCAAGGGTGTTGTCTTGATAATAGCCATGCAGCTGCGCAGCGTAGAAGCCTCCGAACTGCGGTTCAGGCTTCCAGTTCAATGCCAGAACCAGAGGCTCTGCCGACGCTGTCTGTTGCGCTAGCAACTGCGTGCCCCAAGCAATGGCCAACAAAAGCACTAATAATCTACGCATTATTGGTTCCTTAGGTAAGGCCTGTGCCGAAATAGCAGGCCGGTAATTAAATTGATTGTATAAACTAGCGACAGTGCTAGGGCGCTCGACATGAATACGCCGCTGAATACCAAGTCGACTCGCTGCTGAGTGCGGGCCGCGTCAATCAGGCTCCCTAGTCCGCCGCCGGCGATAAATTCTCCGACAATGGCACCGACCACGGCGAGCCCAGCAGATATTTTTATGCCGGTAATGATATAGGGTATCGCGGAAGGTATTTGCAGTTTGAAAACTAGCTGCCAGCGTGATGGCTTATACAGCCGAAATAATTCTTTTAACTGGGGATCGGTCTCTTGCAGTCCAGTTAGCGTGTTGGCGAGAATTGGAAACAGCGACACGATGAACGCTGATGCATTGACGGTCGGCTGGCCATAACCGAACCAGATTACTAACAGAGGGGCAATGGCAATGATTGGTACGGTTTGAAAGAAAATGCAAAAAGGCAATATCGCGCGCCGTGCAATCGGAATGGAAAAAAAGATCAGTGCCGACGTTACGCCAATGATTAAACTCAATCCTAGGCCCCAAAGAATTGATTGTGCGGTGCTCAATGTCGCCACGAAAATATCGGGCCACAGCTCTAGCGTGGTATAAAAAATCTGCAAGGGGGAGGGTAGCAGATAGGATGCCACCCACCCCTGCACCACGATCAATTGCCAAATCGATAACAGCCCAGCGAGGAAAATCCACGCCGGAAGTTTATCTGCTATCCACAGTCTTGTTATGGTGATCATAGCTTCGACTGACCTGCATCAGCTTTTTTCATACTGTCTTCCATTTCACTAAATAGACTCGAATATTCGCTCACTATTGCATTAAACGCGGGTGTTAATTTTACTGACTGATTGCGCTCGCTGAAGGAAAGTGAGCGAATGTCTCTGGCGGCTCCTCTATTATCCAGCAATAAAATTCGATCGCTAATATAGACGGCCTCGGAGATTGAGTGCGTAACAAAGACATATTGCAGCTGCAGGCGAGCTTTGAATTCGAGCAGTAAGTCTTGCATGTGAAAGCGAGTTCGCTCGTCGAGTGCGGCAAATGGTTCGTCAAGAAGAATCATTTTCGGTTGAGTGATCAGTGCACGTGCCAGCGCAACGCGCATTTGCATGCCGCCGCTGAGTTGATCCGGAAAATGTTCAAGACGATCGCTAAGTCCGATATTTTGCAGTAATTCGATCGCACGATGACGCGCAGCGGGGTTGTTTTGCGCGGTTAATTCGAGAGGTAAAAGTACATTCTCTAAGCAGGTTCGCCACGGCACCAAACGGGGTTCCTGAAACACATAACTCATTTCTGCGTCTAGCGCTGGATCCATTTTTATCGTGCCACGACTGGGTTTTTCAAGCCCCATTAGCAGGCGCAGCAGCGTGGTTTTGCCGCAGCCTGAAGGCCCAAGCAGGCATAAACATTCGTCGCTATCAACGGTAAATGATAATCCGGCAAACAACGCTTGCGCATTGCTAGAGAAAGATTTTTCCAGTTGTTGAACTTCAATTGATGGCATGTGATGCGCGCCGCTTATGGGGTTTGCGATAACTGCATTCAATTCTCTGCCAGAATCATGGCACAATCAATAGTGGACTGATATCAGGCGGTTGTCCTGTTTCGTTGCGTGCCGTCAATCACCGTTATCGGCATGATTGACTTATGCGGCAGATTTCTTTTGAGGTTTTTGCTTTATAAGGGCCGCGGCTGGTTGTCTGCTTCGCTGTTTAGCCGGTTCATGGTGACTACCCTTGCGTCGCGTCGTCTTACTGCGTGGGGACTGTTTTTTTGTCGCAGTACGCAGCCAGTAGGCTTCATCCTTTTCGAAAGAGCGGAGGATGCCATCCAAGGTGCGACCAATACGAGTCGTGAGACTGACGACCGGAATCTTGGGCCAAGTAGCTCTCTCTCCCGCTTTAATCAAATCTGACATTTCTTCTTCAGGCATCATTTTCAACAGTTTGCCGAGGCCCGAGAGGCCATATCCGGGGAATATATTGATATCGCCGGTAAACTGCTGATCCAGCAGTGAATTGATAACATTCATGCCAGTGCCCATTTGTGGGCCCACCTTGCCATAACGTTGAAAGAAATCGAGATAGCCTCGCACGATCTGTTTGGTGGCTGCCACCGAGGCATCTGATACGATTTTGCGCAGCCCGGGTTTCATGTTGGATTCTCTGCCCAGCCCTGGCATGACCTGAGAGACAATGAAATGATTCACCGCGTACATGCGGGCGAGGCGCTTCGCCGGTAGGTCCTGAGAAAAAGAGCCGTCTATCCAGCGCCGCGATGGCAGGTAGGGCTTGATATTCCCGTCTGCGTTGCGTGCCTCCAATTGCACTGGTTGAAATACGCCAGGCAATGCCGTGGAAGCCAGTACTGCTGAACGCAGTGTCACATTAGGGGACGCAATATGGTTTAGCAGGCGCGAGGTCTGGCGCGGTTCAGCAGGCGAAACCGAGATATTGATGCTGCGCCCCGTTCTCTCATACGCTTCCTTAAACGTCATGTCCGGGATCAACTTGGCCATCTCCCGTTTGATTACGCGCATGTCAATTTTTTCACTCATGCCAAAGCCGATGCTGATGCTATCGTTGTTTTCAGTGAGCGCGCGCGCGAGTGTATTGTTGTTGAATAGCGCCAGAAACTCCTCGTCACTGCGGGAGCCAACGATAGCGGCAACGAATGCCCCAGCGCTGGCACCGGAAATCACTACTGGACACAATTTCTGCTCAATGAGTGCCTTCAAAACGCCAAAATGAAAATACCCGAGAGTGCCGCCACCGCTAAGCATAAGTGCAGAGCGGCCATAGCAATGACTGGCGCCCTGGAAAAATTCGAGACGATCCGCCCAAGGAATGCCCTTGAAAGACCGTGGTGAAAAATATTCAAGTGCATCGCAGATTTCGTCGATATAGTCCTTGATAAGACGTTTAGTGCCGGTTCTGGCCTTCTGGTACAGCTTTGCATTGCCCATTCCGCCCATGTTGCCGTGTATGCCTTCGCTCAGGGCGAACAGTAGGCCATCATCGTTTCCCGCTTTGCTCAAACTGCGGAGCCGTTGCAAGCGTGTGTTTATACTGGCGGCGTCGTACAGGGAGGACTCATCTTTCTCGCGCCAGACAGTACCGCCGCTCTGACGGTCATAATCCTCCGCTAGCCCCAGCCATTCGTCGAAGGTGTTAGCCTTTAAGACTGACTGGTCAAACTTCTTGGCCATTTTGCTTTTCTGCATATCTTTTGTGCTAGCCATTGATTGCATCAACCTGGTTGCTGTTGTGGGGGATGGGCGAGCCCGATTGGTCGATTTAAGGCGACTACTTCAGCCTGCATTACGGACCATAATGCATCATATCCTGACTGTATTGGATACGCTAGTGAGCGGAGGATATCGCGATTCCTGCAGCTGTCATTGCGCTGTGCAGCAGACTATTTTTATAGTTCCAAGAGTATACTTACACTGCTGACGGAAAAAAACGATAACGGGTAGCAGGGAGGTTTTTAGCGGCTGACCTCAGGCAACACTAGTGTTAATTCCTAGCATGGCTTTATTGCCAGCGTTAACGGCTATGCTTCATACTCTGTGCGGAATTTTTGTTATTTCGAGGATACCCTCCCGACATGGCCCAATCTATCGCCAGTTGTCTGGCAAAAGAACTTTCAGTTCACGAAAAACAAATTGTCGCCGCGGTGGCTTTGCTCGATGAAGGCGCTACCGTGCCGTTTATATCTCGCTACCGCAAGGAGGTCACGGGTGGCTTAGATGATACCCAAATGCGGCAGCTGGAAGAGCGCTTACGCTATTTGCGTGAGATGGGACAGCGTCGGCAGACGATTATCGGGAGTATTTCCGAGCAAGGGAAGTTGACGCCAGAACTTGAGGGTGCGATTCGTTTGGCGGATACAAAAAGCCGACTGGAAGATTTATACCTGCCTTACAAGACCAAACGTCGAACCAAGGCAACGGTGGCGCGCGAGGCAGGTTTGGAAGTACTAGCAGAGGCTCTATTATTTGATCCAAGCCTCGATCCTTATGTTATCGCTGTAGATTATCTCAATTCGGCTGCTGGATTTTCCGATGCAAAGGCGGCGCTCGATGGTGCTAAGCAAATTCTTATGGAGCGTTTTGCAGAAAATGCTGATCTGCTGGCGCGTCTGCGTGATTTTCTGCAGTCTGAGAGCCTGCTAGCCTCGCGGGTGGTAGCAGGTAAGGAACAGCAAGGTGCCAAGTTTAGCGATTATTTTGAGCACACTGAGGCTTTTCGAACCACTCCGTCCCACCGCGCTCTGGCGATGTTTCGGGGGCGCAAGGAAGGCGTAGTGACGCTTGATTTGCGCATGGCGGTCGATGAAACGTCTGGCGATGCCCACCCTTGCGAGGCAATGGTTGCCTCACATTGGAAAATACAGAGTCAGCAACGGCCCGCTGATAAATGGCTGGTAGAGGTAGTCCGTTGGACATGGCGGGTTAAGCTATTCACGCATTTGCAGTCAGATCTACTCACGCAGCTGCGTGAGCGCGCTGAGCAAGACGCCATCAATGTATTTGGCAGTAACCTAAAGGATCTATTACTCGCCGCACCAGCCGGACCAAAAGCGGCTATTGGGCTGGATCCGGGCCTGCGGACGGGCGTAAAAATGGCGGTAGTCGACGCCACGGGAAAAGTGCTGGATCATGGTGCAATATTCCCCACGCCACCTCAAAATAAGATCCGGGAAGCCGCTGCGACACTGCTGGAAATGATTGAAAAATACGATATCAAGTTAATTAGTATCGGTAATGGTACCGGTAGCCGAGAGACTGATCGTTTTGTCGGTGAAGTCCTTGCCGGACGACCCGATTTGCCTGTGCGCAAGGTCATGGTTAACGAAGCTGGAGCGTCTATTTATTCCGCGTCCGAGTTCGCAGCGCGTGAGTTTCCCGATCTGGATGTCACTATTCGTGGGGCGGTTTCGATTGCGCGACGTCTGCAGGACCCCCTCGCGGAGCTGGTAAAAATCGATCCGCAGTCTATTGGTGTCGGCCAGTATCAGCACGACGTTAGTCAGGTGCAGCTCGGACGTCAGCTCAACGCCGTGGTGGAAGATTGTGTTAATGCCGTCGGCGTTGACCTGAACACCGCGTCGGCACCACTGCTGACCCGGGTGTCGGGGTTAAGTCAGCGCATCGCAGACAATATCGTCACCTTGCGCGATGCCGAGGGGAAATTTTCGGATCGTAAATCACTGCTGAGAGTGAGTGGAATGGGTCAAAAAACCTATCAGCTCGCGGCAGGTTTTTTGCGTGTAATGAATGGTGACGACCCACTTGATGCTTCAGCGGTACACCCTGAGTCCTACGCTGTCGTGGAAAAAATTGCCGCAGCTTGTAAAAGGTCGGTGCGCAGTATTATTAGCGACACTAGTTTTCTACAGTCTATTGACGCGTCTGATTACGTGTCGGAGGATTTTGGCCTACCTACGGTTACAGATATTCTTAAAGAGCTAGATAAACCCGGTCGGGACCCGCGGCCTGAGTTTAAGACCGCCAAGCTACAAGATGGTGTAGAAAAGATGTCCGACCTGCAGGTGGATATGATTCTGGAAGGGACTGTGACCAATGTGACTAGCTTTGGGGCTTTTGTCGATATCGGCGTGCATCAGGATGGCTTGGTGCACATATCTGCGATGTCAGAAAAATTTATTAAGGATCCGCGGGATGCAGCTAAGGCCGGTGATATCGTCAAGGTAAAAGTCATGGCGATCGATATGCCGCGGCAGCGGATAGGGCTTAGTATGCGACTGACCGATAGTACTGAAGCGCAGTCGAAAATCGGAGCCAGCGATCATCAGCGCCGCAGGAAGTCGTCTGAACATTCGTCTCGTACGGGCAGTGCCAAGCCGGCATCACAGCAAAAAACATCTAACAAGCCTGATGGTGCATTTGCCGCGGCTTTCGCCAAGGCTAAAAAAAGGGATTGATCGTTATCGGTCACGGCCTAATGGTTACTTGTGATTGGTAGCGGTATGACTTGATCTGACGTTTCTCATCTAGGTTGAAGAGGTGATTGACCGTGTGATGTAAATCGTCAAGGCAATTGTGTGTGATGCGTTCATAGTGCTGTATGAACCGTTGCAGGGCATCATCATTCATTGGGCTTCCGGCCTTTTCTGGGGGAAGTGAGGCAGCAAGTTTACGTTCCTGTTCACGACGCCAGTTGAAAACACAATCAAACGATGGTGCTTGCAGCATGATCCATTGATCAAAAAGAGGATAGAGTGGAAGAAAATGACGAGTTAAAAACGCATTGTAGTAGTTGCGCCATAGAACAAGGGGGTCTTCGCCCCGTTCAAGATCATTTATGGGTTCAGCCAGGGTATCGGTAGATTCCGGCTTCGCTCCTAGGCACCATCCTTCCAGTAATATGCATTGCACGGGCGTCTCAACACGGTCCCAGTCTGATAGGGGGCGTCGGTCATCAGTGGCTTTATCAAAGCGTGGAATTGCAATCGGTTTGCTAGAACGGGTGTCGAGTAATTGCGCCAAGGTTAGCCGCAGAAGACTCATATCGTGTGTGCCGGGCACGCCCCGCGTCGCAAGCAACGGATGAACCGATGCTGCAAGAGTTTGCCTTTCGCGGTGGGTCAGATAAAAGTCATCCAGTGACAATGCGACGGTGTTCAGGCCCTGTTCCTCAGTTAATGAGGTACATAAATAATCAGCAGCGGTCGTTTTCCCCGATCCCTGACAGCCATTGAGTGCAACTAATATCGGTCGATTCGTCTGGCGTTGGAGTCTCTCAAGATCACGTGCCACAGGGGTGAGCCACTGCAGCGCAGTCTCCAGATAACCCATATCCAGCTGGTTCCGCTCCAAGAAGGCGCGTTGCCAATCTGGTATGCGGGACAGCTCCGACCTGAAGGTCAATGTTCATCTTCCATTTTAATATTGAATCGGCTTATTAAAGAGTTGGCAGGCGTTATAAACGTCTATCTGGGCCATATCAGGTCCCTGTGGCGGGATTAGCGCACGGCTAGGTGCGCGAAGTCCAGCCCATCAGGCACCGATATAAGCGCTCTTGCAAACACTGTGCCACAGCGGCAATGTCAGTTCTACAAACTGTCAGGAAAACAGCCGGATATTTGAGAGAGTCACCCTACTAGCACTAGAAGGGTATGTCGCCGTCGTCAAAATCATGTGAGGTAACATTGGAAGGTACTGGCGATTCGCTCTCATTAGGAAAGGTGCTCTCCTCTAAGCTGCTTGCGATCTTCCATCCCTGAAGATTATTGAAATATCGCCCGTTGTACTCCCTGCCACGGATGTCAAAAGTGACTGTCACTGTCTGCCCTGTCTGCAGAGAATCAAGAAGGTTCACCTTATCTTGAACGAACTCGATATTGATTTCCTGTGGATATTTCCCGTCCTCAACGATGACCACCATCTCTCGCTTAGTGAAGCCACTGTCAAATGTTTTCGCCTCCTGAATGAGTTTGATCTTCCCCGTCAAATCATATGCCATGCCATTGTCCCTCTCTGTTACCCATTAAGCCTTCGTGCTACTAGCGCCCACAGTCTAACGCCCTTCCCGCAGAATGAAAGTCGGATTAAGCTGATGCAAGGTTGCACAGAGCATCCGGATATGACTAAATTTCTGGTAAGCTAATGCTAAACGCAAACCGCGTAGGAAATGAGCCTTTGGAAGATGATGCGCCGAGCAATACACTCCCCCCTTGCCTCTATTTAATACATGATGCTGGGCTCGAGGCAGAGATCATTGAGCAGTTGTCCCAGTTGGCAGACATTACCTTTATATCGTGGGCGGAACGGGACAATCCCCCTGCGCTCGCGCGGGTACTGTTGTATCTCGGTGATGAGGCGATTCGTGATCTGGCCTTGCAGGCACTAGAGCAAGAGTGGGCGGTTGGCATTTTGCCGCACCCAGAGGCGTCTAGGGCCATGTCGGCAATGGGCGTCAAGGGTGAGGTGTTGGCCGTGTTTTGCCATTATCTCAATGCGCCGGTCATAGGTGCCGACGCTCTGACGTGTAACGGTGAGCTGGTTTTTTCTTCGGTGGTGATAGGCCGAGTTCTCGCACTGCGCCCTCGCGACATCAACCGTCCTCAGACGTCTTGGAGTACGCTGACAGGCGCTCTCAAGGGCCTGAGTAAGCTAAGGCTCAGCCCGTACAAAATCACCACGGGTAAGGACAGGGTAATTCATTTAGCGGCTCTAGGTATGGTTGCCCTAGGGCAAACTCAAAGTGCTTTGGTGGAGCGCGCATTCACCGAGGAGCTAGGCATTGCTGACGGGCGCGTTGCGCTTGTGGTGCTCGCTCCGCGGAGTATTCTCAGCTATTTGTGGTTTTTACTGCGTCTGCTTTGGCCGCAAAAGATAAGCCTGACGCAATTGCCAGCCTCCCTCAGTTTGATCCGGACCGACCGGCTGCATATCAGTGCCCCCGAGGGAGCAGAATACATTATTGACGGTAAGCCTGTGCATGCCGCGGATATTGAGTTGCAGGTGCAGGAAGGGCGTTTGCGTCTGCTGCCGGGGCCGGCACTATTGCTGGGGCATGAAGAGCAGCAAGTTGTTGACAAGGAAACCGTGCGCCTCAATCACACGCCAGTGGAAGAGGGTGCACGCGCCTTAGTAGATGTGCATTTACCGTTGTTCAGTCATGCTACGGAGGATGAGTATCGTGAACTGTTTGTCTCACTTCGAGACAACGCGAAGGCGACACACGCCTTTCAGGTACTGATGGTTTTGAGTGTGTTGCTGGCGCTGGCAGGTATGTATGCGAACTCGGCCCCTGTTATTATCGGCGCAATGATATTAGCCCCGCTGATGTTGCCTATTGTCTCTTTGGCTATGGGCCTAGCGCGCACTGACTCTAACTTGATCCGTAGCTCACTGCGCACTCTCTCGATTGGAATACTGTGGGGTCTTGGCTGCGCCGTGTTCGTGGCGTGGGCAATGCCGCTAGACGTACCGACGGCCGAAATGACGGCGCGCATGTCGCCGACTTTAATGGATTTGTTTGTGGCAGTAATTTCGGGTGTTGCAGGAGCTTATGCCTATGCTAAAGAGGAAGTGGCCAAAAGTTTGGCGGGCGTTGCGATCGCCGTCGCGTTAGTGCCTCCGCTCAGTGTGGCAGGGATTGGGCTTGGTTGGGGTGATTGGAATATGGCCAGCGGGGCACTGTTATTGCTGATAACCAACCTGGTGGGTATTGCGCTGGCGGCCAGTGCTACCTTTCTAGTGCTGGGGTTTGCGCCATTCCGGCGCGCACGTGCCGGCATAGGGATCTCCCTGCTAATCATGCTGGTGATCAGTGCTCCCCTGACCCTTTCGTTCTATAGCCTAGTACAGAAAGACCGTATTGTGGAGCATGTGCCCACAGGGGAGATAACATTGTCTAACGTAACCGTGAATATTAGTGGCGTCGATGTTGCTTTGAGTCAGCAGCCGCATTTGGTGACGCTGGTGCTGAGCGCTGACCGCCTACTGAGAACCGCTGATGTTGAAGAGCTGAAGGAGGTTATTAGTGACCGAGTGGGAGAACCTATTCTGTTAGAGGTGCAGTCAAATATTCGACGCTGAACTGAGCTGAGCATCGCAGAATGTCACGTCACTGTGAGCCTGCACAGATTTTGTCGCAGCATTGCCTCGTCAGGCTCCCAAGTCGTTCGCAGATGAATAGAATAAGACTGATCTTCGTTTCTGGTGCGGCACATGTTTTCGTAGTGGCAGAGACGAAATTTGCGATAGAATTGTAATCCACTGCTGCGCACTGTGCGTAATAATAGAAAAATAAACTTACTAGTTAATCGAGGAAAACTATGAAATTTGCTTATCATCCGACAATGTGTCCCCCCGATCAGTATCTCGCCTTGGCCAAGGCTGCCGAGGCCATTGGCTTTGACACATTTACGTTTCCCGATAGTATTTGCTACCCACAGGAAGGTTCTGACGTCTACCCTTACAATGACGATGGTACTCGCGATTTTCTTGATGGCGTGCCATTTCTCGAGCCGTTTGTTGCGATCCCTTACCTTGCAGCCGCAACCGACAAAATCCGCTTTACAACGTCAGTGATTAAACTCGCCATTCGTCAACCGGTGATCGTTGCGAAACAGCTTTCTAGCCTCGGCGTGTTAATTGGAGATCGTTTCGGGTTTGGTGTGGGCATCAGTCCATGGCCAGAGGATTTTCTCGCATCCCAGATACCTTGGGAAAAAAGAGGAAAGCGCATGGATGAGATGATGGAGATCGTTAATGGGTTGATGACGGGTGAATATTTTGGCTATGACGGCGAGATTTTTCAAATGGACGCTATCAAGCTTTGTCCGGTGCCCGATCACCACATTCCACTTTTAGTGGGTGGCCATGCGAAGCCGGCATTGCGCCGAGCCGCTAGACTGGGTGACGGTTGGATTTCTGCTGGATCTTCTTTGGAACAACTTACACAGATGATTAACCAGATCGAAGAATTTCGAAAAGAGTGTGGAAGAGATAATATTCCGTATGAGTACCACGCTATGACAGAAGCCGCTTACACCGTCGAAGGATTGGAAAGTCTAGAAAAAGCCGGTGTAACAGAAGTCATTATTGCCTTCCGTAATCCCTACGACGGCAAACCCGATACGCAGACATTGGAAGAGAAGATTGGCATGCTTCAGTGGTATTCAGAAAATGTCATAGAGCCTTATCGTAAGTAATCATTTTTCGCGGCGCCATTGGTGCGCCTTTTCCAAGGCGGGCATAACAATGAAGACTAAAGTTGAGATATCAATGGCCCGGTTACTACCATCGCTATTTTTTGCAACGATGCTTTCTGGGTGCCTTGGCATGCCAACTTCTGTTAAGCCCGTTCAAGGGTTTGATCTCAATCGTTATCTCGGTACGTGGTACGAAATTGCACGATTGGATCATGCCTTTGAAAAGGGGCTCGACAACGTGACGGCAGTGTATTCAATGCGTGATGATGGCGGCGTAAAGGTCGTCAATAAAGGATTTTTGTCCAAGGACAATGCCTACAAAGAGGCAGAGGGTAAGGCGTACCTCGTCAGCGATAGCGATGAAGGATATCTGAAGGTCAGTTTTTTCGGACCTTTTTACGCTTCATATGTGATTTTCGAGCTGGATCAGGAGGATTACCAGTACGCTTTCGTGTCCGGTCCAGACACTTCATTTCTTTGGCTGCTATCGAGAACGCCAACGGTAGAGCCGGGTCTGGTGGACCACTTCATCGCAACATCAGCTCGCCTAGGGTTTGATACCGGAAAGCTTATTTTTCCAATCCAGAAGTAAACGCTTCAGATGTGGTGGTAAAAATAACTTTGGCGTCGACTCTAAAGGGGTATTGCGTCGTTCTTAGACGGTGCGTACCGTTCATATTCATTTTGCGCACTGATTGAGAAATGGAGAATATTTCTTTGGATGTCGACATCTCTTCTGACAGTCAGTGCAACATAGCTTGCAATGGTCAATAGAGCATGACAACCCCACTGTGGGCGCCAGACTCTGAGCAAATAAGGGTCGCCAGAATCACTCGCTTCATTTCGCAAATTAACGATCGTCATGGGCTCACTTTAGACAGTAACTACTTCAGTCTTCAGGAGTGGGCGATTGCCAATCCGCGCCACTTCTGGAAAGGGGTGTGGGACTTCTGTGAAGTAATGGCGAGTCGATGTGGCGACTCAGTATTGGAGGAAGCGGGAAAATTTCCAGGAGCCCAGTGGTTTCCGCAAGCACGCCTCAATGTTGCTGAAAACTTGTTACGCTACCGAGACGAACGAATCGCTCTCGTGTCCCTGCGAGAAAATGGCGAACGACGCGAAATATCTTATGCTAATCTCTACCTTCGCGTTGCTAAGCTGGCGTCCAGTTTGCGTGTTCAGGGCGTTGTTTCCGGTGACCGGGTTGCCGCCTTTATACCTAACATCGAAGAGGCGGTTGTCGCGATGTTGGCCACAACCAGCATTGGAGCGGTGTGGTCATCCTGCTCACCTGATTTTGGTGTTAATGGCGCCATCGACCGTCTTGGCCAGATCCAACCAAAGATACTCTTTGCAGCTGACGGCTATCACTACAACGATAAGGCCTGTGATTCGCTACAGCGCGTCTCTGTCATCGTGGAGAGTATCGCTAGTATTGCGGTGACAGTGATCATTCCTCTATTGAGTCCAAAACCAGACTTAAAACTTATTCGCAATGCCATACTGTTTGAGGATTATCTGGATGACGCGGCCACTGCAGTGGAGTTTGCGCAACTTCCCTTCGACCACCCGCTTTATATTATGTATTCCTCGGGCACAACCGGACCTCCCAAATGCATTCTGCATGGCGCAGGCGGTTCTCTGTTGCAGCATTTAAAAGAGCATCAGCTGCTGGTTGATCTCAGGCGCGAGGATGTTTTTTTCTACTTTACCACCTGTGGCTGGATGATGTGGAACTGGCTTGTTTCAGGTCTTGCCAGTGGCGCCACACTGGTTTTATATGACGGTTCACCTTTTGCTGGTGGTGGTCTGTTTCTGCTCGACGCTATTGATGGGGAGCAGATCAGTATTTTTGGCACCAGTGCAACATTTATAGCCGCTTTGCTCAAGGCGGGTCACAAGCCACGCGAGACTCATAATCTGAAGTCTCTCAACACCATACTGTCAACTGGATCTCCGCTGTCTGACGAGTGTTTCGAGTATGTCTACAGGGACGTCAAGCAGACTGTTCGCCTTTCCAGTATGTCGGGCGGCACCGATATTCTGTCATGCTTTGTGGGTGGCTGCGCGATTCTACCTGTGTACGCGGGTGAGATTCAGGCTCCCGGGTTGGGCATGTCAGTTGAGATCTGGGACGACGACGGCCAACCCGTTACGCAGCGCAAAGGGGAATTGGTTTGCACGGCGCCATTTCCAAGTTGTCCGATAGGATTCTGGAATGATGATGGTAGTAAGTTTCACGCAGCGTACTTCGACCGCTGGCCGGATGTTTGGGCGCAGGGCGATTATGGTGAAGTCACTCAGAACAGCGGCTTTATTATTCATGGCCGTTCTGATGCGGTGCTTAATCCGGGTGGCGTGCGTATCGGCACATCAGAAATTTATCGTCAGCTAGACGCTATTGCAGAGGTGCTCGACAGTATTGTGATCGGTCAGGAATGGCGGGATGATGTTAGGGTAGTGCTGTTTGTTACGTTGCAACAAGGGCTTAGGCTGGACGATGGGCTTTGTGCAAAGATACGGGCCTCAATTAGAGAAAATACCACTCCTCGTCACGTGCCAGAAAAAATCCTGCAGGTAACGGATATTCCGCGAACGCGCAGTGGTAAAATTGTCGAATTAGCAGTGCGTAA
>CAJXWP010000071.1 GCA_913062625.1 uncultured Haliea sp. | reverse complement strand
GGTTATCGGGCACCACAATGAGGATGGGATTTCACGATTTTTATGCGAGCGTTTCGACTTGGCAGAGCATTAAAGGGATTGAATAATGTCATTGCGTAGATTTGAGGCTTACGATGCTTCAGGGTAACACTCACTGATGCGATTGCTGCTTATCGTACTGGCCTCATTGTTTCTCTGTGCTTGCGGTGGTTATGAGTTAAAGAACCTTGCCAAGTCGGATATCGATCTAGTCACTGACCAGTTTATCGCCAAAACACGAGAAGACGTCAGCGAGTTGGTGGTTATGTTGTATAGCCGCAACCCTGAGCAGTTAGCTAAAAACCCTGGCATGACCATTGAAGGCCGACTGGCCCAGCTCAAAGTCCATCGATACAGGTTGCAGTTCCTCGAGCTGGACTATAATCAGGGAACTGATGCCATGAATTTGGCCTTCAATCCCTCCTTTACGGGCGACCGGGTCTTTGCCCTAGCCGTTGGCCTCGGGAGTATGTTGCGTCAGGCTTATGGCTATCAGCCGGAGATGTTTTTCCCTGATCAGCTTGACGCGAAGGTGCTAATGGCCAGTGCCCAGAACGTGGAAATGTTAGTGTGGAAACTCAAAAATACCCGAAAGCCTAATGGCGAACACTACATCGTTTCCTATGAAAAGTGGGGCGTGGTAGACAACCTAAGTTTTGAACGTCTGTTCGGCGAGATCATTGTGTTGCAGGAGATGATGGCAGGCATCGTCAGTGATTCAGACAATCGCACAGTGACGGGCGCGGTGTACGCTGTGTCGAAAGTGTTTATTCCGCTTCCAATCTAGACTTTGAATAGGATCAATAACGAAGCGCAGTAGACGGGTTGAAGAGTAGGGTATTGTTTGAGCATTTGTAGCCGACCGGCAGCGCATAAGTGGCTTCTGCTCCCTCCACAGATTACGATGCGAAGGGTGGCGCTACCATTGACGCGGCTATATTCTCTGCTAGCTCTTCTAGCAGTGCTGTCTCAGCGTCGACCATGGCACGGTACCCGTCTGCGCTCAAAGAGCGTGATTTCGAGAAGCGATGAAGATCGACCACCTCGCCGTTACGAACCAACCACCAGTAGGCGACAATTTTTGCTTTACCATCCAGGGTACCATCGAGTTTATCGATACGAATATTCACCACGGTCGCATTTTTGCTATGTTTCGCCGGCATCAGCTCCTGCCCGTTGGCGTGCGAAATATCGGTGGTAAGGAGCGTGCGCACGCCATCATAGATGGGCTCAGCCCAGAGATGATTGACTGCAGGGCGGATCTGGCTGTCAGCGATTTCTATCACCAGTCCGAGCTGGTTTAGGTAGGGCGCAATTTGTATTGTGCCCAGGGCAAAGTCTACGGATGGGTTGAGCTGACTGGACGGTAAATCTTGATTTGAGCGCAACAGATAGTAGCTAGGTTCAACTGCTTGGCTCGCACAGCCCGACAGAAGTACCACTAATAATAAACTCGCGACTTTCATTGTGCGGTTACCTCTGGAATAGGATCCACCTCTGGACTGGACGGAAATATTACAGCGCTGGGCTGTCTGGATAATGTACCGGTTAGGGATTCTAAGTTGGCCAACGTGCGGTTCAAGGACAGTAGGCTCGAATCGAGAGTTTGAGCGGCATCTGAATTCGGAGACAGACTGCCTATGACAGCTCTGAGTTCCTGTACCGTTTGATCTAGATGCGCTGGCAGTTCCTGGGTGCTCTGATTGTCCAAAATAGACTGCAGGCTGACGAGGTTTTGGTTGAGGGTGGCGACAGTGTCTGCCAGTGGAAGTGCATTGATGGTGTCCAAGATGGACGTCACTTTCTCCTCGAGCTGCGCCAGTCCGGTTTCAATAGTGGGAATGGTGGTGTATTGCATGAAAGTCCCGAGACCGGCCTCTTCGGCCGCAGGGTAGTAATCAATATTAATATATTGTGCCCCTGTGAGCAGATTGCCCCTTTCCATCGACGCGCGGAGTCCATTTCCCACCCCTAACCGGATGGTTTCCTCGACGATTGTGAGCGACGCCTTGGTGTCAGACAGTTCCATCCGGCCTGGCTCTACATAGACTAAAACGGGGATAGGGGCGCCTTCGCCTTCATGCCCCGCGTCAATTTGCTCCGCTTGGCCCTCTTTGAACAGTATCCTCACCACGTTGCCGACTTTAATACCTCGAAACTCAACCGGCGCTCCGGGGCTTAGCCCTTTGACAGTGTGTGTAAAAGAGACCACGTAGTAGGTTCCATAGCGGAAAGGATTCTCCAATACGGCTTTGTAGGATTTGTATAATTTGAAGGTAGAATTTTTCGCTACTGGATCGCCTTCTTTAACGCCCAACGGCACGCCGAAGGTCACACCGCCGAATAATATGGTCTCTATCGAACCGGTTTGAACCTTAAAGCCACTTGCGCCTGTGCTTACGGATACGCCACTAATATCCCAGAAGCGCACATTGCTATTCACCAGCTCGTGGTAAGGATCATCGATGAATATCTGATAGTGCACGAGCTTATCTTTGGGATCGAAGGTCATGGTTTCAACCCGTCCAACCTTGTAGCCTTTGTAGAGTACCGTGTCGCCAGCGGAAACAGAGGACGCGTGATTACTGGTCATTTTCAGTCGCAGCCCCGGCGCATCAGCAGGCGTTAGTGGAGGTCGGTCCAACCCCACAAAGGTTCTTGCCTCTGTTTTGTCAGAGCCAGGCGCCAGCTCGATATAGGCGCCCGTTAGCAGTGTATCAAGGCCGGTAATGTTGCCCAGTCCCACTCGCGCAGTGACAACCCAAAACCCGGTATCCTTCAGAAGTAGTGGTGCGGACTGGGGCTCCATTTTAACTTTGGCGATCACGCCATTGAGCTGGTCGTTCAGGCGCACCTCATTGACCAGGCCCATTTCGACATTGCGATATTTTATCTTGGTTTTCCCTTCTTCCAAGCCGTCGGCAGTTTTGAAGGCAATCTCGATGGACGGACCTTGGGTCATCCAGTTGTGTATAACCACATAGGCGCCTAGTACAAGCGCCAGCAAAGGGATGAACCAGATGCCGGAAATTTTGCGACTCTTACTGACGGTAGCGTGTTCAGTTGGCACTATTTTCTTCTTCCATGTTGTCCCAAATAAGGCGGGAATCAAAGTTTTCGGCTGCAATCATGGTGATGGTAACGACGCCGGCGAATAATAGGGCGGCGATACCAGGCTGAATCGTTAGTAGTCCACCAAGCTGCACGAGCGCAACCAGGATGGTTACCACAAAGATATCCACCATGGACCATTTGCCCACAAATTCGGTTATACGATAGAGGGTTGAGCGCTTTCGCCGGTCTATGGGCGACTGCCGCTGCACGGACCAGACAAGGTAAAACATGGCCATTAATTTCGCCGACGGGACCATGACACTGAAGATGAAGATGACCAGCGCGACCGGTGCCGAACCCAAATTAATCAGTAGCACGACGCCCCCCATGATTGTGCTGGCTTCGGCAGAGCCGAGCGAATCAGTGTACATAATGGGATAGAGATTGGCGGGGATATACAGCAGGCAAGCGGTGATGAGTAATGCGAGAGTGCGCTGTAGGCTGTCGTGCTTTCGTAAATGCATTGCTGAACCGCAGCGAGGACACTGATGCACATCGGCTGAGGCCAGTTTTAGGCACATATGACACGCTGCGAGGTGGCTTTTCGCTGCCGTTGCAGGCAAATCACTCATTGGGCTCTCAGCGCTTCAATGCGCTCCCAGCATTGGTAACGGTCAAGGCTGGATACGGCCAGCGTGAAGCAGATTGCAAATGCTGCATAAGCCCAAAAAGAAATACCAATCACTACGGTCGCCATCGCGGCAATTTTTACCAGCGCGACAATGACGGCAATGATAAAGACTTCTACCATGGACCAGTGCTGGCCTAAAAAAACGCCTTTTGCTAGCGGTACTAGCCAAGGGTTATAACGGCCTTGGTTGATGAGAAAGCACAGTACTGCCATCATCGTCAGGACTGTCGCCGGGATAACGATAATGAATGCGGCGACGAGTGCTCCAACTTCAGGCATGCCATAAGACCACAGCGCAGCCGGGGCCTGCAGCAGTGTGATGTTGCTTTCTACGCCACTTCTTGACAAAGAAAGAAAGGAGTAGCTACTGGCGAAAGCGAGGAACATCAAGCCGGCGCTTGCAAAGGCGAGCACACGCTGGTCTGTGTTGTCATAGCATCGAGTCAAAAAACCCCCACAGCGCGGGCAGGATGCGCTTTGGCCGTGTTTCGTAGCTGCTACGTTCACCAGCAGGTCGCAGCTTTGGCAGGCAATTTCGCTCCCCATAATTAGTGAGGTAGGCCTTCTGTAGCGTGGACATCAGGGTTGTAGCCCTTTTCCATTTCGCCAATGGTCTGTTGTAACTGCTCGGGGGACTGTGCTCTGATGCGCGCCGCCTCTGCCATGAGTTGGTCTTCAGATTCACTGTCTATACTAGGGCCCCTTACCTCTTGGGCATAGGTTTGCCCGTTAGCATCGAGGCAGGGGTCAAGGCCGCCACCCTCGCCGCAGACGCGAACCACGCCGCCGCTATACGTAACCCGCTCTTGCACCATGTTGCCCTCCGATTGTGCGAGAGTACCGGCCATGGGCAGGCAAAGTAACAGCATCGCGGCGGAGTTGAATCGGATTAGTGTTTTCATGGTTGGCTACCTAGGCTTTTAGCCCGTTTTGTAATTATGCCGATATAATACCAGCGTAGCTGCAATATTACTCGGTCTGCAGGCACATTCAAGTCGGAGCACTTAGTCGTAAGCGACAGCGCGCCTTAATAGTGCATCGCCCACGTCGATCATACTGGCGGCGTGTACCAGATTGGCGAACTCCATGCGCGCTCCTGAATGATTTTCTGATGTTCAGGCGCACAGCAGTTCTCCATGCCTTGAGGAATGCTCGCCGGATCGCCACAGCGCACGCCTGCATTGGCACAGATGCGTTGACTCCAGCGGCAGCTGGGGTTTTCCAGCACGCGCGTGTAATAAAATGCCTGCGCGGAGGGATTAAAGTCATTATCCTGCCACACGCTGCACAGCTGACTGTGGCCGCTACCGGCGGGTTCGCAGGTGTTAATGTCAACGCTGGCATCCGTGTCGCCGCCGGCGATGCCGAGTACTTTCTCGTGTAATTCACCATCCTCATGCCAGCCTTTAACGAGTTGGATACGTTGCAGCGGACTGCCCGGGTATTCAGGGGTGCCATTGTCCATGCTGGCAGAGACGAGAAAACGAGGAGCGGCGTCGGCGACCGCGGTGGTAGGTAGGTCCCCACCCATGGGTACTCCACCGGCATAGCCCTGAGCGACCATATCATCCATTTCACAGAGATTTTCTGGATAATTCCAGCCCCCAAAGAAGCGCAGTACTGGGCGGGTCCCGCTAGTCGCATAGGCCTCTCGTCGTTGCATGGCGGCGAATAAAGCATCGCGGCTGTTCTCCTCAGCGTACAGCACCGCCAGACCTCCGGGGCCATACTCCAGTTCATCGGGCAGACCTACGGGCATACCATCACGGGCACCCATTCCTGCGCCCCCGTGACCTGGATGGTTTTTCTCCATGGTCAGTCCGGGCGCCGCAATATGTGTGTCGGTACTAGAAATCATGCCGAACTTGAAACTGTTGACACCCAGTTCATCCTGCTGCTGCAGCCCTTTTTTGAGAGCATAGCGCAGAAAATTAGCCTCAGACGGTGGCGTTGTGACGGGGATTAGGTCTTCACCGAGGACGGGACTCAGAAATTCTAGGATGGCGAACTGAGTGTGGCCCGTGTTTTTTCCGCCAAAGCTGTCATATCCCATCTTTTCGAAGTTGCAGTACTCGTCTTCCGACCACACGGGCAGCCGACTGTCACACTCTGAGGATCCTTTATGTTGCATTACCTCAAATAAGGTATTCCAACGCGCCCTGCGTGCCGCTTCCTCAGCGGTGACCGGATCCCTCGGAATATCCGCATTGCTAACGCGAGCGGTTTCAAACATTAGCCCGCCAGAGATATTTGCGTTGTGTGGAATCACTACAGCATCACAGCCTGGTTTGCCTTCGATACACTCTTCGTCTAAATAGTCCCACAGCTGAACTTGAGAGGGGGTTTCTATCCAGCTGATGGCGCGGTCAGGGACGTATTCGTTCCGGAAGATCACATTGTGATGCAGATTCTGGCCGGTCTGGCCACTGGCGGTCCATTCGTAACCAACGAAGCTGGTAAAGTTGCAATCGCTACTTCGATCATAAGCATCTTCGGTATCGCGCTGAATGTCTTGCCAGGTGTCAGAGGCCTGAGCAAAACAAATGTCATTATCTTCGCCGCACAGTCCCCAGCGTGTTTTGTAGGCCATCCCCAAGGTGGCAAAGGTTAGGAAGGAGAGTCTCGGTACGTTTCGATGTGCGATGCAAACCGGGTGCCAGTAGCCCGGTAGCCCCTCGGTAGTGCACATGCGCATTTCACCCATGAATTCGGCGTGGTCTGTGACGGCCGTGAAATCCAGCGGACGGTCAAGCTGTACGGTCCGTGTTGGTTCGTTGTTTTCGTCATAGGGCTGTATACCCATTGGGTTACCTTGAGCAAAACGGTACGCATCCGCCGGTGTGTTGCGGGTATCCTGGCTGCTGGCATCAAAAGACCAGGAAGTATGCACATGCATATCGCCAAAGTGTGGCCGACGCTCGGCGGTGTAACTGGCGCACGGTTCACGTTTTTCTGTTCGCAAAAATGGAGGAGGCGAAGTACTAATGTCTGCGACCCCGATTGGGCGAGGTGTTTCTGCCAAACTGGAGGTCGAAAGGCTTAAGACTGCTAATAGTTCCAGAGTTTTACGCAGGGGCATTGCTTAATTCCTATACTGGTGCTGGCGAAAAATAGTGGTTGTAATTCATCCTTACGAAAGATCATACATTGGTTACGCCTTTTTTGCGCAGCCGTAGGATGCTGGCTTGGTCTGCCTCGTGTAGCTGCCCATGCTGACCGACGCAGGAGTGAGTGGCACCGATAATCTCAACAAACGTCTTGTTGTCGTTGGCCACCGCATCAAACAAGTTTTTTTCGTGACTTGGTGTGCAGGCGTCATCGGTAGTGCGGTAGCGCAAGGCGAGATGGTGGACATTGCCCAGTGTTCTAAGTGCAGTTGTCTTGTGGGTTGCCGTCAAGTGAGTTTGCATTACTGTAGTCTTCTTAGATTATATTTTGGACTATGAATTTTATAATAGCGGCGCACGAACTGAAAAGCACTCGTGGCTCATCTCATGATGTCTAGGCTACACTTGTCAGGGCAGACTGCTGTCACTGCTACTTAAGGACCGGCTGCAACCTGTGCTCAATTTTGAAGCACGTATCGTGGCAATATAATGAAAGGCTATGATTTGGGCGCTTCAAAATCTGATTGTGAAGACCAGGCTGAAGTCAACTCTGTCGTTGTATTCGACTCTGTGTGTCGCTTCCAAATAGATTCCATTTATGGGTGAAATGGGGTACTACTGAGACAGAAATAAAGGGGCATGAGTATGTTTAAGTTTGATGGGAATCAAACGGCTCTCCTAACTTCAGCACTGTTATCCGCGACTTTTAGTGCAGGCTCAATTGCCATTGAACGCCCTAATATTGTGTTCATTTTTTCCGATGATCACGCCATTAGCGCCGTTAGTGCTTACGGTGATAGTCTAGTGGAGACTCCGAATATTGACCGCATTGCAGCCGGCGGTATTCGGTTTGATCGCGCGTATGTTGGGAATGCGATCTGTGGCCCTAGTCGCGCGACACTGCTCACCGGCCTGCACAGTCACGCCAACGGATTCTATAGTAATGAATGGTCTGGTCCCTTCGACGGAGAACAGCAAACGCTCCCCAGTCTTTTGCAGACGGCCGGTTATCAAACTGCCGTTATCGGGAAATGGCATTTGTACAGCGATCCTGTGGGCTTTGACCATTGGGACATCATCGACAACGTGTTCGAGCAGGGCACCTACTACAACCCGGTATTTAGGAGTTCCAATGGCGTGGAAGAGACGACGGGTTACGTCGCAGACTTAGTCACCGATAAAACGATTGCCTGGCTGGGGCAGGCGAAACAGAAAGATAGCCCCTTTTTCTTGCTCTACAGCCACAAGACACCACACCGCGATTGGCTGCCAGGGCCAGAGGAACTGCGCGACTGGGATGAAGAAGTGCGGCTTAAGGAACCTGACTCCCTGTTCCGAAATCTGGATGGCCTGACGCAAGCGCGCCGCGAAGCCCGCATGCGAATAGAAGATTATATGACCGATAACGATGTCAAGCTGAGCATGGGCAAGGACCTAACGCCCGAACAGTCAGCGCTATGGCAGAGAGCATTTGCCGGCGGCAATCTTCAGTATGAAAAATCGACTTTGACAGGGCAGGACGACCTGCGCTGGAAGTATCAGCGTTATATCAAAACCTACGCGGCCTCAGTGAAGAGCATGGATCGGCAGATAGGCCGGTTGCTAGATCACTTAGAGGACAACGGGTTGATGAAAAATACGATTGTCCTATACAGCTCGGACCAGGGGTTTTTTCTTGGCGAAAACGGCTGGTTCGATAAACGCTGGATGGACGAAGTGTCCTCTCAGGTGCCGCTGCTGATGGAGTGGCAGGGGCATATTAAGCCCGGCACTACATCGGACGCTCTGGTACAGAACATCGATTTTGCACCCACTCTGCTGGCCGCTGCGGGCGTAAAACCCAAAACGCCAATGCATGGCGTAAGTCTGCTGCCATTGTTTAAGGGCACCCCCAAACCCTGGCACCGCGATCTGTACTATCACTTCTATGAAAATCCTGGCTTTCACGGAGTTGCGCGCCACTACGGTGTTCGCACCGATCGCTATAAGCTGGTTTACTATTATCAAAATGATGAGTGGGAATTATTTGATCTGGTGAGCGATCCAGGGGATCAGATGAATCTCTATGGCAAACGAGGTTACGCGGCTATCAGCAAGGATCTGCAGAAGCGCTTGCAGGTCTTGCGGGCTCAATATCAGGTGCCAGAGACTGACCCCGAGGTGCCGTGGCATCACGGGCCGGTAATTCGGGCGGTCGAGAAATTGATGTTATGGTTGTGAGACAATGGCCTGCTAGTGCTTAGATTACCTTGCTCACTGGGAACGAATCCCACTGTCAAGAGAATGAAGTTTGGCGATGTTTTTCCGCTTGCAGCCAGCGTCTCCGCTGCTAGAAAGATATCGTGAGCACCGCCGATATTAGAGACGGCCAGATTGTAGTGGGCTTGGCTGATGGGAATGCCGAGGTTTTTTCTCCCGATAGTCTCGCCGGCCGTGCTACCTAGGCGCAGAGTGAGCTCTTCGCCAATGGTGACACGCTTCGACGTGGTAACGGTCACCCGAAGCATTTCGATGCCGCTCAGATCCACTTGATTCAGTTTAGCAAAAGATCGATTTTTCAAGGTATCACCGCGGCGCGTGGTGACGATTTGGCTATCGAGCTGATCGACTTGCATGACCAGTGCATTCTCAATCTTATTCAAATCAGTGACCAGCACTGGCGCATGCTGCAGGTCAGACCCGATGAGGTCTCATGCCAATGATAGAAAATCTTTGGCGTGTAAAAAAGTGCCCCTCTGATGGCAGCGGTTGTGTTAGGGAACTTGAAGATTCTCAGTACGGTACAGCGGGTCAGTGCATCAAGCGTAATTATTGTATTGGCATGAATGCTCGGCCAGATAAAAATTGTCTCTCTGCGGCGGAGTTATGTGCGTGGACTTCACCCATTTTCTTGGAGTATCGCTGATGCTGTGTTGTAAACAGGCGATCTGTGTCGCCTTAGTCGTGTTTGTACAAATTGCGAGCGCACAAATGCCGTCTCGGCCCAATATACTGCTGCTAATGGCAGAGGATATGAGTGCTCGGGTAGGTGCGTTTGACGACAGTGTTGCGATTACGCCCAATCTCGACGCGCTTGCTGCCCATAGCGTGCGTTACACCAATACATTCACCGCAGCAGGTGTCTGTGCACCCAGTCGGGCCGCGCATATTCTCGGCATGCACTCAATCTCAACCGGGACACAGCATATGCGCAGCAGCAGCCGCCCCGAGGGGAGCTACTATTCAGTGCCACCGGCAAACGCAAAGGCATATCCGGAGTTATTACGGTCGGCAGGTTACTACACCTACACCGATCATAAATTGGACTATCAGTTCAGTACGTCGTTTGCGAACAGTGGGCCAACCACGGTCTGGGATCTTGAAGGCGGTGCGGCATCTGACTGGGACAAACGGGCACTTGGGCAGCCCTTTTTTGGCTTTATTAATTTCCCCGTCACCCATGAAAGTGGTGTGTTTTCACCCCTGGGTACTATGCCCCAAAGCGGTATCCATTTTCTGATGCAAGTGATGCGTTGGTATCGCGAGGACGAGCCGTTGGCGGCGCGGGTCGACCCTCAGGATGTTGTGGTGCCTCCATACTATCCCGACACAAAAACGGTGCGTGCGGACATGGCGCGGCACTACGATAATATCGCCAATATGGACGCGGAAGTCGGTGCCATTCTCGAGCAACTGGAGGCTGCTGGCCTGACGGATTCGACGATTGTTATTTGGACAACAGACCACGGCGACGGATTGCCGCGCGGTAAGCGCGAGTTGTTTGATTCAGGTATCAAGGTGCCGATGATTATCCGTTGGCCGAAGGCCTTCCGACCCGAGGGTGTGAATCCCGGTGCGACAGATGAGCGCCTTATCAGCTTTGTTGATTTGGGTCCTACGATTTTGTCGCTGGCGGGTGTGTCAGTGCCTGCCAATATGCAAGGCCGCCATTTTGCTGCTTCAGATGCTGTGCCGAACGAGTATATTTACGCGTCACGCGACCGAATCGATGAGCTGATGGACCGGCAGCGTGCTGTGCGAGATAACCGTTATAAGTACATTCGCAGCTGGTATCCAGAGGTCTCCGGAGGCTCCGATCTGGCATTTCGCGACAATATCGACATGGTGCGTGAGATGCGCTCAATGTACGATGCCGGCCAGCTGAACACGGCACAGCAGCAGTGGTATCAGCCTCCTGGTAACGAGCGTCTGTTTGATCTGGAGTCGGACCCCTTCGAGATTCACGATGTGAGTGGCGAGCTGCAATACCGGCTGGTCCTGCAGCGCATGCGTAGTGAGATGGATGCCTGGCTGGCACGTTCTGGGGACTGGAGTGAGGCGTCAGAATCCGCTATGGTCGATAGGTTCGAGCCGAATGGCGAGCGGCAGGTGACACCCGCACCGACTCTCTCCGTGGAGGAGGGCGCGCTGGTGATTACGCCGACTGCGGCCGGACATTCGTTGGAGTACCGCGTTGATGGCGGCCGATGGCAGCTTTATACCG
Organism: uncultured Haliea sp.; assembly: GCA_913062625.1. Classification (GTDB taxonomy): domain Bacteria; phylum Pseudomonadota; class Gammaproteobacteria; order Pseudomonadales; family Halieaceae; genus Marimicrobium. Next base: position 4,283 of record CAJXWP010000071.1, on the reverse strand, counting down.
GGCCGACCAGCGTTAATAACAATAGTGAAATAGAAGCCAGAGCAGTGCGTTATGGCTGGGAGGAGAGTGAGAGTGTCAGTGGTTCTTAATTCAGGTAGGCGTAAGTGGCTTCAAGCGGCACGACAGTGTTGTTCCGTCGCAATGCTATTGAGTATTTTGGCGTTGCTCGCAGTGCCCACGACTGCAGAGTCTGAGCGTGCCCCGTGCGCGACGCAGGCGCCACAGAAGCAGGCTTTCTTTGGAGATTTGCATGTGCATACACGTTACTCGCTGGATGCCAGCACTCAGGGAACACGCACCACCCCAGCGCAGGCCTATCAGTTTGCGCAGGGTAAGAACATTGGCATCCAACCGTGGACGCAAGACGGAAAGGCGCAGCGATCTCTGCAGCTGTCTAGGCCGCTAGATTTCGCCATGGTGTCGGATCATGCGGAATTGATTGGTGAGGTTTACATGTGCAATACCCCAGAGTTTGAAGGTTACAGCTCCTGGCAGTGCCTCATCTATCGGCACTGGTCGCGCGGGGCATTTTATCTGTTTAACTATATGGCGACGATTGAGCAATCGCATCTTGGCCAGTGCGGCGATGATGATGCAGTGTGCCTGCGAGCGGCACTGCAACCTTGGCAGGAAACACAACAGGCGGCCGAGGACTTTTACGATCGCAGCGCGCAGTGCGAATTCACCACGTTTGTAGGCTACGAATGGACCGGTATGGATTCGTCCAACGGCGGCAACTTGCATCGCAATGTTGTCTTTCGCAACGCTGAGGTGCCTCGTCTCCCTGCCAGTTTTATCGATGAGCCTGCGCCACATCTGCTGTGGGATTCCCTGCGGGATAACTGTAACGACTCGGGGACTGGCTGCGATTCCCTAGTCATTCCCCACAATTCTAATTACAGTGCCGGCTCAATGTTTACTGGCCTTACGGACGACGGCGCGCCGATGAATGCGGAGTATGCGGCCTCGCGTGCGCGCTTTGAGCCGTTGGTTGAAATCATGCAGCACAAGGGCGCGTCTGAATGTTACTTCGAGGTGGGTGTCACGGAAGATGAACTGTGCGCGTTCGAGCAGTTACCCAAGGATAATATTGCGGGTTTCAACGACCCACCCACGCCAGACACGGGTTTTGTGCGCAAAGTGCTGGTTGATGGATTGGTGATCGAAAATGAACTGGGCATAAACCCCTACCAGTTTGGCGTTATTGCCAGCACAGATACGCACCTGGGTACGCCCGGTGCAGCGCGCGAAGATCTGTTCTTGGGGCACGGTGGTGCCGGTGTTTCTGCAGAAAAAGAAATTCCACTTGGCCTGCCCGATGAGTTGATATACAACCCGGGTGGGCTCGCCGTTTTATGGGCGCATGAAAACAGCCGTGATGCGCTGTTCGATGCAATGCGTCGCCGCGAAGCCTACGGTACCAGCGGTCCCCGTATTATCAGCAGATTCTTCGCCGGCTGGGATTTTCCAGAGGACCTGTGCCGATCACCGAACCGTATTGAGCGTGCTTATGCGGGCGGCGTACCCATGGGCTCCATACTGCCGAATGGACTGGGCGCGCAAGCGAGACCTACCTTCCTTGTCACTGCCAGTCAGGATGCCGGTACGCCGACTACCCCGGGCACGCCTTTGCAACGCTTGCAGGTGATTAAGGGCTGGGTAGACACGAGTGGTCAACGCCACGAGCGTGTCGTGGATGTGGCCGGTAATGCCGATAATGGTGCTGCCGTCGACCTGCAGTCTTGCGCTACCAGCGGCAGCGGTTTTACGGATCTATGCACGGTATGGGTCGATGAGGATTTTGACCCCAGTGAACGAGCCTACTATTATTCTCGCGCGGTAGAGAATCCTACCTGCCGCTGGAGCCAGCGAATGTGCGCCTCAGCAGGCGTGAACTGTGCGCTGCCGGACACTATTAGCGAAGGTTATGAAGGCTGTTGTGTAGCGGAGCATCGTCCTGTTGTGCAGGAGCGGGCATGGTCTTCTCCTATTTGGTACAGCCCCGCTTCTGCACCCGGTTCTGCTGCGTTAGGATTAGCACGTTTCCAATAAATGGATCGTGTAATTGAACTAGCAATCGGCATTTGTAAAGCCGTCGATGTCACATTGCGGAGTAGGGTTATACTCTGATTATCATGACGTTTAATAAGGAGATTCTAGTATGTCTAATGTAGGAAAAGTAATACTGATTACCGGCGGTGGCAGCGGTATGGGCCGCGAGGCCGCGAGACGCTTTGCGACGGAAGGAGCTACAGTGGCACTGTTCGATGTCAATGCTGTTGGAATGGCTGAAACAGCGGAGACATTTGATAGCATTTACAGTTGGACCATCGATATGACTGATTTTCCCGCCGTCTGCGCCGCGGTTCGGGACGTTGAACAAAAGCATGGCCCCATTGATCGCTTGTATAACTGTGCCGCCATTATGCCGTTTGGCAAGCTAGTAGAGCAGGACAACGCCATCATTCACAAACAGATGTCGATTAACTACGGTGGTCTAGTCAATATTACGCAAGCGGTGTTGCCTGGAATGCTGGAACGAGGCCGCGGTGATTTTGTCAGTTTCGCCTCTATGGCCGGTGTTATTCCAATGTTGTTGACCGGTGCTTATACGGCAACCAAGTTTGCGGTACGCGCCTTTACGGAGACGCTGTATCACGAGCACCTCAACTCCGGTATTCGTTTCGCCTGCGTGTGTCCCCCGGCAGTTGCGACGCCATTGCTTCAGCAGGGGCGTGATTCCGCTTGGCCAAAAATGCTAGAACAGCAGGCAGCTCCGATAGCCCCCAAGGTGGTTATCGATGCCATTGAGGTGTGTCTCGAAAAAGGTAAGTTTTTTGTCTATCCGACCCGCGATGCCAAGATTGGAGCAATCATGCGTCGACTGCTCCCCGGGCTTATCTGGAAACAGATACATCAGGTCGAAGGTTTTTAGCCCCAGTCAAATGGCGAGTTCTATTTAGACTTTGCCTGAACATGGCCTCCCAGAGATAAACAGTCTTCATTATGAAAAAAATCCGTGTTCTCTTGCTGTTAGTCATAGTGGCAGCGGGTTGTTATTTTCTGATATTCGCAGCGTCCGAGTTTGAACTGGACGAGCATTATCGAATTGGTGATTTTGATTGGTTTTCGCCGAAAGAAAGCGACGGTGAGCCACTGTTTTATCAGAGTCTGGATAATCAGCCCGCGCCAGTATTGTCGCCGCAAGAGGCACTATCGGCTTTTAGTCTTGCGCCGGGCTTTGAGGTTGAGCTGGTCGCCGCCGAGCCGCTGGTAGAGGAACCGGTGGCGATGGCTTGGGATGAGTACGGTCGTCTTTACGTTGTAGAGATGCGAAGCTACATGCTCGATGCCTATGGTACCGGTGGCGATCTACCGGTAGGTCGCGTTTCACGGTTAGAGGATACCAACGGTGATGGGCGCATGGATACCAGCGAGATTTTTCTTGGCGGGTTGGTCAATCCGCGAGCGATAGCAGTGGTGAATGAGGGCATCTTAATTGGCGAGCCGCCTAATCTTTGGCTCTGCGAACTACCCACGCGCAGTGCCCTATGTGAGAAAAAACGCAGTATTGGAAGTTATGCCGCCGACGCCGAAACGGCAAATGTAGAGCATATGGAAAACGGGCTCATGCAGGGGTTGGACAACTGGTTATACAATTCCAAGTCATCGCGCAGTGTGCGCATCAAAGCCGGCAAACTGGTAGAACGCGAAGGTTTTTTTCGCGGGCAGTGGGGTATCACCAAGGATGACTTTGGCCGCTTGCTATACAACCACAATTCCACTTGGTTGCAGGCAGATTTTTTTGCGGCTGAAGATCTTGTGCGGCCGGGCGAGCAGGTTTATCCCGAGGGATTGGGTGTGAATCTGACGAATCCCGCTAAGGTCTATTCGGTGCGTGTTAATCCAGGAGTAAATCGTGCTTATCTGCCGGGCACCTTGCGTGAAGATGGACGCCTCAACGAGGCCACTGGCGTGAGTGGCCTCGTTTCTTATCGTGGTGACCAGTTTCCAAAAGAGTATCACTCTGATGTATTCGTGCCGGAAATTGCGGGTAACGTCGTTGCTCAATTTGCGATTAGCGAGGACGGTATTGCACTCAAGGCGGCTCAACGCCTTTATGACGATGAAAAATGGGGCAAGCGAGATTTCCTGGGTTCAACAGACGAACGTTTCCGTCCCGTCGATGCAATGAACGGCCCTGATGGGGCGCTCTATATTATTGATATGTACCGCGGCATCGTGCAGCACGATTACTACATGACCGACGAATTGCGAGAGCA
>CAJXWP010000070.1 GCA_913062625.1 uncultured Haliea sp. | reverse complement strand
GGCGTTGTGATCTCTCCCCTGATCGCCCTGATGCAGGATCAAGTCAGCGCCATGAGGCAGGTTGGCGTTCGGGCTAGCTTCCTTAATTCTACACTGGACGTCAGAGCAGCGCAGACTGTAGAAGAGGACCTACTGTCTGGCAATCTTGACCTACTGTACATAGCCCCAGAGCGTCTGACACAAGAACGCTGTATGACTTTACTGCAGCAGGCTGATATAGCGCTATTTGCGATTGACGAGGCGCATTGCGTCTCCCAATGGGGGCATGACTTTCGCGCTGACTATCTGAAGTTAAGCCTTTTGCATCAACATTTCCCTACTATTCCACGTATAGCCCTCACCGCTACAGCGGACGAGCGCACACGCACCGAAATCATTATGCGCCTAGACCTGAATAGGGCCAGGCAGTTTATTGCCGGCTTTGATCGACCCAATATCCACTACCGTATCACACTCAAAGACAACCCCCGGTCGCAGTTGCTGGGCTTTTTACAGGACGGGCATCAACAGCATGCCGGGATCGTCTATTGTATGTCACGCAAGAAAACCGAAGAAATCGCGCTCTGGCTGCAGGGTCAGGGTTTTACCGCCCTGCCCTATCATGCGGGTCTACCCGCTCATACTCGAGCTGAACACCAGACACGTTTTTTACGCGAAGACAGCATCATCATCGTTGCCACCATCGCCTTCGGCATGGGGATAGACAAGCCGGATGTGCGCTTCGTCGCACACATGGATATGCCCAAGACGGTTGAATCCTATTATCAGGAGACAGGCCGGGCTGGCCGGGATGGAGAACCCTCTGATGCGTGGATGATTTACGGGCTGCAGGACGTGATAAAGCTGCGGCAAATGATGTCCTCCTCCGAGGGCAGCGAAGAACACAAACGGGCAGAGCAACACCGTTTGAATGCCATGCTGGGCCTATGTGAAATTACCACCTGCCGACGTGAAGCCCTGCTGAACTATTTTGGCGAACCCCAGCCCAAGCCCTGCGGCAACTGCGACACTTGCCTTGAACCGATCGACACATGGGACGGTACCGACGCGGCCCGTAAGGCACTTAGCGCTGTCTACCGCACGGGACAGCGCTTCGGAGTCAATCATCTAATCGATGTATTGCGTGGAGCAGAAAATGCAAAAGTATTGCAGTTTGATCACCACCATCTACCTGTCCATGGCGTTGGGAAAGACCTGAATAACAAGCAGTGGCGTTCGATCTTCAGACAACTCGTGGGCAGAGGATACTTGAACGTCGACATGGAGCGTTTTGGCGCACTGCGCTTGGAGGAGAAATGTCGCCCGCTATTACGCGGCGACGAGGCTATAACGTTGCGTCGCGAAACCACCACTAAAACCGCGCGAAAACAAACAAAAACTGCGCTGCCTAGTGATATCGACATCACGCTGTGGGAAGCATTGCGCGAATGCAGACGCGTATTGGCAGAGGAGCAAGGTGTTCCCCCCTACATCATTTTTCACGACCGCACCCTAAAGGAAATGTGTAGCGCCCTTCCCCAAAATCTAACACAATTCGGACAGATCACAGGTGTTGGCGAGCGCAAACTCAAAAAATATGGAGACGCTTTTTTGCAGGTCATTAACGGACATCGTCAATACCCCGCGAATACCATAGATTGATGGTAAAACGGCTACTCGAAATTCATCTGAAATTGACCACCGGTGTCTAATCAGGTAATTTTAAAGTCTATTTATTAGTAAGGTTACCCGCGTGAGCAACAAAATACCCAGATCCAACAGCGATAATTACAGCCTTAACATTATCGGCGAGCGTCAGGCTTTTATCGAAGCCAATACACCCGCAAAACTCGAGCACACGAAGCAATTTTCATTCGATCCTGCTGAGATGTCGGGGAATATCGAGAATATTTTTGGAGTCGCTCAAATCCCCATCGGTCTAGCGGGCCCCTTGCTGGTCAACGGAGAACATGCCAAAGGGGATTTTTACGTCCCCATGGCCACCGTAGAAGGGACAATGCTGGCCAGTTACAATCGCGGCATGCGCGTCATTAGGGAGAGCGGCGGCGTCATCACCACCGTATCCGGCGAGGCTATGCAACGAGCGCCGGTGTTTGTTTTCCCCAGCGCTAGAGAAGCGCGCGACTTCGGGCTTTGGCTGGATGAACACTTTGAGCGCATTAAGGCACAAGCAGAATCAACTACCTCTGTAGGCAAACTGAATGAGATCGAGCACTATCATGCCCACAACATGGTTTTTACGCGCTTTAATTACAGCACAGGAGACGCTGCAGGACAGAACATGACCAGCAAAGCCACCTTCGCCGCCTGTGAGTGGATCAACAGCGAGTTCAAAGCATTGTCACACTACCTGCTGTCGGGAAACTTCGATACGGAAAAGAAAACCTCTTCCGTCAATATGTTAAAGGGACGCGGCAGAAGAGTCACCGCTGAAATCACCATTCCTGCCGATGTGATGGAAAAAAACCTGCGTATTACGCCGCAACAAATGCACTATGGCCAGGGCATTAGCAACCTGAGTAGTTTTTTGACCAACTCGTCCAATAATGCTGCCCACCCCGCCAACGGTCTCGCTGCACTCTATCTTGCGACCGGGCAGGACGTCGCTAATATAGGAGAGTCCAATCAATGTTCCACCTACAATAAGGTCACTCGTAATGGAGACTATTATTTCTCCATTACGCTTCCTGCTTTGATCCTTGCCACCTACGGGGGCGGCACAGGCCTACCCACGCAACGTGAATGTCTGCAGATAATGGACTGTTTTGGCACAGGTAAGGCACTAAAGTTAGCAGAAATAGCCGCTGGGTTGGTACTGGCAGGGGAAATTTCACTGGGCGCTGCGGCTAAACTCGACAAAGAAACTCGCACCAACGAATGGGTTGACGCCCATGAAAAACTGGGACGCAATCGCTAGCGATTCCGCACCGCTAATCAAAATGGACCCGATATCGCCATGAGCCTGAAAATATCCAACCAGGTTAGCATTCCACTGGCAGAGATTCAGTTTCAGGCTATACGTGCTCAAGGTGCAGGGGGCCAGAATGTCAATAAAGTCTCCTCGGCCGTTCACCTGCGATTCGATGTCGTAGCATCCTCGCTCCCGGAAACGTACAAAGAAAGCCTCACAAAAATCAATGACCAGCGAATTACCAGCGATGGCATTATTATTATCAAGGCCCAGCGCTTTCGTAGTCAGGAAAAAAATCGTGGCGATGCACTAGACCGTTTAAGTGAATTAATAAGAGCCGCCAGCGTGACACGTCAACGGCGTAAGCCTACCAAGCCCACTCGCAGCAGTCAGAGAAAGCGTGTCGACAGTAAAACCAAACGCGGACAACTCAAATCTGGACGCGGCAGAGTGGACTCTGCCAATCTTTAAGCTAACGCACATTGGAGCTCAGCCATGAACAACAGCAGTGAATCTAACAAAAAAATCGTCACGCAATTTTTTGACGCACTCAATCGTGGGGACGTTGCGTTCATCGTTGATGCCTATGCCGCCGACGGTTGCGTTCAAACTATGGGCAACACGCTAATATCTGGCATTTTTTCGCGAGAACAGGTGGCGGCTTCGGCCGGCGGAATTTTTGACGTGTTTCCTGATGGACTCACATTTACGATTTTGAGTATGGTCGGCGAAGGAGACAAGGTCGCTGTCGAAGCGACCAGTGAGGGAGAACATGTGTCCGGGCAGACCTACAGCAATGAATACCATTTCCTGTTTGAATTCCATTCAGGTAAATTAACCAGACTAAAAGAGTACATGGATACCGAGCGCGTCACGGATGTCCTCTGCGGAGGGCAGCGCCCACTAAACGTGACATAAAAAGTGTCACCGCCGGTATTCACCCGTCAGTCACTAGGAGACAGCCTATGCAACGTCGCGAATTATTGAAAGGAGTCGCCCTTAGCGGCCTGATCGGAGGAATCCTCGCGCCAACAGTGGCTGCCGTAGCTCAGGGGAAGTCCGACAGCGCTGCTGCAAAAGCGTTGGCAGAACTGCAACAGGCGCTGGACAACTTGGAAATCGCATTCACAAGCCCAGAATGGAAGCTGCGTACGCCGCAAGATTTCGCAGAGGCGCACCGTGTCATGCTCCACGTATTGATGCATGCGCTGCAGACCTGGCTAGAAGCCGATCCTGCCAGGCCGTTCTTTACGCCTTTTATTAATCAGCACAAAAAGATGCTGGGAGACAACCCAGATGCAAGGTATTACTCAGCGGTTATTGATGACCAGCACAGCTACCGCATTACAGGCAATCTCGCCGGTGCCACCTACACCAGCTTCACACTAGAGTTGGCGGCCGATACCGGTAGTGACGGCATCGGGTCCACCCTCAATGACACGCAGTTCAAGGCGGACGAAAATGGCGATTACGAAATTATTCTTAGCGCAGAAAAAGTCGAAGACAACTGGATGCCGATGGCTGAAGGGGCAGCGAGTATTACCACACGGCACTATTATGAGCGCGAGCACTGCATCAACAACGATCGCCTGCACCACATTCCGGTCGATATTCGCAATCTTGAGTCAGTAGAACCTAGACAGTCACCTAATGATGCCGAGATCGCTGCAGGTATTCAGCGCGTCACCACGTTTGTGAGCGGCAACGTAATTACAATGAACAATGCAAATAGTCCATCGTGGGTATCACGAGTACCCAATCAGTTCATGCCACCGAAAAAAGACGACTCCCACGACTCCATCACCTATGCTGCCCGTGACAACGTTTACAGCATGGCGCCGTTTGTACTCGGTCCAGATCAGGCATTGCTCATCCGAGGCCGCTTTCCCAAGTGCCGATTTGCCAATGTGGTGTTATTCAATCGATTCCTGCAGACCCTGAACTACGAGGAACGCAGTATCTCACTAAATAGAAAGCAAACTGTACTAAACGAGGACGGCAGCTTCGAAATGATCGTGGCACATCGGGACCCGGGACGCCCTAACTGGTTGGACACCGAAGGACGTCCCTACGGCATCATGTTCTGGCGTTTTCAATTACCTGAAGGTGATATCCCAGCGCTGGAAACCGAGGTCATTACGTTGTCGTAGGGCTCTGGCGAAAACGGACAGGCCTGAGCATCGATGAGCCAACTCAATGCATTAAGGATCAACTGCCGAAAAACGGGCTGCTCAAAGGATTCTGCCTTGTGTCCCATGGCGGCATAAACGCTGCGCCCATCGCCCACGCAGTTAGCCCATACGACCGGATGATCGCCCATTCTCAGGTCACGCTCATAATCCATAAACTTTTGCACTGGGTTATAAGAGGCCTCGTCAAGAGACGCTAAGATAGTAAAGCCCTCGACTCGCGGGCTTTGTTCCCACGAGTACCACTCCTCTTCGTGCTGCCAGATATCAGGCACGTCTACCAAAACCGGGTGTGCCTGATTCTCCATGACAACAGTGGCGCTCTGGAATTGAGGGCCCATGATATGGGCAGTGAAGGTCGCTCCAATTAGATTGTCTTTATACCACTGCCACTCGGAATGTGAATCATCACCCGCTGAGTGAATCCCCAGCCATCCACCGCCCGCTTGGAGCCATGACTGAAACTCATCCTCCTGTTCGTCACTGAGCACATCTCCAGAAGCATTCAAAAAGACCACCACATCAAACCGGGTCAGATCGTTCTCATTGAATACTGCACCGTTTTCCGTATGGAACATCCCCCACTGCTGATTTCCCGTAATGGTCTGCAGGGCCTTTATGCCTCCAGCAATGCCCTCTGCATGCCGAAAGCTGTTGGTCTTACTAAACACGAGTACAGAGGGAGATAACATCTCTGAAGGAATAGCGGGCGCCACAGTATCGTGATGATGTGATGGAAAAACCAGATTCCACGCGCCTACCTGCCAGACCACCACCAAAGACACGCCAACCACAAGCAGTGAGAGCAGTAATATCACTCTCAAAATCCTAGACAGCACACTTCTACGCCTGGCCATTTTTTGCTACGCCTCTGAATCGTTCACGTGATCCAACTCTGTTACAAAAACCGCTATTGTGCGCTGAAAACCCAATTGATAGTTATTTTGCCCCGTCAAACCAGTCTTCAAAATCCAGCGTCGTTGATGGCCCTAGATGCATCTGCTCCAGTACGCCATGACCCACCTTATCGCCACAGGTTGCCCTCACAATCTGCTGGATATGAAGATTCTCCAGCGCCAGCGGATCTAGATCACTGTCCTTCCAACTTTCCCCCCCTATGGCCAGCTCGCCCTGCCATTTGCCATGGCCCCACTGGGCGTGCTGATAACCCAACCCTTTCATGCGATGCACCAGCACAGGCTCCAGATTCACTTCCATGCTTTCACCGGATCGGTCGTGCATGATAACGGTCGCTGAGCGGGCACGCCGCGTGCCGGGAATCATATTGAGTTGGTGCTCTACCTTACCCTGCCAGACCCGAGCCTGAGGGTCGATAGTGCCTGGAATCGCGTCCATACTAGGGTAGTGCGGCAAAAAGGCTTGGTCCGTATGCCACTGGTAGCCGTTACCGTCCTCAAACCAACCCGCAAGGCTGCACTCGTTCTCCCAGTGAATCGGCATCCAGCAAAAATGCACGGCCTGGAACTCGGCTAAGGGCGCGCCGCCCGAATAGGCATCTCCCACCGGGCGAATGCCCCAGGAGCGATCCTTCAAACCAAAGGTCTGTCGCCCATCAACTTTCAACTCTTTACCGTCGTAGCGAATCCAGCCAGACCAAAAGCCAAACTGATCGAGACGAGTCGCGTCCATCACGATATGTCGCTCGTTGCGCAGCGTCTGACGCCCCTCCTCTATACATGCGGTGCGCGGCGTGAAGAGCAGGTCGCACTCTATACCCGTTTCATTCGCTTCTATCAGCAGGCGGTGACGCCCCATAGGCTCCAGTATCTGCAACGCAAATGGCCCTACCGTGGTGTCCGTGGGTTCCTGGGGCGCCCTACGCGAGCCGTGAAACGCGTACTGGTGTCCGTCTATGGCCAGACTCAGGCTACAATCCAAAATGCCAAGATTAGCGTAGCGACACATCCCCACGCCGAAATAAAAGCTGCCGTCTTGAGCGTGACCGTTGTACCAGTAGCGGTCGTAAAAAAACCGATCGCTTGAGGCGGTATGAAAAACAGGCTCTGCGGTCTGGTGAATCGGGTAATCATCAAATTTGGTTAGCATAATTAACGGGTCTCCATAGAATTATTCTGCTCAGCATGAACCAGATCAGCGCTATCAACAAGTTGAGATCAAAATCCTAGCAAGCATGTATAATAAATCAGACTCAAGGCCCTATTGGAACTGCCTTCTCGCCTGACGGCCCGCTGGAACCGCTCGCTAGGATTTTTTCCTAAAAAAAATATTAACAACGTAGACAAATGAATATGACGAAAAAAAAATACAACATCCATCCTGACTTCGCGAAATTCCCTGTAGTGACCCTCACCTTCAACGTATTGCTACTGTGGTTCATTAACACAGCCCTGAAGATGCAGTGTTTCTTTGTGAGGCGCTCACTCAAGCTGGCAGTCGATCCTCATCTCATTACAAGAGTGGATGGCAGTCATCTGAAGGTTTTCACCCTGACACCCCATCGTGTGGCGACGTCTGTTCCTGCACCTGCTCTCGTTTATTACCATGGTGGCGGCTTTGGAATTACTTATAGCAGTCTGCATCTAAAAAGCTGCGAACGCTATGCCAATGAAACAGGATGCGTTGTCATCTTTGTCCCTTATCGACTGGCGCCAAAGCACCCATTCCCAGGGGGCTTCGACGATTGTTATGACAGCCTAGAATGGGTCATCACAAACGCTGACAGCCTCGGCATTGACGCGAGTCGTATCGCCGTCGGGGGCGATAGTGCCGGCGGCGCACTGGCAGCAGGCGTGGCACAAAAAACTCGGGATGAAAAGCTTGTCACACTCTGCGCACAGATGCTTATTTACCCCGTGTTAGACGACACCTGCTCGACACCGTCTGCAACCGAGTTTGTCGACGTGCCAGTTTGGAATGCACGCTCGAACCGCCACATGTGGGACATGTACCTCAGCCGCTACCGGGACGCAGATACCCCTGCCTATGCAGCCCCAGGCCATGGACCATTCCACCAACTCCCGATGACCTATGTGGAAACAGCTGAATTTGATCCGCTCCGAGACGAGGGCCTAAACTATATTTCAGCCCTGCAACAGCAAAGCATTGAGGTCACCGTCAATGAGACTAAACAAACGGTGCATGGTTACGATGGCATGGCGAAGAGCGTAATTTCGAAACGCTCAATGCTGGCAAGAATTGATTTCCTCAACCAGGCGTTTAAGCCGTCCGATGATTAAAGAACGCCGTGGTTATTGTAGGGAAAGTAGTCGACTCAAAAAAACACCGTACATTGGCACTACCCTGTTGGATTACTTGAAATTTATTATACAATAGACCAAGTCGGTTTTCGATTAGGCAGCGTAAATGCGTGTTTTGTGAATAAGATAATCATTATGCGTTTAATGTCCGGTTTGATACTGGGATTGCTTTTTTCGGCCCAAGCAAAGACCGATGACGCTGTCTTGATCGGCCACCTAGCCCCAAAACTCCATCCGGAGGTGATCTCAGAAGCCGTTTCCGCCATGAAATGTGCGCAGAGCAATGGCGTTGGACAGTCTGCCAGCCGTCTGGGTATTATCGATTACACTATTCCCTCACGGCAACGACGTCTTTGGGTGATTGACTTAACCAACCGAGAATTACTGTTCGAAGAACATGTTGCCCATGGCCAGGGGTCTGGTGGTGACATCCCCAACGCGTTTTCGGATCGTGAGGGCAGCCATCAAACCAGCCTAGGTTTATTCCTGACGCAATCAACCTATCAAGGCGGCAACGGCTACTCATTGAGACTACAGGGGTTAAGTAAAGGCTTTAACGAGTCTGCTATGCGTCGTTTTATCGTTATGCATGGGGCGCCCTATGTAGATCCCGTCGCCGCAGGGATTCACGGCCTTCTGGGGCGTTCATGGGGTTGCCCTACGGTAAGAGACGAGATTGCCGAATCCATGATTGACACGCTAAAGTTGGGCCAGTTTATTTATGCGTATGGGCCAGGCACTCATCAACACTTGATCTGCACAAAAGAGAACCTTTGGTTAGCGCACAAGGCGCCAGTAAAAGTTGCGAGCATTTGACAACGCCATGCGCTAAAAAAGCATAACGAGCAGACAACGAATTTAAACGAGTTTTTCCTAAATTCTACGACTGTATTTTTAAAGGAGCACATATTGTGACGTTCATGCAAAAACTATTTTGGTTTATTTCTCTGGTGATGTTTCCAGCCTCTATCTATCTAGCATCGAATCATTGGGCGCCAGGTCACTTCATCTCCCTCATCCTTGGACTGTATGTGGTAGTTGGCATACATGACCTCTGGTTCAGCCCCCACACGCTAAACCGACTGTACCCAGTGGCGGCCTATATGCGCTATGCACTGGAGTTTATACGTCCGGAAATTCGACAATACTTTATCGCCGGTGATACAGAAGAACTGCCTTTCAGTAGAGAGGAGCGTGATCTTGTTTATCGCAGAGCACAGGGGCTGGACGACACCCAACCTTTCGGAACTGCGCATGACATCACCAAAACGGGCTGGTTAGGCGCTGCGCATTCGATCGCGCCGACCGAAGTGCTCGAGGAATCAAAACGCGTACTTATTGGCGGTGATCAATGCACCAAACCCTACAATGCTGCGCGCCTAAATTGCTCCGCCATGAGTTTCGGTGCACTCAGCGCCAACGCCATCATGGCGATCAACAAGGGTGCGCAGTTGGGTGGCTTCTACCATAACACCGGTGAAGGAGGCTTTAGCCCCTATCATCAACAGGGTGGCGACATCGTCTGGCAAATCGGAACTGGCTACTTTGGTTGTCGCTTGCCTGATGGAGGTTTTGACTCCGAATCATTCAAAGCCTCAGCCACGCTCGATCAGGTCAAGATGATTGAAATAAAAATATCACAGGGTGCAAAGCCATCTCATGGCGGCGTGTTGCCCGCGGCCAAAGTGTCGATTGAAATTGCCCGTACTAGGCTGGTCGCTATGGGAGAAGATGTCATTTCTCCACCCGGGCATAGAGAGTTCAGCACGCCGAAGGGCCTGCTGAATTTTGTGGTGAAGCTAAGAGAGTTGAGTGGCGGAAAACCCGTTGGCTTTAAATTGTGTATTGGCCGAAAGTATGAGTTTTTGGCGATTTGTAAAGCCATGCTGGAGACCGGCATTGCACCCGATTTCATTACGGTCGATGGCGCTGAGGGAGGCACCGGCGCAGCGCCAGTCGAGTTCAGTAATCGACTAGGGGTTCCCTGCCTAGAAGGCACCAGCTTCGTGCACAACTGCCTAGTGGGGTCCGGTCTGCGTGGAAAAATTCGCATTATTTCGTCAGCCAAGACCGCTACTGGCTTTGACATCGTCACCAAGCTGGCGATTGGCGCTGACGCTGTCAATGCGGCCCGCACCATAATGCTGGCGCTAGGCTGCCTCCAATCTCAAGCCTGCAACACCAACAACTGTCCGACCGGTATTGCCACACAGGATCCAGTGCGCGGAAAAGCATTGGACGTAGAGAGTCGACACAAACGAGTGGCTAATTTTCAGCAACGCACACTGAAATCAGCCTTTGAGATCATCGGCGCAATGGGTCTTGATGAGCCCCAAAAACTGTTTCCTCATTTGATCTGGCGGCGCGGCGCAGATGGCATTAACCAATACTTTGACGACGTTTTTCCGCCCCTTGCTGCGAATGTTTTATTGGGTGATGTTGTGCCCGATGGCTGGACACGTGACTGGGGATTAGCCTCGGCAGATACCTTTGCGCCGCAGCTGTGAGCGCCGTTATGGCAAGAATTACTGTTTCGTATTTAACAATACGGGGACGGTCACGCTGCACAGCGAAAGTCCTCTGTCGCCGATCCACTGCTGCGGCTCTGGTTCCAATGACTGTATTCAGTTAAGCCATGAAACAACCTGAAAAGGCCCTCTATTAACCCTAAAAATTTGTGAAATTTAAACCGACCCACGCATTTACCCACCACGGGCTAGCGCGAGGCTCAATAAGTTAAGTACACTGACCCCCGAAATCCGTTGAAGGTGACATATATGTATGATCTTGTAATCCGTAATGCAAACATAGTCGATGGCACGGGCAAGCCCGCATTTTTAGGTGATCTCGCTATCAATAATGGCAAAATTGCTGCAGTGGGGGATGTCAGCGCCAATGGCAATCGAGAAATAGACGCCCAGGGCAAATTGCTCACTCCCGGCTGGGTAGATGTGCACTCTCACATGGACGGGCAGGCCACTTGGGATCCCCTTTGCAGCCCCGCTGCGAACCACGGGATTACCACTCTGATTATGGGTAACTGTGGTATCGGTTTTGCACCCTGCGAACCCAATGCAGACGCTCGAGGCCGACTGATTACCGTGGTTGAAGACGTGGAAGACATCCCCGGCGCTGCGCTGCACGAAGGCGTGAAATGGGATTGGGAAAGCTTCCCTGAATACCTTGATGCTGTGGAAAAATTTCCGCGCGCCATCGACGTTGGTGCTCAGGTGCCTCACTGTGCCGTAAGAACCTACGTGATGGGTGAACGTGGCGCGAAGAATGAGATGGCAACACCTGAAGATGTTACTGCTATGGCCGCCATTGTCAAAGAAGGTATCGAGTCCGGCGCTATCGGGTTCACCACATCACGCACCGAATTGCACACCACTGGCGGCGACCAAGCCATGCCAGGAACCTACGCTGATGAAGCTGAACTACTCGGTATAGGCAAAGTCATCGGCGAACTTGGCGGTAAAGGTATCTTCGGCCTCGTCTCTGACTTCCATAACTGGGAGCAGGAAATGGACTGGATGAAGCGTCTATCCGTCGACAATAACTGCCAAATTAATTTCGTGCTCTTCTTCCGCGAAGAAGCAGACTGGGATCGCGTACTTAAGCAGCTGGAATACTGTCGCCAAGCCAATGCTGAAGGCGCACAACTCATACCTCACGTTGGCGCTCGCCCGGTGAATATTTTGCTCAGCTGGGACGGAACCATCAACCCGTTCAGTTTTCATGCCAACTATGGGCCGCTTTCGGCCATGTCTCATGAGGACCGCCTAGCCGAGCTGCAAAAACCTGACGTGCGCGCAGCCATCCTCGCTGAAGACTTGCCACTAATGGGCGATTCGTTCATGGACACGATTATCGGCGGCTTTGACAAATTGTATCCGTTAGGCAGTCCGCCCAACTACGAGCCGGCGGCTGAAGACAGCATTGCGGCCAAGGCCGCAGAGGCTGGCGTGTCTCCGCAGGAATTCTGCTACGACCTAATGATGCAGGACGGCGGGAAAACCGTTGTGTACTTTCCCTGCTTTGGCTACGGTGCAAACGATCTCAGTCGGCAGGTTGAACTGCTAGAGGACAGCAGCACCGTTATTTCTTTAGCAGATACAGGTGCGCACTGCGGTGTATTGTGCGACGCCAGCATCCCTACCCAGATGCTCAGCTATTATGTGCGTGACCGCCAGCGCGGCCATCGTCTCAAACTCGAAGATGTCGTCAAAATGCAGACACTTGATACGGCACGCTGCGTAGGCCTTGAAGATCGTGGCACGCTAGAAATCGGCATGAAAGCTGACCTCAACTTAATCGACTTTGAGACGTTACAACTGGAATCACCGCAAATTATTTACGACCTCCCTGCGGGCGGACGACGCATGTTCCAGGGTGCAAGCGGATACATTGCGACCATCGTTAATGGTGAAATCATCATGGAGAATGGCAAATATACAGGCGCTGTACCCGGCGCTCTGATCCGAGGCGCTCAGCCCTCGCCAAAAGCGGCCTAACAGAACGGCTCAGTGCTAGACATTAGCGCCAACCTGCGTCTAAACATGACAGGCGCAGAGGCCGACCCGGCTCTGCGATCCAAGCGGTACCAGACCGCTATTGACATGGCAAACTACGCCGACCAGCACGGCTTTTCCAGTGTCAATGTAGAAGAACACCATGTGGCAGATAATGGCTGGCTGCCTTCTCCGCTCACCATGGCTGCTGCCATTGCTGCGCGCACTGAGCGCTGCAGTATTGGCGTGATGGCGTTACTGGTCTCTTTGTACGACCCCATTCGATTGGCAGAAGATATTGCGGTAGTCGATCTTTTAAGCCAAGGCCGTCTAAATTTTGTTGCAGGCATGGGGTATCGTGAGGTGGAATTCCATATTGCGAACAAACCCTTTGCACAACGTGGTCAATGGATGGATCACGTATTAGAGACTCTGCTGAAGGCTTGGGGTGATGAACCCTTTGAGTACAAGGGTAAGATGGTCAACGTCACCCCTAAACCGTTTAGCAGGCCACACCCCTCGTTTTTGGTGGGCGGCATGAGTAAACCTGCTGCTCGACGAGCTGCGCGTTTTGGGCTCCCGTTTGCGCCCCCCATAGCAGACCCTGTACTCGAAGCCTACTACTATGAGCAACTACAAAAATACGGCAAGCAAGGATTTACATACTCACCCCCAGCAGACTTTTCTGTCTTATTTATTCACCAACATCCCGACCAAGCATGGGATGAGCTGGGCCAGTACTTTCTTAATGAAGTGGTAGAGTACAGCAGCTGGAAAACGGAAGGCGTCAACCGCCCGCTGGAATTTGACAGCGATTCGGTAGAGGCTTTGCGTGCAGAAAAGCGCTACGAGATCATAACCCCCCAGGAGTGCCTGCAACGCCATCGCGAGCGCAGTCATTTTTTCGCTGCCATTCACCCTCTCATCGGCGGCATGCCGCTCGAAAAAGGTTGGCAATGCCTCCAGCTTTATACCGAGCACGTATTGGCACCCTTATTGCAAGGACAGGAACAACCACATGCGTAAAACACTGGATTTCTACTTTGACTTCGGCAGCCCCACTGCCTATCTGGCGCACAAGCGCCTCGGCCAATTGGCTGCACAGTACCCGCTGGATGTGACCTACAAACCGATGCTGTTAGGCGGCGTCTTCAAGGCCACGGGCAATAACTCACCGGTAGCCATTCCCGCAAAGGGGCACTACATGATGGCGCACGATCTACCACGTTTTTCGCGTCGCTATGGTGTGGAACTGAATCCCAACCCCTACTTTCCGATCAATACGCTCAATCTGATGCGCGCCGCCATTGCCGCCCAACGTCTCGATTGTGGGCAGACGTTTATCAATGCTATGTATGACGCGGTGTGGGTGCAAGAGAAAAATATGGGCGACGCTGAGGTGGTCGCGGCGGCTATGACGGAGCAGGCGCTCGACACAGCCGCGCTGCTTAGCCTAGCGCAGGATCCTGCCGTAAAGGCAGAACTGATCGCCAATACCGAAGCGGCGGTCGCACGCGGCATTTTCGGAGCACCTACGTTTTTCATGGATGACGAGATGTACTTTGGCCAGGATCGCTTGGACTTTATAGAAGAGGCACTGCGTGACTAGCTGCAGTGCATTGTGTGACCACGTCTGGCGCAACAGAGTGAGCCTATAAAAGCTTTTGGTAATGTTCAGCAGTGAAACCGCGATACTGCATAAAGCGAGCGCGCCGAGCTCTTTCTTTGATATCACTGGGCGCCAGAGCGCCAAATTTTTTAACTATCACCTCCGACGCGACAGCAAACCAATCAACTTGCAACTCCTTCATTGCAGCCTCAACATCAAGAGCTGAGGCTCCTCGTTCTCGCAGTTCCTCGCGCACGCGCACGGGACCGTAACCGCGACCGATGCGCTCTCGAGCATAACATTCGGCAAAGCGCAAATTACTCTGTAGATTTTGGCCGGTAAGGCGAGCGATCTGATCGTCAATCATTGAGTGATCTGGGAACCGGCGTTTCAGTTTATTGCGCAGCTCGCGCACCGAGTGTTCACGACGCGCCAACAAATTCATCGCAGCTAGGCGAACGTCGGCTGGCGTTTTTTCAGCACTCGCAGCCTCTTCCGCTTGGTTGCTTTCTAGTGGATTGTCTTCATGCATGATAAGAACAGGCGCCGAGAGCTGGAGAGGAATAAGCGGGACCCCGGCACCTGTAATAAACGTTCAAGACTAATACTGCTGCCAGAGTATCGCTACTTCGGAACAGCTTCCTTGGTACTTTCTTCCGCATCGGCAGGTGCTACTGCCTCCGCTGGCGTCGTTGGTGTGAGCATTTGAGCGCGGATCTGATCTTCGATTTCACGAGCGACTGCAAGATTGTCACCTAGGAACTTGGCAGCATTAGCCTTGCCCTGCCCAAGTTTATCTCCCTTGTATGCATACCAAGCTCCAGATTTCTCCACTAAGTTTAGCTTTACACCCCAATCGACTACCTCACCCATGCGATAGATACCATGGCCATACATGATCTGGAATTCTGCCTGTTTAAAGGGCGGCGATACCTTGTTTTTGACCACCTTCACCCGGGTCTCGTTGCCTATCACTTCATCACCATCCTTGACTGCACCAATACGGCGAATATCCAGGCGTACAGAAGAATAGAATTTCAGAGCATTACCGCCGGTGGTGGTTTCCGGACTACCAAACATCACGCCGATTTTCATACGGATCTGGTTGATGAAAATAACGAGACTGTTGGTCTGTTTGATAGCGGCGGTCAACTTTCGCATCGCCTGACTAAGCAATCGCGCCTGCAGACCCACATGAGAAGCACCCATCTCCCCTTCGATCTCAGCCTTGGGCGTCAATGCCGCCACTGAATCGATAACTAACACATCAACCGCGCCGGAACGTACCAACATTTCTGCAACTTCCAGTGCCTGTTCACCGGTATCCGGTTGAGAGAGCAGCAGTTCATCCATCTGTACGCCCAACTTCTCGGCGTAGGCAGGGTCCAGCGCGTGCTCGGCGTCGATAAAGGCGGCAGTGCCGCCCAGCTTCTGGGCCTCGGCAATCACCTGTAGGGTCAAGGTTGTCTTACCAGAAGACTCGGGCCCATAAATCTCACAGATACGTCCTCTGGGAAGGCCACCGATACCCAGGGCAATATCCAAGCCCAGTGAACCGGTAGAGATGGCAGGAATAGCCACATGCTCGCGATCTCCCATACGCATGACGGTGCCTTTACCGAACTGTCGTTCAATCTGGCTCAGTGCTGCGTCCAGTGCTTTTCCTTTGTTAGCGTCCATAGTGGCCTCTCTCATT
>CAJXWP010000069.1 GCA_913062625.1 uncultured Haliea sp. | reverse complement strand
TTTTTGCACCATATGGTGAGAAATATAGCGGGCGCATTACTGGCTGTGGGTGATGGTCGAAAATCTTTAGAGTGGATCGTTCAGCTTATGGCAGGGCGAGACCGCAGTCTCGGAGTGGAGACTGCTCCGGCAAGCGGGCTATACCTTGCTCACGTGCAATATCCACGCCATTGTACTTTGCCCCTTACACCGTACGGTCCAATGTTAATTGGGACAAAACTGTAAACTTAACCGGTACCGTGAAGACACTAATGTACCTGTTCTGCTATCATGAAACTCTTGTTTTTGTAGGCATCTAGGCGACATGGCCGCTACTCGTATCAAAATTTGTGGTGTTACCCGAGCGCAGGATGCTCGAACCTGTGCAGCAAGTGGTGCTGATGCGATTGGTCTGGTTTTTTATGCTGGCAGTTCTCGAGCCGTAACCGTAGATCAGGCTGCCGATATTGTGGCTGCCGTGCCTCCTTTTGTGAGTGTGGTCGCTTTATTTGTGGATGAACCAATCGTTAGTATTGAGCGTATTATTAGCACTTTACCTATCGATGTCATTCAGTTTCACGGCGATGAGTCGCCAGAATTTTGCCAGCAATTTGGTAGACCGTGGATCAAAGCATTGCGGGTTAAGCCCGGCCTCGATGTCGTGAAGGAGTGTCGACGGTTCAGTAAAGCACGCGGAGTGCTACTGGATAGTTGGCAAGCTGGCGTGCCTGGAGGGACAGGTAAGACGTTTGACTGGCGTCTCGCCCCACGCACTCTGGCCGTACCTGTAGTGCTGGCGGGAGGTCTGACCCACGACAACGTCGGTGATGGTATTAGGGCGCTTCAGCCGGCGGCAGTGGACGTCAGTGGAGGTGTGGAAATTTCTTCGGGTCTAAAAGATGCGAAGAAGATACGGCAATTTATTGCGGCTGTTCATGCTGCGGATCAACAGATGGAAGCTATACCCAATGACGATTAACGCGAGTAAGGATCTGTACGCTGCAGTTCCGGATGAACAAGGACGGTTTGGACCCTACGGAGGCAAATTCGTCTCTGAGACCTTGATGGCGGCTCTGGCCGAATTGGAGGTTGTTTACAGTAACTTGTCCACCGATAAACACTTCCAGCAGGAACTGGATCACGACCTGCAGCACTATGTGGGCAGGCCTTCACCGTTGTATGAGGCTAAGCGCTGGTCCGACAGTATCGGTGGCGCACGCATCTACCTTAAGCGCGAGGACCTTAATCATACCGGCGCGCACAAGGTAAACAACACCGTTGGTCAGGCCTTGCTGGCTAAGCACATGGGTAAAAAACGCGTCATTGCTGAGACGGGCGCTGGCCAGCATGGCGTTGCCACGGCGACGATTGCGGCGCGTCTAGGTCTAGACTGCGTGGTCTTTATGGGGGAGACGGACATCCAGCGTCAGGCACTGAATGTTTATCGCATGAAGCTGCTGGGTGCGGAAGTCGTGTCGGTCACGTCGGGTTCTAGAACGTTGAAAGATGCCATGAACGAGGCCATGCGGGACTGGGTCACCAATGTTGATAACACCTTTTACATCATCGGCACGGTTGCTGGTCCCCACCCCTATCCAATGCTGGTGAGAGATTTTCAGTGTGTCATTGGACGCGAAGCGCGTGCGCAATCCTTAGCACAAACGGGACGTTTGCCGGATGCGTTGGTGGCATGCGTCGGAGGCGGCTCCAATGCGATTGGGCTGTTCCATCCTTTTTTACACGACGAGTCGGTTGCGATGTACGGCGTGGAAGCGGGTGGTCATGGTATTTCCACAAATCAGCATGCAGCGCCTCTTACGGCCGGCACTCCAGGAGTGTTACACGGAAATCGTACCTACTTAATGCAGGACAGTGACGGTCAGATTATGGATACACATTCAATATCTGCTGGACTCGATTATCCCGGTGTCGGTCCAGAACACTCATGGCTAAAGGATATAGGCAGGGTAAACTATGTCGTTGCGAACGATGATGAGGCCCTGCGCGCATTTCATAAGCTGACTAAGATAGAGGGCATTATGCCCGCTCTTGAAACCAGTCACGCACTCGCTTATGCAGAGACATTGGCCGCCACTATGACGCCGGAGCAGACCATTATCGTCAATCTGTCGGGACGTGGCGACAAGGATATTCTCACGGTAGCTGAAATCGATGGCATCGTTGTCTAACCGACCCTTATTGGAGTAAAACTAGTGAGTCGTATTGCGGGACGTTTTCAGCAGTTGGCAGCGCAGAGGCGAACCGCCCTCATCCCTTATATCGTCGCTGGCGATCCCAGCCAAGATGCCACCGTCCCACTCATGCACCGCATGGTGGAAAGTGGCGCTGATATCATCGAGCTTGGGGTGCCTTTTTCCGATCCTATGTCCGAGGGGCCAGTGATTCAGCAGGCGCACGAGCGGGCCCTCGCAAATGGCATGTGTCTAAGTCGTGTACTGGAGCTGGTGCAGGAGTTTCGCAAGTCTGATGATACTACGCCGCTGCTGCTAATGGGCTATGCCAACCCGGTCATGTATATGGGCTACAAGGCGTTCGCCGATGCCGCGTCAGCAGCAGGCCTCGATGCACTTATCACAGTGGATATTCCTCCTGAAGAAGTTGATGATATTAACGCTCAGCTACAGCGTGTGGACATGGATAATATATTCCTAGTTGCACCCACGACGCCTGAAGAGCGGATTAGCCGCATTGCAGCTGGAGCCAGTGGCTTTATCTATTATGTCTCGTTAAAAGGTGTCACAGGCGCAGGTCATCTGGACATGGAGGAGGTCACACAGAGACTCGCTGCTATTCGCAGACATAGTCAATTACCACTAGCTGTAGGCTTTGGTATTAAGGATGCTGATTCTGCCAGGGCGGTCGCGGCGGTAGCAGACGGCGTCGTTGTCGGTAGTGCGCTCGTCAACGCCATGGCTCAGACGCTCGCTGATGGTGGTAATTCGGGGCAGGCGATAGAGGCTGTTGCGTCGCTTTTGGGCGAAATACGCCAGGGGATTGACAGCGCGGCTTCCTAGTTGAGCCGCTCCGCGCTTATAATGATCCTTTCTAAGCAAGGGTGGGGAACACGATGAGCTGGATAGACAAGATTCTACCGTCTGGTGTGCGCAGTTCTGTTGGTGATAAGACATCTAGCAGCGTGCCTGAGGGGCTGTGGAAAAAATGTGTAAAGTGTGAGGCGGTTCTCTATCTGCCTGACGTAGAGCGCAACGAGGACGTTTGCCCCAAGTGCGATCATCATATGCGCATCGGCGCGCGCTGGCGTCTGAGCCGCTTTTTTGATGCCGGTACGAGCGAGGAAATCCTGTCTGAGATTGTGTCTGAGGATCGGCTTAAATTCAAAGACAAGAAACGCTATAAGGACCGATTGATCGCGGCGCAAAAAGCGACCGGCGAGAAGGATGCGCTGGTGGCGATGCGCGGTACTCTGCAGGGGTTGCCTGTGATCGCTGTCGCTTTTGAATTTGAGTTTCACGGCGGATCAATGGGGTATGCAGTGGGCGAGAAGTTTACCCGTGCTGCTCATATGTCGTTGCAGGAGAATATCCCTCTTGTGTGTTTCTCTGCTTCCGGTGGTGCACGCATGCAGGAAGCTTTAATTTCTCTGATGCAGATGGCGAAAACCAGTGCCGTTATCGAGAGAATGAAGCTGGCCCGTGTGCCCTACGTGTCGGTGATGACAGATCCGATTTATGGCGGAGTCTCTGCATCATTGGCCTTGTTAGGTGACATCAATATTGCCGAGCCAGATGCTCGCGCAGGGTTTGCAGGGCCCAATATCATCGAACAAACTATTCGACAAAAACTTCCCAAGGGGTTCCAGCGCAGTGAGTTCCTGCTCGAGCATGGTGCTATCGACATGATTGTGCACCGCACTGATATGCGCGATACCATTGCGAGGTTATTGTCCAAGTTGACTGGGCACCCGCTGACCATAGTGGTAGAGGAAGAATTGGACGAGCCTCAGGATAGCGAAGAAGCGCCTGCGGCTATCCCGGCGGAGGAGGATGAATAAAGAGTCTTTGACACAGTGGCTGCAGCGTCTGGAGACAGTTCATCCCAAGGCAGTAGATCTTGGTCTGGAGCGGGTTTCGACAGTAGCTTATGCATTGCAGTTACTACCACTAAAATACCCTGCCGTTACCGTTGCCGGAACGAATGGAAAGGGGTCTACCATAGCGGTATTGGAGGCACTGATAAGTGAGGCCGGATATTGCGTCGGTAGTTTTACGTCTCCCCACTTGCTGCGCTTTAATGAGAGGATTCGAGTTGGCGGTGTCGATGCTTCGGATGCGGAAATCGTGCATGCTTTTGGGCTCATCGATCAAGCTCGAGGGCCAGTGTCTCTTACTTACTTTGAGTTTGCAGCATTGGCTGCACTGCTTATTTTTCAGGCCAGCGAGCCGGATTTTGTTATCCTAGAAGTCGGTTTGGGTGGACGGCTGGACGCGGTGAATATAGTCGATGCGTCGGTGGCGGTTATCACCAGCATCGATCTTGATCATCAGGGCTGGTTAGGAGAGTCCCGAGGCGAAATTTCACGTGAGAAGGCTGGTATACTGCGCGGCGGTCGTCCCGCCGTTATTGCGGATTCTAATCCTCCGTCTGAATTATTAGAGTGTGTTGACAGTGTTGCAGCCAAGCCGGCTTTGTATCTGGGGCGAGACTTTTCGGTAGCCTCGGTGGACGGACAGTGGCAAGCTGAACTACAGACGCTAGACGGCGGTTCAAGGACCGTATCGGCGATGACAAATGGAGCCTTGTTGCCCGAGAATATTGGGGCGGCAGTGCAGGCTGCAGTGTTGCTGGGCATTGAGTTCAGTGATGGCTGTTTAGCCGCTGCGCTGGCTAAGGTGGCGCCCGTGGGACGCCGCGAGGTACGACGAGTCGCGGGACGTGACTACGTATTGGATGTAGCACACAACCCTGCTTCTGCCTATAAGTTGCTTGAATTTTTGAATACAACACCTTGTAATGGAAAGAGAATATGTGTTTTCTCTGTTATGGCAGATAAAGACATACTGAGTATCATAAAAGCGGTAGCCGGCTATTTTGATGCCTGGTTTTTGGGAGAGCAGCCGGGTAACGCTCGTGCGGCTGGCGCAACAGACATTGCCGCATTGCTCGATGATAATGGCCAGAATATGGTCAGTATTAGTAAGAATTTGCGGCAGGCGTTTCGGCGTGCACAGAGTATTGCAGACGAGGGTGACAGGGTCGTTGTATTTGGCTCCTTTTATACCGTGGCCGCAGTCCTGCCCCTGTTAGACAAGGATCAGAGTAAGTATGAGGCGCTTTAAGTGAACGATATCCTTAAGCAACGTTTAGTTGGCGCACTGATTTTGGTGGCACTGGGTGTCGTTTTTTGGCCCATTATCTTTTTGCAGCCTGAAGATAATACAGCGACGTATCAACAGCCTATTCCGCCGTCGCCTGGAGTATCCACCGTGCCCATTGGCGTGCCGAGCGCAGGGGAGTTGAGAGCGTCGTCGGATCTTGCACGGCCTACCGATAGTGCTGATGTGGGAGAGCTCACTGACGCTGATTCTGCTAGCGAGTGGGCGGGTGTTGCAGCGGTGCTGCCGTCAGCGTCCTCTGGGTCTCTTTCGCAGCCGAGCAGCGCTAATACGGTTGCCGTAGCGCGCACCAAAGCACCTGAGCCTTTGGCCATGGACAGTAACGGAATCCCCCTCGCTTGGACGCTTCAAGTTGTCACCGTCAGCAGTGCTGATAAGGCGGAGTTACTGCGTAAAAAATTGCTGGATATGCGCCATAAGGCTTATATCGTCACAGTGCGTTCTAATGACAAGAAGCTGTATCGGGTCTGTATAGGTCCGAAGTTTGAGCGGGTTGAATTGGAGACGCTGCAGGCGAGCATCGATGCTCAGTTCAAAGTGAACTCAATCGTCGCGCGGTATACCCCTTGAAACATCGGACGGCAGGGTAATCCACGATGGTGGATTGGGTTAATTTTAGTACGGTAGACTGGGTCATCATTGTTGTGCTGGGTCTTTCTATTCTGTTGAGCCTGTGGCGAGGCTTTGTTCGTGAGGCCGTATCATTGGCAGGCTGGGTCGTCGCATTTGTGATCGCTAATATGTTTGTTGGAGAATTGGCGACGTTTTTGCAGCAATGGATCGCCAATGCTACGGGTCGCTATGTTGCCGCCTATGCACTGCTGTTTGTCGGCATGCTGATGGTGGCGGGGATCGTGGGTAAGTTGAGCGCCCAGGTTGTAAAGGTGACTGGCCTGACGCTACTGGATCGTTTGCTTGGCACCGTTTTTGGCTTCGCTCGTGGCGTTATCATCGTATTAGTAGTGATTTACGTTCTTAGACAGTTAGCACCACCGCAGAATTTGCTGTGGTTAGACCAGTCCCAGTTAATGCCGCATGTCGATATGCTGGGGCAATGGGTACAAGCTTCTTTTTCCGGGTAGATTAGCGGATCAGTCCTGGATAATTCGAGCTAAATTTTTTCCAAGTGAGGTGGGTACTGAATGTGTGGCCTAGTGGGTTTAGTTGCGAAGTCGGATGTCGCCCCGGAGATCTACGATGCCTTGACGGTTTTACAACACCGTGGGCAAGATGCTGCGGGTATTGTCACCTGCGTTGGCGGCAAGTTTAGTCAGCGTAAGGGCGAGGGGCTGGTGCGAGATGTTTTTCGACAGCAGCATATGCAGCGACTGGGAGGCCCCATGGGCATTGGTCATGTGCGTTATCCCACGGCCGGCAGTTCGGGTACTGCGCTTGCGCAGCCCTTTTATGTCAACTCACCGTATGGCATTGCTCTTGCTCACAACGGCAACCTAACCAACTCAGAGCAGCTTGCTCAGGAGCTATTTCAGGATGACCTGCGTCACCTCAACACTGATTCTGACTCAGAAGTATTGCTCAATATTTTTGCACATGAGTTACAGACTCTAGGCAAGCTAAGCCCCGGTGCAGATGATATTTTTACTGCTGTGGAATCGGTTCATCGGCGCTGTCGTGGCGGTTACGCCGCAGTAGGATTATTGGTGAATTATGGGGTATTTGGTTTCCGCGATCCTTTTGGTATCAGGCCTCTGGTGATTGGTGCCCGCACGACGCATGCGGGTAAAGAATACATGATAGCTTCTGAAAGCGTTGCCCTCGATGTGGTGGGCTTCACATTTCTGGATGATGTCGGTCCCGGTGAGGCCGTATTTATAGATCAGCAAGGAAAGTTGCATCGACGTCAGTGCGCACCAGACGCCAGTTTGCGGCCCTGCATTTTCGAGCACGTTTATTTTGCACGCCCCGACTCACTGATGGATGGTATCTCGGTTTATAAGACTCGAATGCGCCAAGGGGAAGCGCTCGCTAAAAAAGTGAGGCGATTGCGCCCGGACCTTCACATAGATGTCATTATTCCGATTCCTGATACCAGCCGCATTGCCGCACAATCGATGGCCTATGAGTTGAATATAAAGTTTCGCGAAGGACTGATGAAAAATCGTTATATTGGGCGAACCTTTATTATGCCGGGTCAGAGTGAGCGCAAGAAATCGGTACGACAAAAACTCAACCCGGTGCCGCTGGAGTTTTCAGGCAAGAACGTAATGCTGGTAGACGACTCCATTGTGCGTGGTACTACCTGTCGCCAGATTATTGAGATGGCCAGAGATGCCGGTGCTGCGAATGTTTACTTTGCGTCTGCGGCGCCACCTGTACGCTATCCCAATGTGTATGGTATCGATATGCCGTCGGCATCAGAGTTGATAGCGCATAACCGCAGTGTGGAAGAAGTCTGTGAGCTAATCGGCGCAGACTGGCTGGTGTATCAGGATCTCGATGATCTGATTCGCTGCTCCCATGATGGTAATCCTCGCGTGGACGGCTTCGACTGTTCGGTGTTTAATGGCGAATACATTACAGGTGATATCGATCAAAGTTACCTCGATAGACAGGAATTTCTGCGCAGTGATGATGCGCAGAATGAAAGGCGGGTGGAATTAGAGGCAGAAGGCGGTATGGTCGGTCTGCATAACGATGTGTAGGGTGTAGTAATGAGTGATCATGAAGACTTCGATCCGCTTGCCGACGCGCATCACGATACGCGGGCTATCCGCAGTGGTATTAGTCGGACGCTTGAAGGGGAGCATTCAGAGCCCATATTTGCGACATCGAGCTATGTCTTTGGCAGTGCAGCGGAAGCTGCAGAGCGTTTTTCCGGCGCGTCTCCGGGCAATGTTTATTCTCGCTATACCAACCCTACGGTGCGGGCATTTGAGCAAAGACTTGCCGCACTGGAGGGTGCCGAAGCGGCGGTAGCGACCGCGTCAGGCATGGCTGCAATACTCAGCATTTGCATGGCTCTTCTCAAGTCGGGAGATCATGTGGTGTGTTCCCGCGATGTCTTTGGTACGACGATTAGTCTGTTTAGCAAATATCTTGCGAAATTTGGTATAGAGGTCACGTTTGTATCGTTGCTAGATATAGACGGATGGCGCAGTGCGTTGAAGCCGAATACGGAGATGTTTTTTTTAGAGACACCGTCTAACCCACTGTGTGAGGTCGCTGATTTAGCTGCTCTGTCCAAGCTTGCGCATGCAAACGACTGTTTGTTAGTGGTAGATAACTGTTTCTGTACCCCCGCGCTGCAGCTGCCTCTGGCCTTGGGAGCTGATATCGTTATGCATTCGGCGACAAAATATCTGGACGGCCAAGGTCGTTGTGTCGGTGGGGCGGTTGTCGGCCGTAAGCAGCACATGGATCAGGTAGTGATATTTCTGCGGACTGCAGGTCCCACTATGAGCCCATTTAACGCCTGGGTCTTTCTCAAAGGTTTGGAAACCCTGCGCCTGCGCATGGAGGCCCATAGTCGATCAGCGCTGGAGATCGCCGAATGGTTGCAGGAGCAGCCGGCGGTGGAGAGAGTTTATTACGCCGGGCTCAAGGATCACCCCGGGCATGAGTTGGCAGCGAAGCAGCAGTCGGCGTATGGAGGAGTATTATCATTCTGTGTCAAAGGTGGACGTGAACAGGCTTGGCAGTTTATTGACGCGACCTGTCTAATGTCGCTCACGGCTAACCTGGGCGATGCCAAGACCACGATTGTTCACCCAGCGACCACTACCCACGCGCGGCTTACTCCAGAACAAAGAGAAGATGCAGGTATTCGTGATGGACTTATACGCATTGCCGTAGGTCTGGAAAACGTGGAAGACTTAAGGGCAGACTTGCAGCGGGGTTTTGCCGGAATTCGCTAAAAAACGCGGCTTTCGCGGGGCTTTATAATGCAAATACAGGTTATCATTGATTCAGCAGTAGAGGAGATAGGGCAGACTCTTCTGGGTAAAGAGCCTCAAATTAGACTGGCATTATGCTGCCTGTTCGCTCGCGGGCACTTGTTGATTGAAGATTTGCCGGGGATGGGTAAAACAACGCTGTCTCATGCGTTAGCTGCGGTGCTCGGACTGTCTTGGAAACGTGTGCAGTTCACCAGTGATCTTCTGCCAGCCGATATTCTTGGTGTCTCGGTATTCGACGCCAATAAGAGCAGCTTTAATTTTCATCCGGGGCCTATCTTTACGCAGTTATTGTTGGCCGATGAGATTAACAGGACTACCCCGCGTACTCAAAGCGCCTTGCTAGAAGCTATGGCGGAAGGGCAGGTCACGGTCGAGGGCGAGACACGCCCCTTGCCGCAACCTTTTTTCGTCATCGCCACGCAAAATCCAATTCATCAGTCTGGAACGTACCCTCTTCCTGAATCCCAGTTGGATCGTTTCCTCATGCGATTGGAGCTTGGCTATCCGCCGCCGCGCGCAGAGCGCGAAATGCTTGAACGTCGTCATAGTGCCGCTTTGGAAATCAAGCAGCCGCGCCACTGCATAGACTTAGATCAATTGGAAATGATTCGGGTTGCTGTAAGTCAGGTACATGCCTCCGAAAACTTGTTGGATTACCTGCAGCGGCTGGTCGCTTACACTCGTCAGTCAGCTGAGTTTGAGGTCGGTTTGTCTCCGCGCGGAGCGCTAGCGTTGCTGGACTGCGCCAAGACGTGGGCAGCGATGCACAATCGTGGACACGTGGTGCCAGAAGATGTGCAATTTGTTTTGCCTGCTGTGGCGGGACATCGTCTTATACCCAGTGGAGATTATGCCGGTGACGGTCATGCGCTTGTGGATCTGTTGCAGCGCAATGTGGACATTGTTGGGTCCTAAGCGCGACTCCGTGGCGAACGACGCATTAGGCACGGAACCACAAGGCAAGGGTATCCGAGAGCAGATTAGAAGGCGGTTCCGCAGATGGGTTAATCGACGTATTCCGCCTGCACGTGAAGTCACCTTGAACCAGCGCCGCATTTTTATATTTCCCAGTCGAGTTGGTTTTTTCTTTGGCGGCTGTCTTTTGATAATGCTGATCGCTGCTATTAATTTTGAAAACAATTTGAGTTACGCGCTGACGTTTTGGCTTGCGACGCTGTTTACTGTTGCGATCCTGCATACATACGCCAATCTGTCCGGGCTGACAATCCGTGCCTTGCGCGCTGAGCCTGCTTTCCCCGGGCAACAGTCTGAATTCCATTTGATGATAAAGCGGAGTAAGCGACGTGATCACTTTGCGCTGCACTTGAAGTGGGCAAACAGTAGCGAAGTTCTGGTAAATCTGGTTGATGAAGACAGCGTTATTATTCAGCTACAAATGGCCGTGGACAATCGAGGCTGGTTCAGTCCCGGCCGTTTGTTATTGGAGTCGACCTATCCGCTGGGCTTATTGCGTTGCTGGACCTTGATCGACCTAGAGTTGCAGGCGCTCGTGTATCCTCGCCCCCTGATCTCTAAAAATCTGCCTGTACTGGCGACGAATACGCCCGACGGTGCCGCAGCGTTTGTCGAGGGTAATGATGATTTCAACGGTTTCAGGGGTTACCGCAAGGGTGACTCGTTGCGTCAGGTGCACTGGAAGGGACTGGCCAAGCAGCAGGGCTTATTGACAAAACAGTACACCGCTTATGCAGATCGGAGCGTCTGGTTGGACTGGGATATGTTTGCAGGAGTTGGCACGGAGCTGCGCTTATCCCACCTCTGTTATTGGGTGCTGGAGTTTGACCGTCGAGGTGAAGAGGTTGGGTTGCGATTGCCAACGGGTGTGATCGAGCCTGCTTTAGGCGAGAAACAC
Source organism: uncultured Haliea sp. (assembly GCA_913062625.1). Lineage (GTDB taxonomy): Bacteria > Pseudomonadota > Gammaproteobacteria > Pseudomonadales > Halieaceae > Marimicrobium. The sequence continues at coordinate 5,388 of CAJXWP010000069.1, read as the reverse complement.
CGGGATCGTATCCTCAAGGAACTCGCACTGTACGGCAAGGAGAGGCAGAGCCGGTGAGTACGCTACAGCAGATCCCACGCAATGCTCTAGTGTGGATTATCATTAGTCTGTTCGCGTTGGTGGCACCTCACGCGAGTCGGCTTCCGATATGGATTCTTGCCCTCTATGCCGTCGCTGTTATCTGGAGACTGCAGGTTCACCGAGGACGTTGGTCATTTCCTGGTCGCTGGGTAAAAGTGGTTATGATCCTCAGCGGATTTGTTGGAATCTATGCCAGCTATGGTTCGTTTGTTGGTCTAGAGCCTACTGTTGCGTTATTGCTGATCGCGTTTGCACTTAAATTATTGGAATTGTCACATCGCAAGGACGCTTATGTTCTGCTGTTTTTAGGGTATTTTATTTGTCTTACGCAATTTCTGTTTAGTCAGGATCTGTTGGTGACATTGTATGCACTTGTCTCTGTCACTGTGGTGACTACAGCGCTTGTTGCGATTCATCGGCCTGGGGAGCATCAGTTTAAACTTGGGACACTGCACGTGGCCAGCGTGATGTTATTGCAGGCGCTGCCGCTGATGATTGTGTTGTTCTTTTTGTTTCCTCGTTTTGGTCCGCTATGGACCGTCCCAATAAAAAATCATACTGCAAAGACGGGCATGAGTGACTTCATGAAGCCTGGAGATGTAGCAAGTCTCAGTCAGTCAGCTGATGTGGCCTTTCGGGTTAAGTTTGATGGCGAAATCCCTGTTAAGTCAGCACTCTACTGGCGCGGGTTAGTATTGAGTCGAATCGAGCAGGGGGTATGGTCAGCTCTTTCTTTCTATGATCTTCCAGCGAATCAACTTCGACCTCAAGAAGTGATCATTGGCGGCGAGCCGATACGCTATAACGTTATTATGGAGCCCACTCAGCAGAGGTGGCTGTACGGGCTGAAATATGCGCGCTCTGACACGCGAACGGTTATGCAGGCATCCGATTTTCGTTTGTTTTCGCCGACATTGATAGAAACAGAATTTATGTACACGGTTGATTCTTGGACGGATGTGCCGGTGGAGGAGACACTATCTGATTGGCGGCGCACGACAGAAACGCAATTGCCTCCGACAGGAAATGCTAAAACGCGAAAACTGTCATTGGAGCTCAGAGAAGAGGCGGGCAGTAATGCGGCTTTTGTGGATCTGGTGCTCGACAGATTCAGGGTCGAACCCTATGTCTATACGCTTCGCCCCGGTTTACTGCCTGAGGAAGATTCAATAGATGCATTCCTGTTTCAATCGCAGCGCGGATTTTGTGAGCATTATGCGTCGGCTTTTGTCTTTATGATGCGTGCCGCGGGCGTGCCCGCTCGGGTGGTGGCGGGATATCAGGGTGGTGAGATTAATCCGGTTAACAAAACGGTGATTGTGCATCAGTTCGATGCTCATGCCTGGGCTGAAGTGTGGCTTGCGTCTCGCGGCTGGGTGCGAGTAGATCCCACTGCGGCAATATCTCCGTTGAGGATCGAATTTGGACTGGAGGAGGCGATGGCATCCGAAGGAAGTTTTTTGTCCGCAATGCTGCTGTCTCCGGCGCGTTACCGCAGTATACCCCTGTTAAATTTGTTGCGCTTGCGCTATGACGCGCTGACATATCGATGGCAGACCTGGGTGGTAGGTTTTGACAGTGAGCGACAGTTCAATTTGCTGCGCAGTTTCTTTGGTGAAACGACTGCAAAAGCATTTGCTATCCTATTACTTGGCAGCTGGGCTCTCGTGTTGCTTCCTGTCGCTATTTCACTGTTTCGTGCGCCCGACATAGAGCCAGTCAGGCCACTGGCGAAACACTACCGTATTTTTTGCAAGCGCTTGGCCCGCCTCGATCTTATCCGCGGAGCAGGAGAAACACCTAGTCAGTTTGCGCAGCGTGTCGCAGAGGAGTTCCCAGATTACGCCGAACAGCTTTGGCAAATCACGGACCTTTACAATCAGCTGGCCTACGCTGATGCCCAACGTTCGGCCGGGAATGCTGCACAAAATTTGCAACACTTTGCCCGAGTGATTAACCGGTTTCGGCCCAAAAGGCGCAGTGCAGTCCTAATGACGAGAGCCGAGCGTTAAAGTAGCATCGCCCGTGCTGCATCATTTTTCCTTCGCAGCTAGCGAAGAATCAGGCGCGCAGCTCCTGAATTTCGACGGCAGCAATTCGCGCACCATCCTCCGCACTCTTCTGGAACTTGGCGATTTGATCAAAGCTCAGATAGCGATAGATATCACTGGCCATGGAATCCAAGTTTTTGGCATACGCCATGTATTCGGCAGGGGTTGGTAGTTTGCCCAAGATGGCTCCGACCGATGCTAGTTCGGCTGAGGTCAGGTATACGTTGGCGCCATCGCCTAAACGATTGGGGAAGTTGCGTGTGGAGGTCGAGAGCACCGTAGAATTTGCGGCTACTCTAGCCTGGTTCCCCATGCACAACGAGCAGCCCGGCATCTCAGTACGTGCCCCCGCTGCACCGAAGATATTGTAGTAGCCTTCTTCCATTAGCTGGTGTTCATCCATGCGCGTGGGAGGCACGATCCACATGCGGGTTGAGATCGAGCCCTTGTGTTGCTCTAGCAGTTTTCCAGCAGCGCGAAAATGTCCGATGTTTGTCATGCAGCTGCCGATGAATACTTCGTCTACCGTGTCGCCTGAAACTTCCGACAGCAGGCGCGCGTCATCGGGGTCGTTAGGGGCGCAGACAATAGGTTCAGTAACATCTGCCAGGTCGATGTCGATCACAGCGCTGTACTCAGCATCGGCATCGGCCTTCATTAGACTCGGATCTGCCAGCCACTCTTCCATCTTGCACGCCCTACGTTGCAGTGTTCTGCTGTCACCATAACCTTCAGAAATCATTGTGCGCAGCAGTGCGATATTGGAGCGCAAATATTGGGCTACCGTGTCTTCATCGAGCGCGATTGTACAACCGGCGGCAGAGCGTTCCGCAGACGCATCCGATAGCTCAAAGGCCTGCTCCACCGTGAGGTCGGTGAGCCCTTCGATCTCCAAAATGCGACCGGAGAATATGTTCTTCTTGCCTTTCTTTTCAACCGTCAGTAAACCCTGCTGAATCGCGTAATAGGGGATAGCATGCACGAGGTCGCGCAGCGTAATGCCCGGTTGCATTGTACCTTTGAAACGCACCAGCACCGACTCGGGCATATCCAGCGGCATCACTCCAGTGGCTGCCGCGAATGCGACTAGCCCGGACCCAGCGGGGAATGATATGCCCATCGGGAAACGTGTGTGCGAATCACCTCCGGTGCCTACAGTATCGGGGAGCAACATTCTGTTGAGCCAAGAGTGAATAATGCCGTCACCTGGGCGCAAGGAGACGCCACCCCGCGTCATGATGAAGTCCGGTAGAGAGTGTTGCGTTTCGATATCGACCGGCTTGGGATAGGCAGCAGTATGGCAGAAAGACTGCATGGTCAGGTCTGCGGAGAAACCAAGGCAGGCGAGATCTTTCAATTCATCGCGCGTCATTGGCCCAGTCGTGTCTTGCGAGCCGACAGTGGTCATGCGCGGTTCGCAATAGGTGCCCGGGCGTATACCTTCCGTGCCGCAGGCCTTGCCAACCATTTTCTGGGCCAGAGTGAAGCCCTTACCCGTATCTCCTGGCTGCTTCGGCTTGCGAAACTGTTCCGATTCGGACAGGTTCAATGCTTCGCGTGCACGGGCCGTCAGGCCACGCCCAATAATGAGGTTTATACGGCCACCTGCACGTACTTCGTCGAGTAATACATCCGACTTTAGCTCGAATTCGCTGAGCACTTCGCCGGACTCGCTGAGTATTTTTCCATCGTAGGGACGAATTTCGATGATATCTCCCATGCCTAGCTTTTCAACGGGCGCCTCAAACACAAGGGCTCCCGCATCTTCCATCGTGTTGTAAAAAATGGGCGCTACATTGCTACCAATGCAAATGCCGCCACCTTTTTTATTGGGTACACCCTTGATGTCGTCGCCGAAGTACCACAACACGGAATTGGTAGCTGACTTGCGAGAGGAACCGGTCCCAACAACATCGCCGACAAAGGCTACCGGTAAACCGCTAGATTGGAGATCTTGAATTTGTTGCATTGGCCCTGTGACCCCTTGTTCCTCCGGGGAAAGCCCATCTCGGGCCATCTTGTACATGGCGAGTGCGTGCAGAGGAATGTCAGGCCGCGACCAGGCATCGGGAGCCGGAGAAAGATCATCAGTATTGGTTTCGCCGGTGACTTTGAACACAGAAACTTTAATTGAGGCAGGAACCTCAGTTCGATCGGTGAACCATTCGGCCTCGGCCCATGACCGCATCACTGCCTGAGCGTTGGTGTTACCTGACGCAGCTAATTCGGCAATGTCATGAAACGCTTCAAATGCCAGTAACGTATGCTTCAGTTCACTGGCAGCGGCTACGCCAAAGTCGGGATCAGTCAGCAGATTCACTAGCGTTTCAATATTGTATCCGCCATGCATATTGCCCAGCAGTTCAATCGCAGCTTTTTTGTCGATCACAGGGCTGCTCGCCTCGTCGCCCATGATGGCCGATAAAAAACCTGCTTTGACGTAGGCGGCTTCGTCTACGCCAGGGGGAACGCGACTGCTGAGGAGCTCCAGTAGATAGTCTTCTTCTCCGGTAGGCGGATTTTTCAGTAGCTCAACTAGCTCAGCTACCTGTTCGGCGTTCAGTGGCTTGGGGGGGATATTCAGGGCGGCGCGTTCGGCCACATGGTTGCGATAGGCTTCTAGCATGGTGGAGCTCCTTTACATAGCCTGTGTCACCCCAGAGTACGAACTGGTTACTCGCGGGTAGAAAATAAATTAGCGACACAGTGTAGCTTAAGGTGCAAATAAGATAAACGAATCAAGCGGTTATATCGTGCATTCACAGGGGTGATATCTTAGAATTGACACCTAACCTTGATTGGAATGTTCGTCTGTAATGCTGCATCCTTCTGTAAAAACCCCGTGCATTGGAGTGTGTTCCACTGGAATCGGTGATAGCGTATGTCGGGGATGCAAGCGTTTCAGTCACGAGGTGATTGACTGGAATAGCTATTCGCCAGCACAGAAAAAAGCGGTGGATGGACGTTTGTCAGACTTCCTGTCGCAGTGCGTGAGTAATAAGCTGAAGGTGACGGATAAAGCGCTGCTTAAGTGGCAAATGGAGATTCAGCAGGTACGTTATGTGGACCATCATGATGAGTACTGCTGGGTATTTAGTTTGCTTAAGGCAGGGGCAGGTCAGATCAATATCCCGCGCGATTACGGTTTTGAAGTGGAGCTGTGTTACCGCGAGGTACCCCTGATTACGTTGCGCGAAGAGATCGATAGTGAATTTTATATTCTCTCCGAGGCGCACTATGAGCGGTATATGCTGAG
>CAJXWP010000068.1 GCA_913062625.1 uncultured Haliea sp. | reverse complement strand
CCGGCATTCCCCGAGGGCATTATGCTGGCAATCTTATTTTCCAACCTGTTTGCGCCGCTGATAGACCACTTTGTGGTTCAGGCCAATATTAAACGGAGGTTTGCACGTGTCCAGTAATGACGGCACCTCAAAAACGTTGGTAGTCGCACTTGCGCTTTGCATTGTTTGTTCAGTGATCGTGTCTGCTGCCGTGGTGATTCTTCAACCCATCCAAGAGGTCAATAAAACGCTCGATCGCAAGCGCAATATTCTTGCTGCCGCCGGCATGCTGGAGAAGAACGCGACCGCAGAGGACATTAACCAGCAGTTCTCGGATATCAATACGCGGGTTGTCGATCTGAACACGGGTAAGTTTGCCGATGGTGCAGTGGATCTTGCAAGGTATGACCCGCTGAAAGCGGCCAAGGACCCAGATTTATCTGAGGCCCTTACGACAAAGCAAGATGTGGCCAAGATTTCACGACGCGAGCAATATGCCGTCGTCTACCTGGTTGAGAATCCGCAAGGCGATATCGAAAAGCTCATTTTGCCGATTCGTGGCTACGGCCTGTGGTCAACGCTCTATGGCTTCATTGCATTGGAGTCTGACGGTAACACGATAGCGGGCCTGGGCTTTTACGAGCATGGGGAAACGCCAGGGCTTGGTGGTGAGATCGATAACCCGCGATGGAAGGCTTTCTGGCCGGGCAAGCAGGTCTACCGCGATGGTGAGGTGGAGATTGGTCTTGTCAAAGGTTCTGTCGATCCTGCTTCGGTTGACGCTCCGTGGGAAGTCGACGGCCTTGCCGGTGCGACACTGACCAGTAAAGGGGTGACGAATCTTGTGCATTTCTGGCTGGGTAAAAATGGCTTCGAGCCCTTTCTTAACAACCTACAAGCAGGGGAGGCCTAGTTATGCAAGCCATCAAAGAAACGCTTACCGGTCCAATTTTTAAGAATAACCCAATCGCCTTGCAGATTCTGGGCGTTTGTTCCGCGTTAGCCGTTACCTCCTCAATGAAGGTGACCCTGGTGATGTGCGTGGCATTGACCGTCGTCACAGCATTTTCCGGCATGTTTATCTCTAGCATCCGCGCACATATTCCAAGCAGCATCCGCATCATCGTGCAGATGGTTATTATTGCCTCGCTGGTGATTGTGGTGGACCAGTTTCTAAAGGCTTATGCGTTTGGTATCAGTAAGCAGCTGTCTGTGTTTGTCGGACTTATCATTACTAACTGTATTGTCATGGGGCGTGCGGAGGCGTTCGCCATGAAAAATCCGCCGATGGCCAGCTTTGTCGACGGCATAGGAAACGGCATTGGGTACAGTGTGGTCTTGATAGCGGTGGCGTTTGTGCGTGAGGTATTAGGGTCTGGCAAGCTAATGGGCTTTGAGGTTCTGCCGCTTGTCACTGATGGCGGTTGGTATGTCCCAAACGGTCTGCTGCTTTTGCCGCCCAGCGCATTTTTCCTGATCGGTGGCTTTATTTGGGTGTTGCGCAGTGTGCGCAAAGACCAAGTGGAAGTGACCGAATTTAAGCTTGCAAGCCATGCAACGGTCAGGGAAGGCGCATAATGGAGGCACTGCTAAGCCTATTCGTTCGCGCTATATTCATTGAAAATATGGCGCTCGCGTTCTTTTTAGGCATGTGTACTTTTTTAGCAATCTCTAAGAAGGTGCAGGCGGCTATCGGTTTGGGCATAGCGGTGACAGTGGTGTTGACAATCACCGTGCCCGTCAATAATTTGATTTATCATTACTTGTTAGCCGATGGGGCGCTAGCCTGGGCCGGGTTGCCTGATATGGATCTGAGCTTTTTGGGTCTGCTGTCTTATATCGGTGTGATTGCCGCTATCGTGCAAATAATGGAAATGTTTCTCGATAAATTTATGCCAGCACTCTACAACGCATTGGGTGTATTTCTGCCGTTGATAACCGTCAACTGCGCGATCCTCGGTGCTGCTCTATTTATGGTAGAGCGAGATTATGGGTTTGCCGAAAGTGTCGTTTTTGGCTTCGGCTCGGGGCTGGGGTGGGCACTTGCCGTCATCGCATTGGCGGGTATTCGCGAAAAGCTCAAATACTCTGATGTACCGGAAGGTCTGCAGGGTCTGGGAATCACTTTTATTACTGCTGGCCTTATGGCAATGGGCTTTATGGCCTTTGGCGGTATCGATATCTAGGCGGGATTAAACTGATATGGATGTGACAATTATTTTTGGCGTCGGAATGTTCACTGCGATTGTGCTTTCGCTGGTGGGACTCATTCTTTATGCGCGCTCCTACCTGGTGAGCACGGGCGAGGTCCACATATTGATTAACGGTGAGAAGCGCATCACCGTCCCTGCGGGTGGAAAACTGCTTCAGACATTATCTGAAGCTGACCTGTTTTTACCTTCTGCTTGCGGTGGTGGAGGGACTTGCGCCCAGTGTAAATGCATTATCACTGAAGGCGGTGGGTCCATGTTGCCGACGGAAGAAGGGCATTTTAATCGACGTGAAGCGGCAGAGGGCTGGCGACTGAGTTGTCAGACCGCTGTTAAGCAAGATATGGAGATTCTGGTGCCGGATGAGGTGTTCGGTGTCAAACAGTGGGAATGCACCGTTGAATCCAATCCCAACGTGGCCACATTTATTAAAGAGTTAACGCTGCGTCTGCCGGAAGGAGAGAAGGTCAATTTTCGTGCCGGCGGCTATGTGCAGTTGGAGTGTCCCCCGCATCACGTCAAATACTCTGACTTTGATGTAGACGAGGAATATCGCGGTGATTGGGATCGATTCGGCTTCTTCAAGCTTGAGTCAATTGTCGATGAAACGGTTATTCGGGCCTACTCCATGGCGAATTATCCGCAGGAAGAAGGAGTGGTGAAGTTCAATATCCGTATTGCCAGTCCTCCGCCAGGGAGTCAAGGTATTGCCTGCGGTCTCATGTCTTCGTGGGCATTTAATCTCAAGCCCGGCGACAAGGTGAAGGTATACGGCCCCTTTGGTGAGTTTTTCGCCAAAGAGACTCAAGCAGAGATGGTATTTATCGGCGGCGGCGCCGGCATGGCCCCAATGCGATCACTCCTGTTTGATCAGTTAAGGCGACTGCATACCGATCGAAAAATCTCTTTTTGGTACGGTGCCCGATCGCTGCGAGAGATGTTCTATGTTGAAGAATACGATCAACTGGCTGAAGAAAATGAGAACTTCGAATGGAATGTCGCATTGTCGGATCCTCAGCCTGAAGACGGCTGGGAGGGTTCCACCGGATTTATTCACAATGTCTTGTTTGAGGAATACCTGAAGAACCACCCCGCACCAGAAGATTGTGAATACTACATGTGTGGTCCGCCGATGATGAATTCGGCGGTCATACAGATGCTAACGTCTCTGGGAGTGGAGCCGGAGAACATCATGCTTGACGATTTCGGTGGTTAAACCTGTTTTTGCGTCGTTGCAAAGCCACTCTCGCGAGTGGCTTTTTTGTTTGCTTGCGCTGTTTTTTCTTGTCGGCTGCGATCGCCAAATACCGCCTATACAGCTTGGCGGTGACATTATGGGCACGACTTGGGGTGTCAGCTATATCGAAGGGCCACCTGAGCTCACCCCTCGTCAGGTGCAGGCCGGCGTTGAGGCGTTGTTGGCGCGTGTTAATCTGAGCATGTCTACCTACCGCACTGACTCCGAGATCAGCGAGTTCAATGCGGTTGATACGCAGACATGGTTTTCATCTTCGGCCGAATTCTTCGCGGTCCTTAAGGCAGCCCTCGACGTTGGCCAAAAGAGCAAAGGCGCTTATGACGTGACGGTTGGGGCATTGGTTGATTTGTGGGGTTTTGGTCCGGGCAATATGATTGAGGATCCGCCCGCAAAAGACGAGATAGCGGATCTGATGAGTGAAGTAGGGCAGGCTAATCTTCGCCTAGACGTTCAGAATGGTCGTATTCTAAAGCAGAGTAATTTGTCTGTTGATGTGTCTTCGCTGGCTAAGGGCTATGCGGTAGATCGGGTCGCTGAATGGCTGTCGGCGCAGGGCGTTAGCCGCTACATGGTGGAGGTGGGTGGGGAGATGCGCTTGTCTGGTCTCAGTGGTCGAGGCGATCCGTGGCGTATAGCGATCGAACAGCCAAAGGTCAGCGACCGTGCTATTGCAATCACGTTAAGCCTGACCGATGTGTCAATCGCAACGTCGGGGGACTACCGTAATTACTTTGAAGCGGAGGGTCGTCGCTACTCGCATAGCATTGACCCTAGAACCGGATACCCCGTTACGCATGATTTGGTGTCTGTTACTGTGGTGCATCAAAGCTGTATGATGGCTGATGCTTGGGCCACTGCTCTCACTGTCCTTGGGGCAAAGGATGCAATGGCAGTAGCGCAAGCACAAGGATTGGCGGTATATTTCATCCGGAGGCTAGATGATGAGTTTGTGCACAGTCAAACACCGCTATTTGCGGCCTATCTGCCGCCAGCAAAGCGTTAGTGTTTACCTCTAAATAGAAGAGTCGCTATATGGCATTATTTTTGATCAGTATGTTGGTGATGGGTCTGGTTATGGCAGGCATGGCGGTTGGCGTACTGGCGGGGCGAGCGCCCATTAAAGGTTCCTGCGGTGGCATGGGAGCGTTGGGTGTCGACACAGCCTGTGAGCTGTGTGGCGGAAACCCCCAACGCTGCGACGAGGAAACCCGCAGCACGGAAACGGGCAAAGACAATCCCCCGCAGTACTACCGAGCGGATCAATAGCGCCGGATGATTCTCGGTTGAGATTTCCCCGTAATCCGATGCTGAATTACGCACCCTTTATTGGTGTGCGCTACAGTTTTAGTCGCAAACGTAATCGATTCACTTCTGTCATTGCTACCGTCTCTATGCTGGGAATGGTGCTGGGCGTTGCCAGTCTCATTGTGGTCTTAGCCGTGATGAATGGCTTTGCCGGTGAGTTGCGTGGTCGGATTTTGTCGCTTGTGCCGCACGGTTTCGTGGAGGGCTCAGGGGAGGGGATTGAGCAGTGGCGTGACCTGCTGAGCGATATAGAAGGTATGGAGGGCGTGGTAGCGGTTTCACCGTATATTACAGAAAAAGCGATTCTTGGCACTGCTTATATACAGCGTGGTGCAGTGATCACGGCCGTTGATCCACAACTTGAAAGTAACGTGTCAGGCATTGTTGATGCAATGATTGCGGGTGATTTTCGGAGCCTCGATGACAGTGCCTTCAGCGTTGTACTCGGTGTTTCATTGGCGAATATTTTGAGAGTCGGCATCGGAGATTATGTCGACGTGACTGTGCCTCGTCTGACGATTACGCCTTTGGGGATGTTCCCTCGCAATAAACGACTGCAGGTCACCGGCCTGTTCGAGATCGGTGCGCAGCCTGATGCCTTTCAGGCTTATGTGTCGCTTGCAACAGGGCAGAAGTTACTCGGCAGCAAAGGCCGAGTAGATGGCTTGCAGATAAAAACTCGGGACCTGTTCGCAGCGCCTGAAATCATGCGCGAAGTGGCCACGCAGCTTCCCGATACTTATTCGGTAAAAGATTGGAGCCAGACGCAAGGTTCGCTGTTTAGCGCAGTAAAGCTGGAAAAGCTTATGGTGAGCTTATTGCTACTGAGTGTAGTCGCAGTCGCCGCGTTTAACATTGTCTCAACGCTGGTAATGTCAGTGGCGGAGAAGCGCAGAGACATTGCCGTGTTGCGCACAATGGGTGCACGGGCAGGGGGCATTATGGCTATTTTTGTCGCTCATGGGCTGGCGCTTTCCGGTGTTGGGATTACAGCCGGTGCGCTGGTTGGCATCTTTTTGGCGACGAATATTGCCACCATTACAGCGACCTTGGAGCGTACACTCGGTATGAAGCTATTCGATCCGTCAGTGTATTTTATTAGTGAACTGCCCGCAGATTTACAGGGCTTCGATGTCATGGTGGTCGTGGCAGCCTCCGTTTTATTGAGTCTTCTGGCCACTCTTTATCCCGCTTGGCGTGCAGCCTGTATTGCGCCTGCAGAGGTATTACGTTATGAGTAAAGTAGTGCTGCAGTGCGAGGGGTTATCGCGTGTCTATGAAGATGGCGACCGATCCATAACGGTCTTGCGCGGTATTGATTTAACGCTACTTGCCGGCGAGAAAATTGCCATAGTTGGCGGTTCCGGTTCAGGCAAATCCACCTTATTAAACTTGCTTGGAGGCTTGGATAATCCCAGTAGCGGACGGGTTGTGATGAACGGTAAAGATTTGTCTAAACTGGATGAAAGGGCATTATGCCAGCTGCGTAATGTGCAATTGGGTTTTGTGTATCAGTTCCATCATTTGTTGCCAGAATTTGATGCGCGGGAAAATGTCGCCATGCCCCTGTTGATTGGAGGAACGGCGCGTAAAGACGCCTGGCTCACTGCAGAGGCAATGCTGGAGCGTGTCGGCATGGCGCATCGCCTGGCGCATAGGCCTGCGCATTTGTCTGGGGGTGAGCGACAGCGCGTAGCAATTGCTCGGGCGCTGGTTGCTCGTCCAGATTGCGTTTTGTTGGATGAGCCCACTGGAAATCTGGACCCGACTTCTGCAGGGCAGGTGCTGGATTTGATAGACGAGCTCGGTCAGGATGAGGCTTCTTTTGTCGTGGTAACACATGATCCCACTATTGCCGCGCAGATGAATCGCACGTTGGAATTACGTGATGGCATGTTGCAGGAGCTGATGTGACCGGCACAGAGCGACTGCGTATCGCCGTGCGTTATACCTTTGCCTTCGGCCAAGGACATCTGTCTGCGTTTCTATCATCGCTATCGATACTAGGGCTAGTGCTGGCAATTAGCCTGCTGATTATTGTCCTGTCTGTTATGAACGGTTTCGATAAAGAAATGCGCGAGCGGATACTGTCGCTGGTGCCGCATATCACCATGTACTCTGCCTCGCCTATTGTTGACTGGCACAAAGATGTCGAATTACTGAAAGCCCATCCCGAGGTGGAAGAGGTAACGCCTTTCGCGCAATTCGACGCACTCATCATGCGCGGCACAGATATCGAGACGGTGCGCGGTATCGGGCTAGACCCTAGCCAAAATGGTGCGTTTGCTCCGCTTGTGCCCTATCTCGATGCGCAACAAGCCAGCAATTTTCGGCAGCGCGAAGACGGTCTTATTTTGGGTGCCGGTGTGGCGGAACATTTGGACGTGAAAGTGGGAGAGCGTGTGAACTTAATTGTGCCCGGTGCAGGAGGCACAGGTGAACGCGGGCCTACTCGGTTCAAAACGGTTCAGTTGAGCGCGATCTTGAGCACTGGCACCGAGCTCGATCAGTCTGTTGCACTGGTGCATTTGACGCTCGCGTCTGACTTGGCAGGGCTGCACGGGCAAGTCAGTGGCTTTCGCATTACGACGCGTGAACTGTTTGCGGTGCAGACGATTGCTTGGGACTTACAAGGCATCCTGCCTCCTGGTTTTTACAGCACAAACTGGATGATGACGCATGGCAACCTCTATTCTGCGATACAGCTGTCGCGTGATCTCATATCGATATTGTTGTTCTCGATTATCGGGGTGGCGGCGTTTAATGTTGTATCTTCTCTTGTGTTGGTGGTGATGGATAAGCAAGGCAATATAGCAATTCTGCGCACGCTGGGCGCTACGGGCGCCGATATCGCTTGGGTTTTCGTCTTACAAGGCGCCATGATTGGCATTGTCGGCGTGGTGCTGGGCAGTGTTGCGGGGGCTCTGGGTAGTCAGGCCGTGCCTGGGCTTGTGAGCTGGCTGGAACGAATATTGGGAATGCGATTTCTCAACACAGACGTATACCCGGTGTCGTTTTTACCGGTAGACCTGCTGCTGCGAGACGTTGTGACCGTTGGCGGAGTTGCGCTCGCCATGTGTGTGATCGCAGCGATTTATCCGGCTAGACGCGCTGCCAAAATGTCACCGGCAGTCATACTCAGTCAGGACCGTTAAAGAGTCTGGCTTCGCGCTTGCGTTTGCGTTCTTTCCACAGACGCGCAACACGCCAGCGCCACAGCAGTGTGATCACAAAATAACCGACACATCCACAAAATAGCCCGCAAATCAGGCACCCGATGAGAAAGGGTTTCCAGATTGCAGCGAGGCTGTTGCTCAGCCAGAACACACTCAGTTCAAATTCAACGGGCTGCAGCGGAACATCAATAATCAGCGCGCCAATCTTGTAGGCCATGAAAAACAGGGGCGCCATAGTAATCGGGTTGGTCACAAATACCAGTCCGACTGACAAAGGTAAGTTGCAACGCAGCAATACCGCCAGCACTGCTGCCGCAATCATCTGACCTGGTATCGGCATAAAGGCCACAAACAGCCCGACAAAAAAGGCCATTGCAGCCGAATAACGATTGATGTGCCACAGGTTGCTGGCATAGATCCAATCGCCGAGAACACTCAGTCCTTTAAGCTTTCGAATAGTCGCTATGCTGGGGACGATTTTTTGCAGAACTTCTTTGGGCATCGAATAGTTGACCGCAAGTGCGCTGTCATTGACCTTCTGTATGTGATTGAGTGGTCCCAATACTGTGTCGCAACCGGATTGCAATGGCCAGTATTATGAACCGCGCGGTGAGCATTATGCGCCATCGTTGCTGAGTTTCAAAATTCAATTTCAGAGCGAGTGTGTTGCGATTTCAGGAGGCCGCTCTATGCAATCATGGATGATTGGCATGGTGTCAGGGACGATTTTCGTGGGCTGGTGGGCATTTTTGCCGTCTTCGGTCTGGGGTCTCTTGTTTGCCGCGATTGCCTTAGTGGCACTGCGCTGGCGGTCAGTTGCTGCGCGAGTGACGTGCGGAGTGGCCTGCGGCTGTTTTCTGGGACTGGCTCACGGCACGGTGTTGTTGCAACATCGCCTGATCGATACGTGCGTCGGCGTCCCGTTAATCGTTACTGGGACCGTATCATCACTGCCCAGCGAAAGTCCTATGCTCAACGGTGGTTTGCGGCAGCGGTTTGAGTTTTCGCTGCGAGACCTGCTGCCCGCGCGCTGTGCAGGTCCTTCAAAGCTCATCCTGTCCTATTATGGCGATCACAAAATTCGTCCGGCAGACGAATGGCAGTTTGAAGTAAAGCTGCGTAAGCCATGGGGATTGGCGAATCCCGGCTCGTTTAACATGCAGGTCTGGTTCGCCCAGCGAGGGATTGGCGGGGTCGGCAGTGTCCGTAAGTCTAGCGAGAGACGTCAACAATTCCAGATTGAGAGCCTCTATGAAACACACCATCGTCTTCGCCAGACCATCAGTGAGCGTATCGGTCGTCTTGATCTGAACCCTCAGGTCATCGGTATTTTGCGCGCCATTACTGTGGCCGATAAAGCCGGAATCGACCACCAGCTGTGGTTTCTTTTTCAGCAGTTCGGAATTAATCATTTATTGGTGATCTCTGGCCTTCATATTGGAATGATCGCGGGCGTAGGGTATTTAGTCGGCGGTATTGTGCAGCGCCTCTTTGTCACCACAGCATTTTTCAACGGTTGCATGCCGGGCGCCCTCGCTCTGCTTCTTGCCGGTCTTTACAGCGCTCTGGCAGGCTTTTCGCTCCCCACTCAGCGCGCCCTGTGCATGCTAGCGTGCTTTGTAACAGCCGCTTTGGCAGGGCGTAGAAGCGGGGCATCCAGAAACCTGCTGATGGCGGCAGCAGTGGTGCTCGCATTCAACCCATTGGCCGCCGTGGGAAGTGGTTTTTGGCTTTCCTTCGGCGCGGTGGCGGCATTGCTGTGGGTGGGTAAATGGCAACACGGCATGGGTACGATTCGTCGCTTGTTCTATACGCATGGATTCATGTCGCTGGTGATGCTGCCTTTGGGCGCTCTATTTTTCGGTGGTGGGAGTCTGGTTGCGATGCTGGCTAACGTGCTGATGATTCCGCTTGTCGGCATGGTGGTAGTGCCGCTGGCGCTTATGGCCGCAGTGTCGTTTCTTTGCGGATGGTCGCTAGAAGCAACACTTTGGCGATTGGCAGGTTGGCCGTTAGAGCAAATCCTGCCATGGGCCGAGGGTCTGTCGAGTATGGGCGGCACATGGTTGTACTTTCCCCTGACCGCCAGCCTTCCACAGGTTCTCGTGGGCCTAGTGGCAGTCATTCTATTGATACTCCCGGGTAAGCGTATGCTGAAGTTATTGCTGCCGCTATTGGCGTTGCCGGTGTTGCTACCGCTGAATACGTCATCACAGGTACCCTCCCTCGACACACGCGTGACCGTGCTGGATGTAGGGCAGGGCACCGCAGTGGTTGTAAGGTCTCAAGGGCGCGTGTTGGTATACGATACCGGCGGAGGCAATCCTGATGGGATGAACATGGGTTCGATGGTTATACTGCCTTTCCTGCAGTTGCAGGGTGTGAACGCGCTGGACACACTGGTGATTAGTCATCCGGACCTTGACCACAGCGCGGGCACCCAGGATTTGTTGAGGGCGATGCCCGTTGATCGATTGCGCTTTGGCGGAGAGGATTTTCAGTATGGCAAAGGTAGGCCCTGCATTGCCGGTGAATCTTGGCGCTGGCCCGGCGGGCAGGTCTTTCAGTTTCTATCTCCGGCGCTAGAGACAACGCGCAGTAGTAATGATAGCTCCTGTGTTTTACAGATTGAGGTGGGCGATTATCGCTTGTTACTGCCTGGCGATATTGAGGAGGAGCGTGAGCGTACCCTAGTGAGTTACTGGGGTGACACACTCAGCAGCGAATGGCTTCTGGTCGGCCATCACGGCAGTAAAACATCGTCATCTCTAGCCTTCCTTAAGCACGTGCGGCCGCAGGCTGCAGTAGTGAGTAGTGGGTATGCCAACCGCTTTGGGCATCCCCATCTGAGCGTGACCCAGCGGCTACAGGGCGGCGATGTGTCGTTACACCATACAGCTGCAGAGGGCGCGCTGGAGTTTAAACTGGTGCAGGGGCGGGCGCTGGAGATCAGCGCCTATCGAAAAGTTCACCGACGCTACTGGATGTGACGTGAGTCCTGCTTCACGCTCCACCTAGGGTGTGCGTATAATGCTGCGAGTATTCCACTTGAATTGGTCAAAGTTGTGCTTGAGCTGTTAATAGCGGGCGGATGGTTGATGGTACTGATAGTGCTGTGCTCTATCTTAGTGCTGGCAATCTGTATTGATCGCCTTTATACCCTCAATCCGAAGAAGATCGCGCCACCGCATCTTCTGGCAACCGTCTGGAAGCAGCTTAAAAAGGGTGAGCTGGACGCACCGGGGCTGCGCACACTGCGACAGTCCTCTCCGCTGGGCCGTATTCTCGCGGCGGGATTGGCCAACGCATCTCACGGCCGGGATGTTATGAAGGAAAGCATTCAGGAGGCTGCTGCGCATGTGGTGCACGACTTGGAGCGTTATTTGAATACGCTCGGGACAATTGCCGCGGTGGCACCCCTGCTGGGATTGCTCGGGACTGTGGTGGGTATGATCGACGTGTTTGCCGAAATAATGGTGCAAGGTACCGGTAATGCTAGCGCGCTCGCCGGAGGCATTTCACAGGCTCTGATCACGACGGCCGCAGGGCTGACGGTCGCGATCCCAGCCATTGTGATGCACCGTTATTTTGTCGGAAAAATTGACGCGATCGTCGTTGAGCTGGAGCAAGAGACTATCAAGTTGGTCGACGCCCTGCACAGCGAAGAAAACACGGAAGTGACGGTTTGAAATTTAGGCGACACACGCGTGAAGAGGTCGGCATTAACCTGACCCCATTAATCGACGTCGTTTTTTTGCTGTTGATTTTTTTTATGGTGTCGACCACGTTTACACGCGAGACCCAATTGAGCGTTGATTTACCAGAGGCTCAAGGCCAGCCGAAACAAGCCATGGAGAAATCTATTGAGATATTGATCGATGAGTCTGGCACCTACCGCGTTAATGGCCAGATCCTGATGGACAATCGCATGCGTACCCTGCAAGCGGCTATCTATAGACTGTCCGCTGGGGACACGACGATGCCTATGTCCATCATGGCCGATGCACAGGCCGCACATCAGGATGTTGTAAAGGCAATGGATGCTGCAGGCCAGATGGGCTATGTGCATTTGACTATTATCACCAGGCAGCCAGCGGTTTCGTCAGCCTTGTCTGGCAGTCGCGACGTTCGCTGATCTGACCCGACTGTATTTTCACGGAGCTTTGCATGGCATACACAGTAGTTATACCAGCGCGGTACGGATCCACCCGATTGCCAGGCAAACCCCTGCTGGAGATACAGGGCAAAACGATGGTGCAAAGAGTCTGGGAGCAGGCGGGTCTTAGCGGAGCCGAGCGCGTCGTCATTGCAACCGACGATCACCGTATATTGGAGGTCGCTCAAGCCTTTGGCGCTCAGGTGTGCATGACCTCTGTAGAGCATGTGTCCGGTACCGACCGTCTGCAGCAAGTCGTCGCTGAACTGGGTTTGGCTGCCGACCATATTGTTGTCAATGTGCAGGGCGATGAGCCACTGATTCCGCCTCAGGTCATTGATCAGGTCGCTGCTAATTTGAGTGGTCATCCGCATGCCAGTATTGCAACGCTGTGTGAGGACATCGACAATATCGAAGACCTCATTAATCCTAATGTGGTGAAAGTCGTCACCGACGCGCAAGGTATGGCTTTGTATTTTAGTCGAGCACCGATTCCATGGCCAAGGGATGCGTTTACAGACACGCGTGACGTGATGCCCGTTGGCGGAAACTGGTATCGGCATATCGGTCTATATGCTTACCGTGTTGGGTTTCTGCACCAGTTTGTCAATTGGCCTCCTGCGCCCGAGGAGCACTTAGAAAGCCTGGAACAGTTGCGTGCCTTGCACAATGGCGTCGGTATTCATGTTGATAGGGCAGTGCATACGGTCCCTGCCGGCGTTGATACCCACGACGATTTGGTGCTAGTGCGTACGGTGCTGAAGGGAAAGCGTGAAAGTTGACTATTACGCAGGCCACTGGTGCGCTGTTCGTTTGTTTGGGTCACACCGGACGTCCAGTAATTGTGCATCACTCGCCCCATGACAGCTGGGACGATCGCTCACAGCTTTTGAATCTAACAGAAACAGCCGGCGCCGGGTTATTGCGCGCGCTTGGCTAAGAGCAGACATGACACGATGAGGTTTTACCACCATAAGCCTATGCACCCGCATAATACGCTCGCTTTACAAGCGCGAGCGGACGCTTTTGCGTGTGTTACCAATGACGATGAGCTGCTGGAGGCTCTTGCATGGGCAAGGGCTAAAGGCGTTGATGTCGTTGTGCTTGGGCAAGGGAGTAATATTGTTTTAGCCGGTGATGTTCAGGCACTGGTGGTGCAGCAGGCGATGCGCGGCATTGAGAGACTAGATGCCTCTAACGGTGATGTCATTGTGCGTGCAGCCGCCGGCGAAAACTGGCACGAATTGGTGCAGTGGACATTGCAGCAAGGCTATTATGGATTGGAAAATCTTGCGCTGATCCCTGGCACGGTCGGTGCGTCACCGATCCAAAATATAGGTGCCTACGGCGTGGAATTACAGTCGGTCTTATTACAGGTGCACGCTAGACAGATAGCGGACGATAAACTGATAGCGTTAGACAATGCAGCGTGCCAGTTCAGCTATCGAGACAGTCTGTTTAAGCACCAGTTCAAAGATCAGCTTGTCATCACGGCGATAGACATTCAGTTGTCTCGTCGTTCCAATGTCAATATCAGCTATCCTGCTCTAGCGGATTTTTTTAATGAACATCCTCATATTGAGCCGACGCCTCAGGCCGTATTTGACGCGGTTGTCAGCATTCGTCGCAGTAAGCTGCCAGACCCCGCGGTTGAACCTAACGCGGGCAGCTTTTTTAAAAATCCAGTGCTGGCGGCAGAAGTGGCTCAGTTGCTGCTCGGAAAATATCCTCATCTACCCTGTTTTCCTCAAGTAGACGGCAGCGTTAAAGTGTCTGCCGCATGGATGATCGACCAGTGTGGATGGAAAGGTTATCGAACACATGACGTAGGTGTGCACCCGCAACACGCGCTTGTGCTGGTTAACTATGGCAGTGGCAGTGGGGCACAGTTATTGGCGCTGTCCAGTGAAATTGTGACTTCCGTGTATGACGCATTTGGCGTGGCTCTAGAAATTGAACCCAGAATATATGGGCTTAAACCGTGAGTAAGTTCGATCACAAAGCGTTTGTCACTACCCTCACTACAAGGCCGGGTGTTTACCAGATGTACGATGGCGCTGGTGGGCTGTTGTATGTCGGCAAGGCTAAAAATTTACGGAATCGGGTGGGGAGTTATTTTCGGGCAAGTGGTCTCACGGATAAAACGATGGCGCTTGTGGCCAGAATTCAGGATATCCAAGTGACGGTTACAACGACCGAAGTCGATGCACTGTTACTGGAACACAATCTGATCAAGACACAGCAACCGCCTTATAATATTCTCCTGCGTGACGACAAGTCTTATCCGTATATTTTTCTTTCAAGTGACGACGATTTTCCAAGAATTACCATGCATCGTGGCGCTAAGCGACGCAAGGGTCAGTACTTTGGTCCCTATCCCAGCGCGGGTGCCGTGCGTGAATCTATGCATTTTTTACAAAAAGTATTCAAAGTGCGACAGTGTGAAGACAGTTATTTTAAGAACCGGTCACGTCCGTGTCTGCAATACCAGATAGAGCGCTGCAGCGCGCCTTGTGTAGATCTTGTGAGTGAGGAGGACTACGCTCAGCAGGTCGAAAGTACCCGGTTGTTTTTAAGTGGAAAATCTCAGGAGCTGATGGTTCGATTGGCCGACGATATGGAGCAGGCTGCGGCGCAATTATCGTATGAGAAGGCGGCAATATACCGCGATCAGATTAGTCATTTACAGCACGTGCAAGCGAGCCAGGGCATTGAGGGAGTCAGTGGAGATCTGGACATAATAGCCGCTGCCGCGTCACACGGGCGAGCATGCGTGCAGGTGCTGTTTGTGCGAGAAGCGAGAGTGCTTGGCAGTAAAACGTATTACCCTCCGCTAAAACTGCAGGAGGGTATAGAGCAGCTGCTCGCGGCGTTTATCCCTCAGTTTTATCTCGGTTTGGCCAGAGCGATCCCAGCGGAAATTATTGTTAATGCAGAGCCCGATAGCGCCGATATAATCGCCCAGGCACTATCGGTGCAGGCCCAAAGAAAGGTGAAGTTGCGCAGCCGCGTGCGTGAGTCTCGCGCTCAATGGTTAATGCTCGCGCAGCAGACTGCCGAAACTAATCTTACCGCGCACTTGGCGGGACGACAGACTATGTTAGGACGCTTGCAAGCTTTGCAGGATTTGTTGAGTTTGCCTCAGCTGCCGGAACGCATGGAGTGTTTTGACATCAGCCACAGTTCTGGTGAAGCGACAGTGGCCTCGTGCGTTGTGTTTGATCAGCACGGGCCACGCAAGGTCGACTATCGTACATTCAATATCGAAGGCGTCACGCCGGGCGATGACTATGGCGCAATGCACCAGGCGCTCGAGCGTCGTTACAAAAGGCTTAAAACCACAGAGGCCAAAATGCCTGATGTCCTTTTGATTGACGGCGGTAAGGGGCAGGTAGCTCAGGCCATGTCGGTCCTTAATGATTTGCAAGTCTCTGGAGTTGAGGTGGTAGGGGTGGCAAAGGGGGCCACGCGCAAGGCCGGACTTGAAACGTTAATTAACGGTGAGACAGGCGAGCAGATACAGTTGCCATCAGACCATCCCGCTTTACATTTGATACAGCATATACGCGATGAGGCCCACCGCTTTGCTATCACCGGTCACCGCGGCCGGCGCGATAAAGCCCGTCAGCGTTCAGCGTTACAGGATATCCCCGGGGTCGGCGCTAAGCGTCGACGCGAACTGCTGCGTCACTTTGGCAGTGCGCAAGGCGTAAAGAATGCAAACCTTGATGAGCTGAAAAAGATTTCGGGTATCAGCGCGGCGATCGCACAACAGATATACGACCATCTGCACAATGGCTAAACTTGCTTATTGTTAGGATTGGTCTGGGGGCGAGCAGCAGGCGCGGGTCAGATGCCGTATTTGAATCAAGGTGTGCCCTTGGGTTAAACTGTGTTAAGCGCGGGACTCCCCCGTTTAAGAGTGACACTTGTTACTGTCTGAAAGGATATCGAAGCACTTGCCCATCACAATCCCTAATGCCTTGACGATTTTCAGGATTCTACTCATTCCCGTACTGGTGGTGGTGTTCTATTTACCTTTCAAAAATCATTTGCTGTTTGCCGCTGGGATTTTTGCGTTTGCAGCGATAACCGATTGGGTAGATGGTTATCTCGCTCGACGACTTGGCCAGATGACGGCATTTGGTGCGTTCCTTGATCCAGTGGCTGATAAGCTCATGGTGTCTATCGCTCTAGTGCTGCTCGTCGAGCGCCATGACACCTTGCTATTTACGCTTGCTGCGTGCGTGATTATTGGTCGCGAAATCGTGGTTTCGGCGTTGCGAGAGTGGATGGCAGAGCTTGGAGAGCGCACATCGGTCGCCGTCTCCTACATTGGCAAGGTCAAGACAGCACTGCAGATGATTGCGATTACCGGATTGCTGGCGACGGATCCGCGTCTGGATGAAGACTGGCAATTGGTATTGTGCTATGTCGTTTTATACGCCGCTGCGGTGCTTACGCTGTGGTCTATGGTCGTATATCTAAAAGCTGCCTGGGTCGTTATTAAAGAGCAAGATAAACCTATTTAATTCAATTGGTTGCGAGATTTTTGTTGGAATTCGCTTGACTATAGAGACGCGGTGCATACAATAGCGTCCACTCAGCAGCATAGAAGTTTATGTTGACGCTGTGTGCGGGAATAGCTCAGTTGGTAGAGCGCAACCTTGCCAAGGTTGAGGTCGCCGGTTCGAACCCGGTTTCCCGCTCCACCCCC
>CAJXWP010000067.1 GCA_913062625.1 uncultured Haliea sp. | reverse complement strand
CGCCTTTGGACGTCTATGCGTTCGAGATGTATTGCGTGGCCTATGCGCAATGGCAGGACGCACTCGGGCAATTAGAAGTTATGGGCTCGTTTATCCAAGGACGCGCTGGGATTCAAGTTATCAACCCATATGTCAAGATCGCGAATCAAGCATTCATCCACCAGCGTCAGATGCTGCTGGAATTTCAGTGTACGCCTGCGAGCCGAGTTAAAGCTGGTGGCAACGAGATCGAGGATGATGAAGATGACGGCGATCCACTTGCTTAATGCCGTGATTCAATAAAACCGGACGCCAACAGGTATAAGCAGGGGCTCTGCGGCCCATAGCCGATGCCCCCGCGCTGTGGCCGTTGAGTCCGACAGAAAGACGTTGATGGAACTTTCCGCCAGAGCCTGTGGCTCACGAATGGTAGCGGTTTAGCCACTTTACACGCCTGACATATCCTGTAAGAGTAGGAAAACTCAAAGCGGTAATGAACAAACGCTACATGTCAGCTTCTACTGAGCAGTTTAGCGGACCTAAATTCAATACCTCCACACAGTGAACAGGAACCCCATCATGATGTATTGCAATTTCATTATCTGCCTTGTTTGGACAAACGCGCTCCTTGAGAGTAACTGGACGATTCAACGATAATGGCTACGAAAACGAAATTAGTTAGTAAACCATGCAGCCCCAAGGGCTTTGCCCTGATGGTGGCATTGTTATCTCTGGGCGCTATTAGCGGCTGCAGTAACAGTAACGATGATAATGATTGGTTTGGGGCTGGCGGTTCTGACGACTCTGACGGGGTTTTGGGCGCTGTCGATCCCAATGCGGGCATTTACCCTAACCCACAGAACATCACACCTTTCGTGGGAGACGACCCCCGCAAACTCCAGTTTTGGGATTTGACCTATTCGTGGACAGACGATCCCGATGGCGGCACTGGCACGTGTACCAAAGGTAACGTGCAGATCATGAATGACGAGCTTCAGGTGACACAGACGGCTGCTGCATGCCCGGACAATATTGGTCAGGTTACGCCCTGCAACCCGCAAGCGGACGAGGATGATCAGGGCAACAATGTCGTCGCAAGCGGAGCGGTCCAGCAGTCGGCTAAGGGGTGCATCAGGGATGGGCAGGGCGTTGCTAATTGCTCGGCGACCCCGGTGTCCGGTCCCACTGACGCATTGACCTGCCAACAGGCCGTTGAGAGGGCAGACCCGCTCGCTGCAGGCGCTGTCTGGTACCAGAGGCTCGCGGGTATCCCGCCGGGCACTTCGGCAAATTATTGGTGGGGTAAAGCGTTCGGAGCACAGGGGGGCGAGGCCAACACCTACGGCGGTACGCAGATGGTCTATTGGGGGGATTCAGAAAGTGCAATATCGGTCGCGGCAAGCGGAGGCGGCGAATATAGCAAAGAGGTCCAACCCATCTATATGTGCAACTCGGCAACAGCGGACGTTACAAACACAGACGCTTGTGGGCTGTCATCACTGTTTGGCACCTGTTTGAAGGACGGCCAAAATTGCAGGATCAATAATCTCACTGAAGATGCCGACGGTTTCTTTAACGTCTATTTCAAGTCGGCCGCAGCGGCGAGCGACTTACCTCTGCTCGATAATGCCCAGTGTGATGTGCCTTCGGGGCTCGCGTGGCTGGGTAACATTCCTAAAAATGGCGTGGTTGCTACTTGGGCAAAGTTGTATTCTGCAGGTTTCAAGGGTGTAGTGCTGGATATCGGCCGCGCAACAGATGCAGGTCTGAAAAAAGTCAAAGCGGCGCAGGGTTCACCGACAATCGTGCTTTCTATAGCCAATTCGGTCACTGACTGGAAGAACTTTACGCTTCCCGCGTCTTGGGAAACTAAAATCAACAAGTATGCCAGCGCAATAGCTCTGGATACAGAAAAAGCGGCCCCTTCGGATTGCACATGGATGAATCAGCAAGGATTCATTGAAGCCTTTCAGCACCGCAACCTCCTAATCGTCATCGACAAAAAGACCTGTCAGGAAGAGTTCAGGGAGCTTAAAAAGACCGGTGGTTGGAAAATTAAATTTATCGGGGATGCGTATTCAACAGGTAATCGCAGTGCAATCGCGCCATGCACGGATGTCGTGCAGACAATGATTTATCCAACCCCCCCTACTATTCCGTTTCAGGATATCGATCCGGTATCGATTCTGAATCAATGCCCTACGGCTGCCGGGATGATATTTTTTGACTGTACTGAGGCTTACCCGTGTGAGGCAAGTAATATCAGTTCCTACACTGCTGCGCCGAAGTATAAAGCTGGTGAGGTCATAATGAATCAGCGGAGTTGCGTGAACTTTTCATCCGGGCCAACCCCACCTCCACCCACTCCCACTCCCACTGGCTCCTGTGGATTACCAGTTGACCTGAGCAGATGCACTGTGGAAGCCTGCAGCTGTGAAAATAAGCCGGCGGACTTCTGCGCGAAGTCCTCCGCCTGCGGTCAAACTTCGTATTGTAAAAAAGGTGTTTGCCAAGGAGCCACCTGATTGTGCGTGTTTGGCGGCTCCACACCCAAAGTGATCCTGCCCCCTAAAACACTGTCAGGCAGACGGGTTCATGGGACTCGAGTGGAGGTATGATCCTGAGCCAATTCGGGAGTTAAGAGTGTACGTCGTCGGATCATTTGGGGCCAGTCAGCCGGTTTTCTAAGAGACACTTTGCTCCCAGTTATTTCTCCAGTCTAGCCTGCTAGTCGTAGGTTGTGTACTTTTCGCTCCGTCATCGTTCTGACCTTCACCACAGCGCGTTGATTTAGGATCTCGTTTCTCCGGCTTACATATACATTTGCCGGTGTCACGTTATCCAATGACTCATGGTATCGCTCGTGGTTGTAATGTTCGACCCACTCAGCAATGACCTTCTTCAGTTCCCAGGGACAGTAGTCATGTTTCAGCTTGACCACGTTCTTCATTGAACGGTGATAGCGTTCAATTTTGCCTTTGGTCTGCGGGTGATACGGCGCACCACGGGCATGCTCCATGCCCTGCTTTTTTAGCCAGTCATTGCGCAGATACAGTTCGGCGACGGTTTGCTTCAGGTCCTTGTTCTCGCTCTTGAGGCCCGTTACTTCATCTGTATTGGCTTCTCGCACGGTACGTATTTTCTCCTCGGTGCAGAACTTGCGGCGGGTATTGCGGCGGATACCCTCGACGATTTTTCGATGTTTGACATGCTCATGTTGATACTCCTTTGCTTCAGTTTAAAACTAGCAGAAGTATCTCTCAGTGAATCAGGTTATTCGGTACCAAGGTGGCTGACGCCACACAGAGTTAGGACCAGAATTGACCGCTGAGTTCCGAAAAAAATCACTGGGATATAAAGCTGTATGAAGATGCCAACGCGATAATGATTGAGCGTCTTGGCTTCCTTGCTAGAGTAGGACAGTTGCTGGAGAACCATCAATCCCGGTGTCGACTATTAACCACTGAGTTGCTATGCTCAGGCAGGTTTTATTCTTTTATAGAGAAAAAACATGCATAACAATAAGATAGCGCCCAAGAGGCTGGCAAAACACCTCTTAATTCTCTTTTCATTATCTTTTCTTTGGTCTTGCTCTGGCGGTGGCAACGACGATAACTCGATTCAAATAACCCCGATAGATCCTGATTTCCCTGACTATGTTTTAGTGACACTAGAGCCCGGTGATGACCTGGAAACTCGAGTATTAAATGCGCTTATTACCGCCGAACCGAACACTGTTGTCCAACTCCCTGCAGGCACCCACGATTTTGTAGGAGAATTAAGCTCAAGCGTTGACAACATTGTCCTGCGTGGAGCCGGCATGGGCGCAGACTCTGGCACCGTACTGCGCTTTGGTGGTCAGACCAGTGGAGCGCAGAGCTTGTTAGCCACCGGCGACAACTTCGTGGTGCAAGATCTCGCTATAGAGAACGCACCAGGTGACGCTATCAAGGTCATCGGTACGAATGGCGTTACGATCCGACGGGTGCGTGTCGAATGGACTAACGGGCCCGATGAGAGTAATGGCGCGTATGGTTTGTATCCAGTACAAACCCGTAATGTGCTTATAGAAGATTGCGAAGTGCGCGGCGCGAGCGACGCTGGCGTTTATGTGGGCCAGTCAGAAAATATCATCGTAAGGCGTAACTACGTCTATGAAAACGTTGCTGGCATTGAAATTGAGAACTCTAAATTTGCCGATGTGTATGAGAATAATACCACTGGCAACACTGCAGGTATTCTTGTTTTCGACCTCCCGGGCCCACCTATTCAGGGTGGTGAGGCGACACGAGTTTTTAATAATATGATGGTTGCAAATAACGAGCCCAATTTTGCCCCGGAAGGAAATATTGTCGGCGAAGTGCCAGCGGGCATTGGGCTAATGATTATGGCTAATGACGACATTGAGGCATTTGGAAATACGATTACCGACAACAATTCTATCGGTGTATTAATCGTCAGTTATTATTTCACTGACGCACAGATAGACGCTCCAGCCAACTACGACCCGATACCAGAAAGAATTTACATACACGACAATACCATGACCGACAATAGCGGCGATCCGCAGGATTTGGCTGGCGTTATTTCAACTGCGTTCTTTGACGGGCTAGGAATAAATATTTTTTATGACAGCTCGGGAATAGACACGGATACCGGTCTTCTCCTTAAAGAATTTCCAGACGGGTTGTCTGAAAGTCAGGCGATCTGCATTATCGACAATGGCCCAGAAAATGTCTTCGGTCGGTTGAATGGCTCGGTTCTTCTATATCCGTTTCCTGAATTAAGCGATGCCAAATCTACTGACCTGGCAGAGTATAGCTGTCGCCATGCGCCGCTTCCGCCGATAGTAATCGAACCCCCCGTTAATCCGAATAACCCGGAGGCTCCGGCGGTCGACACGGCAGCACTGTGCGGTGCCGAGGGCTCAGGTGTGAACGCCGCCGCGTTCGTTGCCGACTGTCCCAATCTGTCAGATTACCGTCTCTTCGGCGACGCTACTAACCCGCTTACCGACCCTAACGGCAACGGGATTAGATACAATCTGAATATCCCATTATTTTCAGATTACGCGAACAAATACCGCTTCGTCTTTGTTCCAGAGGGCTCGGCAGCAGCCTATCGCAATCAGGAGGTGTTCGATTTTCCTGTGGGAACCATCATTGCTAAGACCTTTTCCTTTCAGGCGGACTTACGCATTGCCGGCAGCAGGCAGGATATCATTGAGACGCGTCTGCTATTGCGCCGCAAGGACGGCTGGAAAGCACTGCCGTACACTTGGAACCCAAGCAAGGCAGACGCAGTGCTGACCCTTACCGGTGGCACACAGAATGTCAGCTGGGTCGACATCAACGGAGAGGCGCAGTCCACCGACTACATCATTCCTAACTCCAACAACTGCGCCAATTGTCATGGCGAGGACGAGCTAATCCCTATAGGACCGAAGGCCCGCTCTCTGAACAAAAATTACGCCTATGACAGCGGCATAGCCAATCAGCTGACCTACTGGACCGATCTCGGCATCCTGGCCGGCGTGCCGGGCGACCTGACCGCCATTGACACTGTCCCGTTGTGGGGCGACACCAGCGCTAGCCTGAATGATCTTGCTAGAGGTTATCTCGACATCAATTGTGCCAGCTGTCACAACCCTAAAGCCGGCGCTGCCAATACTTCTGGATTACTACTAGAGTACTATCGTCCCTTTGGGCTTGAAGTAGGTGAATGCAAAACGCCGATAGCCGCGGGAGATGGTTCAGGTGGCCTCAAATATAGTATCCTTCCGGGGAACTCGAATGAGTCCATTATGCACTTCCGCATGGATTCAGACGCACCTGAAATACGAATGCCAGAGTTGGGGCGCAGTATTATTCACACAGAGGGAGTCAAGGTCATCGCCGACTGGATCGATGCCATGGACCCTGTAGAATGCTAATGTCGCTACCGCGAGATGGCAAAGGGGTATTGCCAAGTTAAATCAGCATACTTGGTACGATGAGGCGATGAATACTTATAAGCGTCACCGGTTCCCGCCCGATATCATTTCCTATGCTGTCTGGCTCTACTATCGCTTTAACCCGAGCCACCGAGACATCGAAGATCTGCTCGCTGAGCGAGGCATCACCGTCAGTCGCAAAGCGATCCGGCTCTGGGGCATCAAATTCGGAGCAATCTCACGAGCCGACTAGAGTGCGAGAGCGGGTGGTGCGGAAGTTTAAATCAACAGGGCAAGCGCAGAGATTTTTGGTTGCTCATGCTGCCGTATCAAATCTGTTTAATTTGTGTAGGCACAAGGTCGGCGCTCAGCATTACCGTGATCTCAGGGTGAGTGCGTTCGCTGAATGGAGTAAGGCGGTTGCATGAGACTTGAGGCTAAATTCCTCTGATGTCAAAAGTTAACTTGCCGATACCGTCAGGAAATCTAATCTCAATAGCCCTTTTATTTGTTTTATACTTACCCCGACAACCTTCAATCTTTGGCAATATGAAATCAGATCTGACAATCAACTGAACCACCAAGCAATCTGTGAGGAGCACAACGATGCCTGACATCAACGTCAACGGAACCACACTTCGATATCTGGACGAAGGGCCGCGTGATGCTCCGGCCATCGTCTGCAGCGCCTCGATGTTTTTTGATCTGTCGATGTTCGACGCCCAGGCGGAAGCGCTGTCGGACCGGTACCGGATAGTCCGCTACGACCACCGCGGCCAGGGAGACAGCGCCCGGCACCCGCGCGCGGAACTCAATATGGACCTCCTCACCGAGGACGCCGCCGCGCTGATCACGGCCCTCGACCTCGGCCCGGTTACGTTCGTCGGGAGCTCGATGGGAGGATTCGTCGCCTTGCGACTCGCTGCCCGCCATCCCGACTTGGTGCGGTCGCTGGTCGTGATGGGCACGTCGGCGGATATCGAGGAAAGCGCCGAGCAGATGGATGAGATGATCGAGGTGTTGACAGAGCATGGGATGGAACCCGTTCTCGCCGTTGTCCTCCAGCTCAATATGGGTGACACGACGCTCCATGATCCATCGCGTGCCGATGTACTGACGCGGGTCACTGCAATGTTAAGGAGTCGGACGCCAGAGTACGCCGACGCGGCGTGGCACATCGCGCACCGATCGTCGATCCTAGACGAACTTCATATGATTAACACACCGGTTCTCGTCGTCGCTGGTACCGAGGACCATATTTACCCGCCGTCGAAGTCGGTGCAGATCGTTGAGCTGATTCCCGGCGCCGAACTCCAGATGATGGAGCGCACTGGCCATGTTCACGCCATTGAGAATCCGATGGCGGTGAACGAACTACTCGAAGAGCACCTGAGAGGTCTCTAACTGTGTGAACGTCCAGGTGGGTGACAGTGAATCCACGTTCAGCGAGTAGATCTTCGATATCCCGGTAGCTGAGATTGAAGCGATAGTAGAGCCAGACAGCATAAGAAATGATATCGGGCGGGAACCGGTGACGCTTATAAGTATTCATAGGCCGATTATATCGATATCAGCGACTTAACTTGTCAGAACCCCATTTCGAAGTGCTCATTGGTCAGCCCAGTGCTTCCGGAAAAGCGATGCGTTTCTTCTTGAAACGGTAATCGGTTGTTCCTCAAAACCATTTAAAACTACGAACATCTGCCGTTTCGCTGTCCAGTGGATAATGACTAGTTCAGCGTTGATTATGGCCGAGCGACTCGCACGTAGAAATTGATTTTCAGGAAGAACACTGCAGGCTTGTGCCACGCTGGTATCCAAGATCAGGCTCTCTTGCTTGTGTGCGCGCTGCCCTGATTCACTTAACCAGACTCTGCAATAGCCCTGCACTGACTCTAGCCATGCTATGTGATCGTGTTCGACAATACGTACGGCGGCACCGTGACGAATCGTGAGTTGTGTGACGGGTGAATGGGCATCGACGCGATCTGACGCAGGCCTTCCCGTTCTTGCGCCCTTCTCGATCTGCTCGATGCAACGGGCTAATCGATCAGCACTTACGGGTTTTAGAAGGTAGTCTACAGCCTGCGTTTCGAAGGCTTGTACTGCAAAGTGATCATAGGCAGTAACGAACACTATGTGCACATTGGAGGCTGCAGCGCGCTGGGCCACCTCAATGCCTGTCATCTCGGGCATTTCAATATCGAGGAACGCGACGTCGGGCTGATGTTCACAGATTAGCTGCAGGGCAGCGTCTCCATCTGAAGCTTCCGCTACAATGTCGATAAAGGCGAACGCACCAAGCATTCTGCTCAGTTTGCGCCGCGCAGCTGGCTCATCGTCGGCAATTAACACTCGCATGGAATTCACTTTCACAGGCTCATCACTATTTTTTGCAGGGCAAGCGCAGTGTGACAGTTGTGCCCTCGCCGGGCATTGATCTCACCAAGAAGGCGCGGCTTGCCAAATCGATATCGGGCGCATAGAGCAATTTGATGCTCTCTTGAACAAGCTCAAGACCGAGGCCAACGTCGATTTCGTTTTGATCGAAGCCTCTACCGTTGTCGTGAATTGTAATGTGTAACTGCCCGTTTTCAGTCGCGGTCATAACGCTGACCTTGCCACCGCCTTTATAGGGAGAAATTCCATGTTTAATCGCGTTTTCAACTAATGGCTGCAGTAACATCGGTGGCAAAAGGCATCCGCTGTGCGGTTCATGGCGTTCAATATTATATTGTAATCTCTCGCCAAAACGGCGTTGTTGAATTTCAAGATAGAGCTGCAGTAAATCCAACTCCTCTCCTAAACTGATCAGCGGTTTTTCGGTAGCGCTTAGTGCAGCGCGTAGTAGTTCACAGAGATGATCGAGCAGCTCTACTGCCAACTTGGGGTCCCTCTCAATCTCTGATGAAATCAGATTGAGGCTATTAAATAGAAAGTGCGGTTTCAACTGCGCGCGCAGAATTTGGTATTGGGTAGCGCGGAGATTGTTTTTTACAGCGTGATCGAATTGCTGCTGTTGCAGTACTGAGCGTATCACAGCAAAGAGCAATACTTCGATCGTCATTATCATGAATATCCCGATAGACTGTCTATTTTCCTGAAAATTTCGCACGGAGTCTGCATTGGTGTAGAGGAAGACAAGCACTAGCAAGCAACACAGCGAAACCGAAAAATACTTTGCGATAAACCGCCCGGTGGTTAAGCCGCGATCAGGCGGAATCAAGCCACGTTCTAACAGCCACAATAACAAGGCTATCGATGCGGTGGATGACCAGATCTCCAGTATTGTCACGATGATGTTCGGCGCCGTGGGGCCGTAAATTGGGGGGCTCGCTACTACCGACGCGAAGGCGACATGGAGTAACGGCAGATACACACAAAGCAAGAGCGCTCGCGTAAAAAACCTTATGGCGGGAAGCTCGTCCACTTTGGGGGCTGAAGGTTCGTAGGCTAGGCTCATACGGTCTTTATATCACAGCTGCGGCGTTAGTCAGACTAAACGGCGCACCGCTGGCGGTCTGTTTGGTACCACTGATCAAGGTAGCGCTTCACAAAAGGGTGTGTAGGGGCCATTCTGTGTGCTAAGTGTCATTACTCGGTACATCCGTGTGCGAGAACAATGACTACTGCCTTGGGTACACTAATGGAAAAGGCATGATTGAGCTAACCTCCGGCTGTGTTGGCATTACTGGGAAAACTCATAAAATTGTAGAGTGGAAGGTAGAAATGTATCGACTCATTAAGCCAATATTCACCTTAACGGGCGCATTACTTTTTGTATCGTTGGCAGGCTGTAGTGACAGCTCAGACAATGGCGCCTTTACTAATGAGGTGGGGGTGCAGGCGCTTTGCGCCATGCCCGAAGAAGACATCGAGATCAACACCACTGCAGCCAATATCGAGTTTGTACGCACGCCGGATGCTTGTTTCGACAATCTGGCCGGCTATCCCTTCGACCCTAACTATGTCGATGTGGAGGGCCTGCGCTACCACTACGTAGACGCGGGACCCCGCGATGGCGAGGTGATACTGATGCTGCACGGTCAGCCCACTTGGTCCTATCTTTACCGCAAGATGATACCGGTGTTGGTAGAAGCGGGTTATCGGGTGATCGCTCCGGATCAAATCGGTATGGGGCGATCCGACAAGCCGGTAGACCCCCGCGTGCACCAGTATGAGCAGCATGTCGCGTGGGTGAAGTCTTTCGTCAGCGCGCTGGGTCTGTCTGACATTACCCTGTTCGTGCAGGACTGGGGCAGCCAGATTGGGCTGCGCATGGCGGGCGACGACCCTGAAAAGTTCGCACGCATCGTGGTCGCCAACGGGTCTTTGGCGTTAGTCCCTGAGGGTTTCAACCCTTTTACCATACCTGTATTTGAATTTGACGAGACGATTCAGTCGACTATCGAACATATGTCGCTGCGCCCAGATGACCGCATAACCGGTTTCCAGTACTGGGTGAATTTCGCCGCTAGCGCTCCCCATCTGTTTGCCGCGGACATGGTCGATCTCTCGACTGGCAATAACTTGACCAAGGCGCAGTTTGACGGCTATAACGCCCCGTTTCCAGCGCGAATCTATTGGGGCGGTATCCGCGCCTTCCCTTCCATGGCAGCTGGATTCGGACAGCAAAACGTGCCTGCGTACGAGGCGCTGGGGCGTTTTGAGCGGCCTTTCCTGTTTATAGGCGGGGAGAATGATCCCAATCTGGGCTCAGTAGCTAACCAGAATAAGTGGATTACCCACGTGCCCGGCGCACAGGGGCAGCCTCATACACGCTACGAAGCGGGCCACTTTATCCAGGAAGAAGTGGGTGAGGAAATGGCGGCGCATGTGGTGCTGTTTATTCAAGCCAACCCGCTAAATTCGGGCGGGCCTGGGCCTGAGCCAGAACCTGACGAAGAGAAGCCCCGGGGATTCGAGATTTTGGCGCCGCAGCCGGATGGGACTTTTCGTGCCTGGGTCAGCCCGACGATTACCAGCGAGGAATTCGCCGCACTGGCGCTCCCTGATGGTTGGATAAAGAATCAACCACGCGAGGCGGGTGTTGATGGTCCAGATGCCAATCGCTTCCTGCGCTCACCCGATGAACTGGAAAACGGAGACTTTTTGGTAGAGGACATTTTCGGATTTCCCTGGTTGCACGCAGCGACCGTTGTCGAGCAGGCGGCGCCCCTGGACAAGGATGGGCTGTTGAGTGTGACTCGCGTGCGCAAATATCACGAGATTACCTATAACCGGGGCAGCACGCTGGTGTTGCTCGTGGCTCCGTCGGGTGACGTATACTTTCGTATCGGCCGAGATGCGGACCGCATCAGTGACCGGCCTACGATTCCCAGCCTGTGGCGATTGGTGGATTACACCACCGAGCAGCCTATGATTCTCGAGTTGTTTAATGGTAACGAGGTTATTCGCACAGACAATGAGGATTCATTTCAGGGGCCTGTGGTAATACCGGGGTTTACCGGTTCCTGAGAATTGGTACTGACAACGTAACTAATTTTTCCTCAAAAAGTAGAGTTTTAGAACTCATTGCACGCAATAAAAAACCTGACGTGGGAGCTGGCGGCTCGATTGCCAGCGCCAAGGACCTCATTGTGTCGGCCCAGCCCATGACTTCAAGTTAACTTGTCAGTACCGTTGTTGCTCGTATCCATAAGAACACCTACTCACGATAGTCTTTTTATTTGTCCTATACTTGTGTGATCTTCTGATTTATCGTAATTACTAGGCCTTTTCCGAAAGCTGCCCTACACTTTTACACGCCAAGCAGTATACAAGGAGATCACATGACCGCCACTGTAAGTCAGCTATTTCGTTTTCCCATAAAGAGCATGATGGGAGAGTCGCCACAAACTCTAACCCTCACCGAGCGCGGAACCATAGGCGACAGAGTGTGGGCCGTGCGGGATGAGGTTCGCGGCGGCATTCGCGGTGGCAAAAAAATTCCATCCCTCATGACCCTGTCGGCCTTGTTCTCCGGCGAGGTGAATGCGGACGGCTCCAGTCCCGCTGTGATCACCTCCGTCGACGGGGACAGCATCGGTACCGACGACGCCAACATCAACGGCTGGCTTAGTGACAAACTGGATCACGAGGTCACCCTGTGGCCACTATTGCCCGCCGACGCTCTGGATCATTATCGCCGCGGAGCGCCCGACAAGGATGACTTTGAGGAGGAGTTGCGCGACATCTTCGCGCGCACCCCCGATGAAGCGCTGCCTGACCTGGCCCTGTTTGCGGAAGTACTGGAATATGAATCACCACCCGGTACTTATTTCGATGCCTTTCCCCTGCTACTGCTGACCCAGCAATCCTTGGACAGCATGGGTGCACACCGGCCTGATTCGTTGTTCGACGTAAACCGCTTCAGGCCCAACATCCTCCTTAACGCTCCAGACTCTTCCCACCCCTTTCCAGAACAGGAGTGGGTCGGGAAACAGCTTTCGGTAGGCGATGTGGTATTGCAGATCGTGGGCGCCTGCCCGCGCTGCGCCATGACCACGCACGGATTCTCGGAGCTGCCGAAAGACCCCGGCATCATGCGCGCCCTGGTGGAGGCCAACGGCGGCAACCTGGGTGTCTATGCGAAAGTTGTACAGGCCGGCACCGTCTCGGTCGGGGATCAGGCAAGCACATAACTGACGCTAAAGACGGAATCTGAGATGGTCTTCTAGGCGACGATAATTTCGAGTGTTCCGAGCTAGTGCCTCGATCTCCATAGGGCATAGGGGGGGGGGCTAAAGTCTAGCTACCGGCCTTATAAATACCGGCAGGGTAGTCAATTTATTTCGCATGCAAAATTAGAACAGGGGGTTCGTGGCAGAGGGTCGAGCATTACTATTTTTAGTCCTTGTTGCTCGTATCCATAAGAACACCTACTTACGATAGCCCTTTTATTTGTCCTATACTGCGAACTCACGCAGTACTTCAACAGTTTCATGACTAAACGGTAAGCGGCTAGGCCCTTCAGGGATTGTGTTTACATCAATCCCTAACTCAATAAAGTACGGCTTAAGAGCCGCTCGCCAAACGGTTTCATGTTGACTATTAAACACGGGCGTCGAATGTGAGAAGAAATTTACGTTGTAAGGCTGCGTGGTGCCGGCTCTTATAATGGTCAACTCTTTGTGAAGAGCATCGACACTAAGCATAGCACCCGGCAGTGACCCTAAGCCGCCCGCATTACAGACAGCTACGGCAAGTTCGCTTCCTTGTACCCCAGCCATTGGAGCTTGAATAATAGGGTGACGTATTCCAAGTATTTTCTGTAAATTCAATGTTCTTTCTAGAATATTTTTTGCTCAATGAAAAGATCAAGCATCGAGACGAAGGTTGTATTGGCTAGTTGAACTAGCAAACTTCAACGACCAAGCGTAAACGATGACCTTTTTGGCCCAGCGGTTTACCCAAATCACTTCCAACTGAATTCCCCACTATAGGCAGTGCAGTCTGATAGAGATGTCGATGCCTGGTCTATATAGATTTGTTGTTTAACCGATACTGGGTAATTTAAATAATCTGAGCAAATAGCACTTTGCCCAGTGCCAACAACAACAATTGTCCCCGGCTTGAGAGTACAGCTAACTAATTTGTCTATCGACGACCACTGATAACATATCTCATAATCCGAACGGTATTTAGCAATTTCACCAGAGGGTTTCTCAAAAGCCCACCAGTTACCAAATTCACTGTTAGGGTTAGCACTATTCCAAGCCCGAAAAACGGTGACCTGCGAAGCTTCTTTACTCCTATAAACCTGTCCTTGGCATAGCTTACCTTCGTCTGTACCGCCTAAGGCTTCATTTAGAAGCTGTCGATTATCAATAGCCTCAAACTTATTTTCGAAATTGTGAGGGAGGCTAGCACTGCCCAAACATGAAGCGGCAAGCTCTGTGGCGAGGCCTTGTATTGAAACTGGGTGACTGACACAGCCATAAAGAGCAATCATCAACCCGCTAAGTAATAAATGTTTCATAAAAGAAGTCCATATTAAATACTAATTTTCAAAACGTTGAGCCACATGCAGTTCACCTGCTCAAGCAGTAATTAGAACAGGGGGTTCGTGGCAGAGGGTCGAGCATTACTATTTTTAGTCCTTGTTGCTCGTATCCATAAGAACACCTACTTACGATAGCCCTTTTATTTGTCCTATACTGTTCTCGACATCAATTCCCTTTCTGGCTGAAATCAACTCGCCAGGCGGCCACCTGCCTCTATCCAGCGTTTCATCATGGCTTCGGCTTCGCGGGGATTGTAGAGGTCTTCCTGGTAGGAAAAGAGGCCATCTCCGGCATATTCGAGAATCGTGACGCATCCGAAGCGGTAGTCTGCATCGCAGCCCGCTGGGTCAGGCATGACCTGCCAGGGGTAGTAGACGACGCGATTGCCTTCGATCACGTGCCACCCAACGGGGAAGGTCATCATGGGCACGGGTACCATCACCTTCAAGATCGCCTCGCGGATTGCCTCGCGACCGACGAAGGTGCCGAGGTGGCGCTCCACCCACAGGCCGTCCTCGCTGTGCAGATCTGCCCAGGCGCTCCAGTCACCGCTATCGCCCACCTCGACGAAATGTTGGTACGCCTCCTCGACCTCGCTTCGATCGAAAGTGCTCATTCAATCCTCCCTTGCCGGCGGAACCGGCTTCTTCGACCGCCTCGGTTGGCGAGTCAGTCTTCGTTTCGGCCGAACTCTAGACCGGCGACGGCGCCGGCCACCACTGCAAACAACTTTTCAGGCCACTATGCGGGTATTTCGCACATTTCTCCAGCTCCGTTAGCAGGATCAGTGAGGAAACCTACTCTCAATAGGCCGTTTATTTGTCCTATACTTAGTAATATAGCGTTTATTCTTTTACAGAAATGGAAGTAGGCACTAGCGTACTTGGAATACGTGAAGAAATTTTCGTAGCTGATGCAGTCTGGCGCGGGCGCAGGGCCATTTTGTTCACGGGAATAATCAGAGTGAGTTGTATGATTTTTTCACAGTTGAGTATTGATAATAGCCTATCAATCGCCGGTACCCGAGACCCTGTAGTAGATTGAGCAAATTCAGGGGGTATTAATACTTCCTATACTCGAAAAATAAATAAACGTTGGCACTCGTACTAGTAAGTACTGAGGCGCAATAATTTAATTAAATCATACTAAGGCAACCGTTATGACCGCTGAAAAAGATAAGCTTACTGAAGCCGCCAAGGCCGAACTGCTCCAAGCCTGGGATGGTTTGATTGACAACTTGCAAAAAGCGCGAGACGTTATTGACAACCCCGCATTGTTTGGGCCGGCCGCAACACCTCATGTATTAGCCGAAGGGTATCGTTATTTAGCCGGCTTTATTCACCACGGTATTGAACGCTCTTTTCACGAAGACGCCAACTTTCCTGCGTTTCGCAATGCCTTATCGGTATACAACAAGTCGACCATTGAAAACCCGGACGCGATTTATTTTTATGCTCCTATCGACGGCAGTAAACGCTACCGCATCACCGCGCAATTACCTGATTACCGCCATTGGCGCGGCGAAGCGCCTGCAGAGTCCGGCCCGATAGCCGCACAGTATTTATTATTTGAAACCTCTACTGCCCCTATGTCCGGCGATACCGGCAACCTCGCCGAACTAGCCAAAGGCTTCCGCACCAGCTTTGGCACCTTGGATTCATCTGAAATACAAATATCAGATAGCGGCGAAATTGAATTATTACTCGGGCCGGAAAAACCCGAAGGCTATACCGGTGATTTCATTTGCACGCGTAAACCACCGAGTAAGAATAATCCTGATGGCGAGGATCGTTACGCCAATTACCTTAGCGGCCGGCAAATATTCCTGGACTGGGAACGAGAGATTCCGATAGAGCTAAAAATTACCGCGCTCGATTATGAAGGTGATCACCCCGCCGCGTTAACACCAGCCTCCGCCTCCCAACATTTAAACCGTATGGGTTCAGTGATTGAAGGACAAATGCGCTTCTGGATGGACTTTTACGATAAAGTTTTGAACAGTCATGGGAGCTACCCTGCCGACGGTGGACCTTACTTTTTCCCGATCAATGCTTACAATGAACCGAATGCACCTTCCCAAGCCACTGGCGGTGGCATGAGTACCAACATAAGTGCCGGTGGGATATTTGAACTTGGGGCAGATGAAGCCCTTTATATAGAAGCGTGTTTCGTTGAGACGCCCCTGTTCTCCAATTGCTACTTGAATAACCTTTGGGGTGAGTCAGCCGACTATAGCAACCACCAGAGCAGTTTGAATTTAACGCAAATGCACATGGGGACGGACAAGGTGCAGCGATGGGTTATTGCGCATAAAGACCCTGGCATACAAAACTGGTTAGACACCACAGGGATAGAGAAAGGTTTTATCGCCAACCGATGGGTTTACTCTGAATTCCCCGATCAAGCCGACTGGCCGAAGATTTTTGCTAAGAAAATCAGTTTTATTGAAATTGATGCTTATATGCCGGATGACATGCCGCGCGTTACACCAGAGCAGCGTAAGGTTGCAATATCAATTAGACAAGCTCATGTGAAACGTCGGTTTAGAGTGTTTTAACGTTTTCAAATCGATGATAGGGTTCACTGCAAAAACAAATAATGCATCTACATAGGTGTTGCAAATGATTTTACCGTGATCATAGTTCCAACTCACGCAAAAGCATTAATGTGAATAAAATAACACCTATTTTTTCGACCTCAAGCTCGACAATGTCGTTATTATTTTAAAAGTGTAGGTGCTCGAGACCACAGCCCAGCCTGACTGTACCTGAGCCATTACCTGTTTTCGCAGGACGCGAATCCACAGCCGCAAATCAGCAAGGACGCTACTGAAAAACGTGTGGCACGGACGGTTGCATGCTATCGTTCAGAAATGGACGGACATGCATTGCGCGATCAGTCACATGGGCAGACATTCAGTGAGGCAGACCGACTAGCCTCGATATTTTTAGGCGCGGTAA
>CAJXWP010000066.1 GCA_913062625.1 uncultured Haliea sp. | reverse complement strand
CATTCCTATTGTTTCCACATGCTCGTATTCAAACCACCCAGAAAACCGTTCTCGGCGAGCGTTTCCATGGACAAGCCCTCCTCAGAGGCACTCGCCGCCGCATCGCCTTGGATAAGCCGCTCTAGATAGCGGGCGATCACATCGACCTCAAGATTCACGCTGCTACCGACCTTGTATTGGCCGAAAACGGTTTCTGCCATGGTCTGAGGGATAATATTCAGATCGAACTGCGCACCGTTTACTGCATTAACGGTCAGGCTGGTGCCATCGATACAGATACTGCCTTTGTGGGCGATGTATTTGGCCAGTTGATCGGGCGCTCGCAACACTACCCTTATGGAGCGAGCGTCTTCACTGAGACTCACAATTTGACCGACACCATCCACATGGCCACTGACAATATGTCCGCCCAGTCTGCTCTGCGGCGTCAGCGCTTTCTCCAGATTCACCACAGAGCCGGTCTTTAGATCGCCCAATGTCGTAAAATTTAGCGTTTCGACAGAAACATCTGCCCAATATCCGTCGCCAGATAACTCAATGACCGTCAGGCACACCCCATTGGTGCAGATGCTGTCGCCGAGGCCCACATCACCCAAAGAAAGCTTGCCCGTGTGGATACGCAAGCGCATATCACCGCCACGAGGCTGCATGTCGGCCACTGTGCCGACGGCCTGGATAATTCCTGTAAACATATAATTGCGCCCTCGCTAACGTCAGCGTGTAGCTGACTAACTACTTCGAACGGGGATAGCCGTAAAACACCAGTCTGTCCCAACTTTACGAACGTCTTCCCATTGCAACTGCACTTTGTCGGCCATCTTGTCGAGCGGCAGCTCCAGCAGCGGCCGCGCCCTGTTTCCCAGAAGAGCGGGGGCCATATAAACAATTAACTCGTCCAGCAATCCCGCCTGCAACAGGGCCCCAGCTAAACGGGGGCCAGATTCTACCAGAATTTCATTATATTGCTGCGCCGAGAGGTATTTCATTAAAGCGTGCAGATCCAAGCCACTGGCATCGCGCGGCAATGCCAGGCGTTCAACCCCGCTGGCAGCGATAGCCGCCGGCACAGCAATGGCCTCATCGTGACACAGCAGCGTTGGCGAAGCCCCATCGAACACCTTGGCATCAGCCGGTGTTTGTAGATGTGAGTCCAGCACTACGCGCATTGGCTGACGGCTACTGGCCAGCCGCGTCGCTTCGCGCGAGAGTCCCAACTCCTGCGGCCTCACAGTGAGAGCACAATCATCAGCCAATACCGTGCCCACGCCAGTCACAATGGCGCAACTCATCGCGCGCAAACGCTGCACGTCTCGTCTCGCCGCAGAACCTGTAATCCACTGACTTTCGCCTGAGGCCATGGCCGTGCGTCCATCCAGAGACATCGCCAACTTGGCCCTCACCCGCCCTCGTCCTCGGCTCATGCGTGCGATAAAACCAGGTATTACGCTGCGAGCTTCGCTGGCCAGCAAACCACACTCCACCGCGATACCCGCCGCACGCAATTGTTCGAGGCCAGCGCCTAACACCAATGGATTGGGATCGGCCAGGGCAACAACGACCCGTGTGACCCCGGCCTGAATCAACGCGGTAGAACAGGGGCCGGTTTTGCCCTGATGGCTGCACGGTTCCAATGTCACATAGGCAGTGGAGCCGACCGCGTCACCGGCATCGTAAAGAGCCTCAATTTCTGCATGGTTGCCGCCCGCCGGACAGGTAAACCCCTCTCCTATGACGCGTCCGTCACGCGCCAGTATGCAACCCACAGAGGGGTTAGGCATGGCCGAATATTGCCCGCGTCGCGCTAACTGCAATGCGCGAGCCATCATCTGTGTATCAAAAGAAGTATCCATAGGCGGGCGTTAAAAACCGGTCAGTTTGTTGTCGGTTCTGCTTCTAACCGCTCTATTTCGTTGCGAAACTCGGCGATATCCTGAAAACTTCGGTAAACAGAAGCAAACCGTACATAGGCGACCTGATCCAGTGTTTTTAAGGTTTCCATCACCAACTCACCCAACACCAGTGACTCCACCTCGCGCTCGCCGGTCGCTCGCAGAACATGTTTAATGCCGTTGATTTTCGCCTCGATGTCCTCAACAGAAACCGGACGCTTTTCTAGAGCGCGCAGCAAACCCGCACGCAGTTTGGTCTCATCGAAAGGCTCACGGTTACCGTTTTGCTTTATCACCCGGGGCATCACCAGCTCTGCCATCTCATAGGTAGTATAGCGCTCAGCACAGCTTAAACACTCCCTGCGGCGGCGCACCTGATTCCCTTCGGCAACCAGCCGGGAGTCGATGACCTTAGTATCTTGTGCGGCGCAAAACGGACAGTGCATTTGCGAGTCTCGTTAATCTAAGTCGCTGAACAGTAACACATTTTTAGTGTTCCCGACTTGACTCATTTAGGGTACGCAGCAGACAGTAACGAGCCCCTGCAGACTCGCTACCCAAAACCCGAGAGTTGATGAGTGAGCGCACACATCATCGAGCATCAATAACGTGCAATACAGAGTATGAAGCCGCTGCCCGTTGCCGGAGGACTAAGGGCGTTGACCGTAAACCGGAAAGCGCTGACAAATTTCCAGCACTTTAGCCTTTACTGCAACAATGACCGCCGCGGACGTCCCATTCTCAAGCGACTCCAACACATCACACATCCAACCGGCGAGCTCGATAGACTCTGCTTCACCAAATCCACGGGTCGTGATGGCAGGTGTGCCCACACGCAAACCTGACGTCACAAACGGAGAGCGCGGATCGTTAGGCACCGCATTTTTATTGACGGTGATGTTGGCTTCGCCCAGAGCGGCGTCAGCATCTGTACCGGTATAGGTCTTGCCAATCAGATCTACCAGCATCAGGTGATTCTCGGTGCCACCTGAGACAATCTTGATACCGCGCTTAATAAAGGTGGCCGCCATCGCTTTGGCATTCTTGACTACCTGCTTTTGGTACTCTACAAATTCAGGGCTCT
Source organism: uncultured Haliea sp. (assembly GCA_913062625.1). GTDB lineage: Bacteria > Pseudomonadota > Gammaproteobacteria > Pseudomonadales > Halieaceae > Marimicrobium. The sequence continues at coordinate 14,131 of CAJXWP010000066.1, read as the reverse complement.
GAGCTTCCTTAAAACTCACGGCTTTGGCTGCGATCACATGCATCAGCGGCCCTCCCTGAATTCCGGGGAATATCGCAGAGTTAAATTTCTTCTCCAGCTCCGCATTTGCCTTTGCTAGAATAATGCCGCCGCGCGGCCCGCGCAGCGTTTTGTGAGTAGTCGACGTCACGACATCGGCGAAGGGCACCGGATTGGGGTAGATGCCGGCGGCAATAAGACCCGACACGTGGGCCATATCGACCAACAGATACGCACTGACTTTGTCGGCGATCTCTCTAAAGCGCGCCCAGTCTATAATCTGGGAGTAAGCGGAAAAACCAGCCACGATCATTTTTGGCTTGTGCTCCAGCGCCAGTGCCTCTACCTGATCGTAGTCTATCTCACCTGTGTCGGCGTTCAGTCCATATTGAATGGCGTTGTATGTCTTGCCGGAAAAGTTAGGCTTGGCACCGTGAGTCAGGTGACCACCGTCCGCCAGGCTCATGCCGAGTATGGTGTCGCCCGCGTTACACAGCGCCAGATAGACGGCAGCGTTAGCCTGAGAGCCAGAGTGGGGCTGCACATTCGCATAATCTGCGCCGTACAGTGCCTTGACGCGCTCAATGGCCAGCACCTCGGCTTTATCGACATACTCACAACCACCGTAATAACGCTTACCGGGGTAACCTTCAGCGTATTTGTTAGTCAGAGCGGAGCCCTGTGCCTGCATCACGCGAGGACTGGCGTAGTTCTCAGACGCTATAAGCTCGATATGGTCTTCCTGGCGACGTTCTTCTTCTGCGATAGCGCTAAAGATCTCATCGTCGAATCCTTCAATAGTCATGTTGTTATCAAACATGCTAATCCCCCTCATTGGTGACAGTGCAGATGTAATCTACCCCAGATGGCAACCGCGTATTTTACCCGAAACGCGAGCTCGATATAAGAGTAGTATGCGACGCAGGCCGAACTATTAACGCTCCTTTTCTGCTAAAATTTTATTTCTAAACTCAAGACAGCGGACACACATCAATGGCTCAATACGTCTTCACTATGAACCGAGTCGGCAAAATCGTGCCGCCCAAAAAAACGATCCTGCAGGATATTTCTCTCTCTTTTTTCCCCGGAGCCAAGATCGGCGTACTCGGCCTCAACGGGTCAGGCAAGTCGACCCTGTTGCGCATCATGGCAGGGCTAGACAACGATATCCTTGGCGAAGCGCGGCCCCAACCGGGTATCAAGATAGGCTATCTTCCTCAGGAACCTCAGCTCAACGCAAATAAGGATGTGCGCGGTAATGTCGAAGAAGGGGTTCAGGAGGCCATTGATGCACTCGTCGGGCTGGAAAAAGTCTACGCCGACTACGCCGAACCCGATGCAGACTTTGATGCACTCGCTAAAGAGCAAGGCCGACTCGAAGACATTATCCAGGCTACAGACGCCCACAACCTCGACCACAAACTGGAAGTTGCTGCTGATGCTCTGCGCCTGCCACCGTGGGACGCAAATGTAGAAACACTCTCGGGGGGTGAACGACGCCGAGTCGCATTGTGCCGTTTGCTCCTGTCCAATCCAGATATGATTCTGCTCGACGAGCCAACCAACCACCTCGACGCCGAAAGCGTCGCCTGGCTCGAGCGTTTTTTGCACGATTTCCCCGGCACCGTGGTCGCCATAACCCATGACCGCTATTTCCTTGATAATGCAGCGGGCTGGATTCTGGAATTAGACCGTGGTCGTGGTATTCCACACGAGGGCAATTACTCGGACTGGCTGGATGCCAAAGAACAACGCTTAGACCTGGAAAAACGCACAGAAGCCTCCCATCAAAAAGCCATCAGGTCGGAGCTGGAATGGGTGCGCAGTAATCCGAAGGGCCGCCAGGCCAAAAGTAAGGCTCGCTTACAGCGTTTTGAGGAATTGCAGTCGCAGGATTATCAGACTCGAAACGAGACTAATGAGATCTACATACCCCCGGGGCCGCGCTTGGGGGACAACGTTATCGACGTTAAGGCTCTGCGCAAAAGTTTCGGTGAGCGTCTACTTTTTGATAATGTCAGCTTCACGGTACCCAAAGGCAGCATAGTGGGCATTATCGGCGCCAACGGCATGGGTAAATCCACACTGTTCAAAATTTTAATGGGCGCAGAAAACCCTGATAGCGGAGAGGTCAATGTGGGCGACACGGTTGAGCTCGGTTATGTGGACCAATCACGGGATGACCTAGACGGCAGCAAAACGGTGTGGGAAGAACTCTCCGACGGTTTAGATATCATCCGCATCGGAAACTACGAAGTGCCCTCTCGTTCCTACGTGGGACGTTTCAATTTCAAGGGCTCGGACCAGCAAAAATTCGTCAAGGATCTTTCCGGTGGAGAACGCAATCGGCTGCATCTGGCGAAATTATTGCGCCAGGGCGCCAATGTGCTGCTGCTCGACGAACCGACCAACGATCTTGATGTAGAGACGTTGCGCGCGCTGGAGGATGCGCTGCTTGTGTTCCCGGGAGCGGCTATGGTGATTTCACACGATCGCTGGTTCCTAGACCGTATCGCCACCCATATTCTTGCCTACGAAGATGATGGCGGCGTGGTATTCCATGAAGGCAATTTCACCGATTACGAGGAGGATCGCAAGACACGCCTCGGGCCTGCTGCGGATCAGCCACAGCGACTGAAGTACCGAAAGCTCAAGTGACGCTGATGCTTTGCCCGCAGCGCGTGGCACGGAGAAATGTTGGGCCGCTCCTTGCAGAGCGCGAGGCGCCCGCAGTCACTTTTCCACTGTAAGAGAAAGCAGGCGGGTTAGTCTAGGGCTGCCAGCGCATCGGTCAGTTTTGAGACTGCTGTTATCTCCATCCCAATAACAGGGCGCTTGGGCGCATTACCCTTTGGAACGATGGCCCGCTTAAAGCCGTGCTTAGCGGCCTCGGCCAGACGCTCCTGACCATTAGGGACCGGCCGAATTTCACCCGACAGACCCACCTCGCCGAAAATAATCATGTCGCTCGGTATCACTCTATCGCGATAGCTCGACACAATAGCCAGCAACAAAGCGAGATCGGCGCTCGTCTCTAGAACCTTGACGCCGCCAACCACATTCGCAAAGACGTCCTGGTCCCCTACCTGGAGACCACCGTGACGATGCAGAACGGCCAGCAGCATGGCTAATCGGTTTTGCTCCAACCCGACAGCCACACGGCGCGGATTGCCCAGCTGACTGTCATCCACCAACGCCTGAATTTCAACCAATAGCGGCCGCGTACCTTCCCATACGACCATCACGGCGCTGCCCGACGCGGGCTCACTCCCCCGATCTAGAAAAATAGCAGACGGGTTTTTGACCTCGCGCATGCCCTGCTCTGTCATGGCAAAAATACCCAATTCGTTCACTGCACCGAAGCGATTTTTCTGTCCGCGCAGCGTGCGAAAACGGGCATCGTCACTGCCGTCTAAAAGAATAGAACAGTCGATCATATGCTCCAACACCTTGGGGCCCGCGAGGGAACCGTCCTTGGTGACATGGCCCACTAACAGCAACACTGTTCCAGTCTGCTTAGCATAGCGGATCAGGTAGGCAGCACATTCGCGCACCTGAGAGACGCTGCCCGGAGCAGAGGTGATCTCATCGGTATGCACCACCTGAATAGAGTCCACAACCAGCACCTTAGGCTTAAGCTCTTGTGCTGCGCCGACAATCGCCTCCACGTTAGTCTCCGACATGAGTCGCAGTTTGTCTGTCGGTAATTGCAAGCGCTGCGCACGCATGGCGATCTGCTGCAGGGATTCCTCCCCGGTAATATACAAGGCATCCATGGTACAGGCGAGGTGACACATCGTTTGCAGTAGCAGGGTACTCTTGCCAGCGCCCGGATTACCGCCGATCAGTATGGCCGAACCCGGCACTAAACCGCCCCCAAGGACGCGATCAAACTCTTCTGCCCCGGATGAAAACCGGGGCTGATCCTCCAAATTGATATCCTTAAGGACTCTGGCACTGTCCAAAATGCCGGTGAATCCGGCGAGCTTGCCTCGCGCCTGCGCACCGGCCCTACCGGATCCTTTTTCTGGACCGAGCTTGATTTCAGTCAGCGTATTCCAGGCCTCACAGTCGTTGCATTGACCCTGCCACTTCACATAATCGGAGCCGCAATCGTTGCACACAAAGGCAGTCTTTTGTTTTGCCATTATTTTTCCACAAGGACTCAGTTTTTAAACTGGATAGCGAGGCGCACCGCGCACCGATTCCACGAATGCGGTATCCTAACCCACTTGCGACAAGATTCCGGTACCACGATGTCAGATTTCTCCCTGATTCCCGAACGACAGCTGCTATTTTCTCCGCTTCTGGCGGCGACCATCGGCCTTGAGGAGGCCATTTTGTTGCAGCATTTGCAGCAATTATTCGAACACCAAAGCCCGCAGACTCGAAACGACTACGCTTGGCTCAGTGTGGACAGAGCCTTCTTGCTGCGCACGCTACCCTTTTGGAGCGCAGAAGATTTACATCGCATCAGTCGTAGTCTGGCAGACAAGGGGGTGCTGTTGATTGACTCGGCACCACTGCATACAGCCACGCAACTGGTATTTGCCCTGAACGAACCGGTTAAACCGACCGATAAACCCTCCGCATTAGAGCCGGCCCCGTTGGCCCCAAAAAAGCGCAGTGCTGGACTACTGCCGCTGCACTGGTCGCCTAGCGAAGATTTGCTGCAGCTGTTGAGTATGAACCATAACATACCGCGTCAGTTCGCCTTAGACCAACTGGAAGATTTCATCTTTTACTGGCGCGAACGTGCAGAGGCGAGCCATGCTTGGGAGAATAGGTTCCGCCAGCACACTATTTCCGCTTGGCGGCGTCATCAGCAAAATCAAGCAGAAGCGTTCAGAGTCCCACCGACCACAACATTGGACAATAACTGGCAGCCCAGCGCAGACGCTATGGAAATTATGGAACGAAGCGAGATTGAGCGCGAATTTATCGAGCAGGCTGTTCCCGAGTTCATCCTGTATTGGCGCGAGCGCGGCGCCAACCCCAAGGAACTCAACTCAAAGTTTATCCAGCATATCCGTATACAATGGTCAAAATACACCTCCAGCCTAGAGCACAGCACGGAGCCCAAGCGCATCGCCGACCACTGGCAGCCTTCCGGTGACGTCTTCGATATTTTGCGCCTATCGCATATTGATACCCAATTTGCCCAATCACTCGTGCCCGAGTTCATCGTATACTGGCGCGACAGCAACCAAGCGCAGACCTCTTGGAACAGCAAATTTATACAGCACGTAAAACACCACTGGGCCAAGCGTCACCAGATTGAACAAGCGGGACAGAGTAATGGCGGACATAGAGAAACAAGTACAACGGGTCGCACGCGAGATCGAAGCCTCCAGCAAGACCTCACCGACACATCCTGGGCAGAGTGAGGCCGGTCGCAGGCTAGCGATTGAAGCGCATGTCGATGCACTCAATCAGGTCTTCGCTTTATTCCGGCTGAACTACCATAACCAGTACTATGCGGCCTTTCCGGATGCACAGCAGCTCAATCAAATCAAAAAGCTGTGGCTGGAATCACTGGCGGACTATCCGGTGGAGCACATCTTGAAGGGCGCCAAGCACGCCATAGAACACAGCGAATATTTGCCCACTCTTAACCGAATGCTTGAATGCTGTCAGCAAGGCCTTGCCGATTTAGGTCTGCCGCCCTCGCACAATGCCTATGTAGAAGCCTGCAGTGCACCCTCTCCTAAGTCTGCCCAAGCTTGGAGCCATGCTGCTGTTTATCTGGCGGGCCGCGATAGCGACTGGTTTTTTTTGGCCAACAACACCGAGCGCACCAGTTGGCCCGTGTTCAAGGACCATTATGAGAAGTATTGCGCGCGCGTGCTACGCGGTGAATCACTGACAGTGCCAGAGCCTGAAGTGCTGGAGCAGAAACCCTCTGAACCCATAGCGTCGCAAGAGCAGCTTGCCAAGTTGCGCGAGCTGCGCGAGCAAACCGGTCTCTAAAATTTAGACCGCAGGGAACACCGCCCGCTGCCATAGCGTTGTGCCTCTAACGATCGCCTGAAGAGCCACGCGCAAGATTCTCAAAACGTGTGTATTGGCCTATGAAGGCGAGACGACAAATACCGATGGGGCCATTTCGCTGCTTACCGATGATGATTTCTGCGATGCCCTTCTCTTCCGACTCCTCATGGTAGACCTCATCCCGGTAGATAAACATGATCACATCGGCATCCTGCTCAATGGCACCAGACTCCCTGAGATCTGAGTTCACCGGCCGTTTATTGGGGCGTTGTTCCAGCGAGCGGTTGAGTTGGGACAGCGCCACCATTGGCACCTTGAACTCTTTGGCAATAGCCTTGAGGCTGCGCGATATCTCGGAGATTTCTGCCGTACGACCATCAGATGAGCCCGCTACCTGCATTAGCTGCAAGTAATCCACCATAATCATGCCCAAACCGCCGTGCTCGCGCGCTACCCGCCGAGCACGGCTGCGTATCTCCGTGGGCGTGAGTGCGGGGGTATCGTCGATGTACAAAGGCACATCCTTGAGCTTAGTCACCGCCGCACTTAGCTTGGGCCAATCCTCTTGTTCCAGCTTACCGTTACGAAGCCGCGTCTGATCAATACGGCCAATAGAAGACAGCATACGAATAATCAGGGAGTCGGCTGGCATCTCCATACTGAACACCAGAATAGGCTTATCCTGATTCAATACTGCATGCTCCACCAGGTTCATGGCAAAAGCCGTTTTGCCCATTGAGGGCCGACCGGCCACAATCACAAGATCGGAATCTTGTAATCCTGATGTCATATTGTCCAGTTCAATAAAGCCCGTACTAATGCCAGTGATAGCTCCACCGGATTGGAAAAGCTCCTCTATTCGACCCAAAGCAGCCTGCAATAAGGGGTTAATATCTTTTGGAGCACCGTCCTTGGGGCCGTCCTCTCCAATCTGCATGATCCGGCGCTCAGCCTCGTCAATCAGCTCATCTGACTTACGCCCCTCGGGGTTGAAACCACTTTCGGCTATTTCCTGCGCCGCCTCGATCAGCTTGCGCAGGCTGGCTCGCTCGCGCACCACCTGAGCATATGCCCGAATATTAGAGGCGCTCGGCGTATTCTGGGCCAGTTCCGCGAGATAGGTAAGTCCACCTGCAGCATCCAGTTCATCTCTGGCCTGAAGCTTATCGGCCACGGTAATGACATCGATCGGTTCCGCCGCTTCAGCTAATTGTGCTATCTGGCGAAAGATCAAGCGATGACCTAAACGATAGAAATCACCGTCTGAAACCACTTCGGCGACCGCATCCCAGCCGTCGGCCGAGAGCAACAGACCGCCCAGCACCGATTGTTCTGCCTCGGCGGAATGCGGCTGCATCTTAATCCGCGCGATATCGCCCGTCCCGGGGTAGCGGAGTTCAGAAACGTTGCTGGGAAACTCTGGGTCGGCCATAACTGATATTATTTTTGACGGATACACAGCCTATAGGAAATAGGCGATCAGAAGAAGTGAAACTACGGTACACGCGCTTGGCAATTGCATAACGGACGCAATACCAAAAAAAACGCACCGGCCAAGCCTAGTCTAGCCTTAGTCAGTGCGTTGTCTGATATTGAACGCTCCCCGCAGGAAACAAACACAATTCCTTACTCTGGAACTACCTCAACAGCAACGACTGCAGTGACGTCACCGTGCACCTGAATAGCGACTTCATACTCGCCCAGTTCACGCAGTGCACCCGTTGGAAGACGAACTTCCGACTTATCCACCTCACAACCGAGCGCCACAATGGCCTCCGAGATATCCCGCGTGCCGACTGAACCAAACAGCTTGCCTTCTTCACCCGCGTTGGCGGCGATCGTAATCAAGCCCAGTGCGTTGATTGCATCAGCCCGCAGTTGTGCTGCGCCCACTAGCGTCGCAGCGGCAGCTTCTAGTTCGGCGCGACGCGCTTCAAACTCTTCGGTATTGCTCTGTGTAGCGCGTACTGCTTTGCCCTGCGGAATGAGAAAATTACGGCCGAAACCGGCTTTCACATCCACTTTATCGCCTAGCCTACCTAGCTTGGTAATGTTTTCCAGCAAAATGATTTCCATCTTACGTTCCTCTCTTCGGGGAGTATTCTCCCATCACTTCAAATGTCTCGATCGTCTTTTTGGTCGTGCTCGTCGTGCTTATTCAGCTCTCTTGTCGGCGCATTAGGCCAGCGCTGACGAAAGTTAATCCAGCTGTCGGCGATAACAAACAACACCAACAAAAATTTCACCGGGTCAAAAAACAGCCAAGTGATGTAAAACCAAGCCAGCCACCCCTTACCTTGTCCTAGTGCCTCCACACGAGCGTGAATTAACGCCAGGCCGGCAAACGTCAGCGGGAGCAGGCAGATCATCGCCCATGAGCGATACTGCTGGCCAAAGCTCCAAAGGGCAATGGCGGCCACGGCCAGCAAAGAGCTGACAGCTGCCGAGTAACACAATGCTTTGAACTCTACGCCAAAGCCACCCGGGTTATACAGTGCTGACTGCCAATATCTCGCCAACAACAAGCACAGCATCGAAATCATTGCAGTGACTGCGCCGAGCATACCGGCAATCTGTCCCGCTTCCGGTCTGGGCAATACTATGGGTTGCCCTTCCTCCGCCAGCTGCTGCTCAAGTGTGGCCAGAAACTCACCGAAGAACGCAACCATCTGGCCTAAGTACTCTCCGGAAAAGACCGCCAGGGCCAACCCGGTCACTACTCCAACACCAACACCGGACAATACTGCCGACGACAAACTCACCGTGCTACGCAGTACGATTGCCAGGAACATGGTTCCTATCAACACCGCCAATGGCCCACTGTCGCCGTAGGCGTATAGCAACGTGCCGGCTGGCAACAGGGCCCACATAAATAACCAGGCCCCAGCACCCGCGCCTTTACGTAAAACTACTAACGCCAATGCTGCGGCGCTAATCCAACAAAACAGTAAACTGCCGGCACCTGCCATGATAACTATCAGCGCCTGCAGTCGTCCGCGCATGACAAAATTTGCCAAGCCCTTCAAAAAAAACCTCGACTGGGCAATACGCAGATCAAAGGTTCGTTACAGGTGTGAATCCGTGTACGGCAACAGAGACAGAAAACGCGCACGCTTGATGGCGGTTGCCAACTGCCTCTGATACTTAGCTTTAGTACCGGTAATCCGGCTAGGTACAATCTTGCCGGTTTCGGATACGTAAGCTTTCAACGTTTCCAGATCTTTATAGTCGATTTCTTTAGTGCCTTCGGCAGTAAAGCGACAAAACTTACGGCGACGGAAAAAACGTGCCATGGTGATACTCCTCTAAACCTCTGTATTCAGTACGTGACGAAGAAAACTTACGCTTTATCCGTCTCATTATCATCGGCACCGGCATCGTCCGCAGCAGGAACAGCAGCAACTTCAGCGGGGGCAGCCTCAGGTGCCTGACGCTCTTCGTAACGGCTCTTGCGCTCACGATTCTCTTTCTCAGCCTTCATGATGAAAGATTCTTCGATCACGGACTCCTTGCGGCGAATGACCAAGTTACGAATAACGGCATCATTGAAACGGAAAGTGGTTGTTAGCTCTTCGAGGGCCTCATTAGACGCTTCCACATTCATCAGCACGTAATGGGCTTTGTGGATTTTGTTAATGGGATAGGCCAACTGACGGCGCCCCCAGTCTTCGAGACGATGCACCTGACCGCCATCTTTCTGGATAGCGAGGGTGTAGCGCTCAATCATGGCGGGCACTTGCTCAGACTGGTCCGGATGGACCATGAATACGATTTCGTAATGTCGCATACGATAAGCTCCTTAAGGGTTAATGCTACCCACAGTAGTAGTGTAGCAAGGAGGACCGACCATCAAAGCGGCCGGGCAATTTTTGAGGAGCAAGAGTCTACCGAGTTTGGCACTAGGTGACAAGCGTATTATTTGTGGGCGGTGCTGCGCTGGCGAACCACCTCAAACAAGAAAATACCGGCCGCCACAGAAACATTGAGGCTACCCACGGAACCGGCCATCGGCAGATGTACCAGGTTGTCGCATTGCTCTCGGGTCAACCGGCGCATACCGGCTCCCTCTGCGCCCATAACAAGCGCCAAAGACCCCTTTAAGTCACTGTCATATATTGACCTGTCTGCGACGCCGTCGGCACCGTAGAGCCACACACCACGCTCCTTCAAGGCCTGAAGCGTACGACTGATATTCGTTACTCGCACAAAGGGCACCACTTGTGCAGCACCGCAGGCCACTTTACTCACCACGGGAGTAAGATCTGCCGAGTTGTCCTTGGGCACCACGACGGCATCCACGCCCGCCCCATCGGCACTGCGCAAGCAGGCCCCCAGATTATGAGGGTCGGTAACACCGTCCAACACCAGAATTAGCATTGGACCTTTCTTATTTTCAACGGCCTCTAGCAAATCAGACTCGCGCCACAGATTGGACGCAGCAGAGGCTTCCTGCACCGCAGCAGCACTCATGCGAGCCACCGCCCCTTGATGACGACCGCTAACCATCGCGTCAAGGTCAGCACGTTGCTCGCGTGCCACCGCTACCCCCTGATTTTGTGCCAACTCCAGCAATGCGATCATGCGCTTATCTTCACGCCCGACTTGCAGTAGAAGGCACTGCACTGATTTGGGATTGCGACGCAGCAAACTATCAACCGTGTGAATGCCATAGATATATTCCACGTTTAGCGCCGCCGCCTGGGTCCAGTCTTGCTTTTTGCCTTGGGGGAAGGAGTCGTTTTTTTAGCTTTCTTTGTGCCCTTTCCGGGCGGACGGCCCACGGGCTTTTTTGATGCAGCGTTACGCGGACTTTTGGCGTCGATCAACTCCAGTTCGATCTTGCGATCGTCCAAATCAACCCGAGCCACCTGCACCCGAACAATCCCGCCGAGCTGAAAACTGCGCCCCGAGCGCTCACCGGTTAGGCGCTGATGGGCCTTATCGAAGTTATAGTAATCGCCTGGAAGGGCCGTAATGTGCACCAGCCCCTCTATGTAAAGATCTTTTAGCTCTACGAATAAGCCAAACCCTGTAACCGCACTAATAACGCCGTCAAATTCGTCTCCGACATGCTCCTGCAGATATTCACACTTAAGCCAGGAGTCAACCTCACGAGTGGCATCGTCCGCACGACGCTCGCTCATAGATGAATGCTCTCCTTGGATAACCATAGAGCGAACATCATAAGGAAATATCTGTTTAGCCGAGATTGACTTGGCACCCTGGATTCGTAACACGCCTTTTGCATTTCCACTACTGCGTATAAGGTGCCGTATCCCCCGGTGCACGAGCAAGTCGGGATAACGCCGTATGGGCGAAGTGAAATGAGCGTAAGCATCATAGTGTAAACCAAAGTGACCCTTGTTCTCCGGCTGATAGACCGCTTGACTAAGAGAGCGCAAAAGCATTGTTTGGATGACATTTGCATCCTCGCGGTCGGCTATCTGCGATAACAGCTGTTGATAGTGAACAGGGGTTGGCTTGCCGCCGCCGCCAAGGTCCAGACCCAGTTCCCCGAGAAACTTACGCAGACCCTCGAGCTTTTCTTCTCCCGGCCCCTCATGCACCCTGAACAGTATGGGCAACTTATTAACATCAAAAAAACGTGCAGTCGCTACATTGGCGCAGAGCATGCACTCCTCGATCAGCTTATGTGCATCGTTCCGCACTACCGGCACAATAGCTTCAATCTTACGATGCTCATCGAATACAATGCGGGTTTCTACCGTCTCGAAGTCGATTGCGCCGCGTTTGTCCCTTGCCGCACGCAACACTCGATAGAGACTGTGCAGGCGTTTAAGATCGGAGACACGCTGGTCGTCGACATCAATGTGACTGCCCTGCTCCAACACTTCACCCACTTGGGTATACGTCAAGCGGGCATGAGAATGGATAATCGACTCATAAAACCGGTATTTGGCGAGCACCCCGGTGCCGGTTAATTCCATTTCGCAGACCATCGCGAGACGGTCTACATCGGGCTTCAGTGAACACAGACCGTTGGACAGGGCCTCCGGCAGCATAGGCACCACCCGAGCGGGAAAATACACCGAGTTGCCGCGCAACGCTGCTTCTTGATCAAGGGCAGAATCAGGGCACACATAATGAGAGACATCCGCAATCGCTACCCAAAGACGCCAGCTTCCACCGCTGCCTTCTTCACAGTAAACCGCGTCATCAAAATCTCGCGCGTCCTCACCGTCGATGGTGACAAACGGTAATCCACGCAAATCAACCCGGTGTTGCTTGTCTTCTTCAAGCGGCTCAGCTTCCAAGCCGGCCGCCTCATGGAGTACTTCATCCGGCCACTCCCACGGGATGCCGTGTGAACGAATGGCGACATCAATTTCCATTCCTGGGTCTAGATGATCGCCCAACACCTCAACAATACGACCCTTGGCACCGAGCTGGCGGGTGGGGTAGTCAGTGATTTCCGCTGTGACGATCTGGCCCGGCTCAGCACTGCCTTTTGCCTTGGTGGGTATAAGTATCTGCTGCGTGAGACGGCCATTGTCGGGAACGACAAAACCGATGCCGCTCTCTTCCTTATAGCGACCCACCACAGTTTTGTGCTTGCGCTGCAGGACTTCTATCACCTTACCTTCTAGGCGTCCGCGGCGGTCTTCCCCGGTGACCTGAACCAACACCTCGTCGCCGTCAAACACAAAGTGCATCTGCCGTGCGCTAAGGTAAATGTCCTCGCCCTCGGCCAATGGCATCGCGAATCCATAGCCATCACGGTGGCCCTGCACTCGGCAATGCAGCAAATGCATCTTGTCCACCAGACAATATTCATCGCGGCGATTGACCATCAACTGGCCGTCTCGCTCCATAGCGCGCAGGCGTTTTCTCAGAGCTTCTAGCTGTTCTTCCTCTACAAGCTTCAAACTTTTCCCGATGTGAGCGTGATCGAGAGGCTTTTCTGCCGCGCTCAACAGTTCGAGGATAACCTCTCGACTGGGTATCGGATTATCGTAATTTGCCGCTTCACGCTCGGCATGGGGATCGGCAATTTTGCCTTTTCGGGTCATAGGGTCTGGGTCTTCCGTAAAAGTATTGTGAGTTTTATGTCTATGCAGTAATCATACGCTAGGATTGACAGCGCCGCGCGGGAAAAGTACAGTTCGCGCGCTGACAGTCTCACTTCGCGCAATGAGCGCATGGGTCTGCACTTGCCCAGGTGGTGAAATTGGTAGACACGCTAGCTTCAGGTGCTAGTGCTCGCAAGGGCGTGGAGGTTCAAGTCCTCTTCTGGGCACCAGAATGAGATATATGCTTACATAGTAGTATATCGTAAAGGTTTTGCTGCTGCCAAGCAACCTGTGACAATATGCTATGACAATATCTCACCTAGAACATCGACCTTCTGGCTACTACCTACGCTATACGCTCCCCAAGCACCAGCAGCATCTTCTGAGCTACCGGCAGCTACGATATAGCCTCCATAATCCATCAAAGAGGCTTGCTATTAAGCTGGCAAGGGCTGTTGTGAGCCGTATTGAGGTATTATTGGCTGCTGCGTATAGGAGGCGTGAAGCGTTGGACGATAAGACAATCAAAGAGACGATCAGGCGTTATGTTCTGGAAGAGCAAGCTAACCTGTCTGAATATCACCTCACCAACCCACCAAAGAGTGATGATGAGCATGAGGTTCATGTAGATTTGGTGCTGGAAAACCTTGGGCGTCTTCAGGCTGTCCTAGCCACCTCTGCATTTGCTGGAACTGAACGCTTCCCGTCTACGCTGTTCACCGAGAACATCGAGTTGGAAGTGTGCAAACTGTTCAACCTCAACCCTGCCACTACCGACACCACCACCATAGAGTTCAAGAAAGCGTGTCGTGAATGGACCAGAGCAACGGGTGAGCTGTGGACCGATCACCTCGAGCGTCTAGCGGGTCATGTGGGCCCATCTGAGCCTTCGTATCTATCCGGTGTTGCCGTTTCCTGTTGCTCCAGTAGGGCCTGTAGCGACCGTTGTGCGCTCTCCTAGTCCACGAATCAGTTCACAGTTGGAACCTTTCATTGCCGATAGGAACGCAGGGAGACCTATGCGTGAGAACACTGCGAATGCCTACCGTCAGCATGTCAGAGCATTCGTTGATGTGCTGGGTGACATGCCG
>CAJXWP010000065.1 GCA_913062625.1 uncultured Haliea sp. | reverse complement strand
CAGTTCTTCGCAACCGGTGGGCTGATCACAAAAAGTCGCCTGTTGTTTGCCATCGAGGAAACACTGTGGGGTGTGGGTTTTTTATCTATTCTTCCACTGGCAATTATTCAATTGCGTAGAGCCTTCCCCAGCAGGCAGATCTCAAAAAAATCGGGGCTGGGCATGCTGAGAGTGTTCAGTGTAGTGAATGTAAGCTGGTGCTTGATTTACTGTACCTATGCGCTCGTATACCACCTGCCCACGGAATACTGGGAGACCGCGCTCGCGCAACTGGAGACAGGAATCCCGCCCATCAAGTCCGGCATCAGCGCAGTAATCGACGCTTTTCACATCGTAAACGTTACTCACCGCTACGCCGACTGGGGCTTCGGCTTTGTTCTGTGGCACAGTGCTTATTTCAGTGTCTGTGTTTGGCTAGCGCTATTTCTGATGCGTGCGCCGCGATATCGCCCGTTCAGTCCAGATTAACCGATTCCTATCACACTGCGCTTGCACGCGTTTGACTCGGCGAGCCTCGCGTGACTTCCAACATAATCAGGTCACCTCAATGTGACGTGAACCAATGTATGAAGAAAATCTAGAGTGGTTATTCCCGGACGGTCTGCGAATGGATGCCAACGCATGGCCCTGATTGACAGGGCTTTGGAGGCTTTACAGATTGTCGCCAGAAAGATTATTGGTCGGGACGGCAGGATTTGAACCTGCGACCCCCACACCCCCAGTGTGGTGCGCTACCATACTGCGCTACGCCCCGAATCCGCCTGACTGAGCGACGGCGGCATTATACTCAATACCACGTTTGATACAAAGACTATTTAGACGGACCAAGAACCTTAAGCACGTCTTCCAACTCTTCGATGGTTTCTTTAATCACAGCCTGCAGCTCGGCTGAAAGAGAAGGTCCCTTCCCGTTTTCATCGGTCATCCTCTGCCTAGCACCGCCGATGGTATAACCCTGATCATAAAGAAACGCGCGAATCTGACGAATAGTCAGCACATCATCGCGCTGGTAATAGCGGCGATTGCCGCGACGCTTAACCGGCTTTAACTGAGGAAATTCCTGTTCCCAGTAACGAAGCACGTGCGGCTTTACGGCACAAAGCTCACTCACTTCACCGATAGTGAAATAACGTTTTCCAGGAATTGGCGGCAATTCATTGTTGTGTGTCGGTTCCAGCATATTCTTCTACTCGTGCTTTTAGCTTTTGACCAGGCCTAAAAGTGACCACTCTGCGGGCGGAAATCGGAATCTCTTCACCCGTTTTAGGGTTGCGACCGGGCCGTTGACTCTTATCACGCAGGTCGAAGTTGCCGAAACCCGACAGCTTGACCTGCTCATTGTTCTCGAGGGAACCGCGAATTTCCTCAAAGAACAACTCTACGATCTCTTTGGCCTCGCGTTTGTTGAGCCCCAGCTCTTCAAACAGGCGTTCAGCCATTTCAGATTTAGTAAGAGCAACCATCGTCTCTTCTACCTAGTTTCTAAGCTCAGCATTATAGTTTTTTTCCAATAGATCAATAACTTGACCCACGGCCACGTTTACATCTTCCTCCCCAAGAGTGCGCGATTGGTCGCGGAATGTCAAACCCAGTGCGAGACTTTTTCTATTAGGATCAATGCCTTTCCCTGTATAGACATCAAAAAGCCTTAAGTCTGTGATGTAAGTGCCGGCGGCCATTCTCACGTCTTGCATCAAGCGAGCCGCTGACACCGTCTTGTCGACAACTACCGCCAAATCTCGCCGAACTTCGGGAAACTTCGACAGTTCTGCATACTTTGGTATCTTTCCTTCAAGTAAGGCCGCTAGATCGATCTCGCACAGATAAAGGGGCGCATTCAGTCCCAGTTCCGCACCCACCGAAGGGTGTAGCGCACCCACAAAGCCGACAACATCACCCTCTCGGCTAATACAGGCAGTCTGCCCCGGGTGAAGCGCCGGGCGTGACGTTGACTTGAAAGTAAACTGCTGCGACCTCCGAGTCAGATCCAGCACACTCTCAATATCCCCCTTTACATCAAAAAAATCAGCAGCATCCACGGGCGAAGCCCAAGACTCCTCAAACCGCGGCCCAGTAGAGACCATCGCCAGCGTCGGCACTTGACGCAGGCCTGACTCATCGCGAATAAATCGCAGGCCCGTCTCAAACAACCTCACAGAAGGTTGCTGCCTGTTGACATTGTGCACCACGGCGCTGACCAATCCTGGCAGCAGGCTGGTGCGCATGACGGCCATATCAGCAGAAATAGGATTGCTAAGGGCCACCGGCTCTTGCTCAGGGTCAAATATCTTCTGTAACTGAGGGTCGATAAAACTGTAGGTGATCGCTTCACGATAACCCCTAGCACTCAGGTGGCGACGCAAATAGCGAATGGACAAGTCTGTTTCAGGCCGCGGCTGTATCTCGAGCTTGGCGTGGATATGCGTCACCGGTAGACGATTGTAACCATAGACTCTGGCTAATTCTTCTAATAGGTCCACCTCAATAGTGATATCGAACCGCCAACTGGGAATTGAACAGCGCCAACCACCATCGGTCTCGGTGACACCCAGTCCGAGTCCACGCAAAATACGCTCGACTTCATCAGCGGGCAGACTTAAACCCAGCACCTTCTCAATACGGGCAGCTCTGAGGACAACATCCGGCCGCGCGGGAAGGTGATTCTTTGACACTACTTCCCGGATAGGCCCAGCCTCGCCGCCAACCAGTTCTAGCAACATCTTTGTGGCGCGCTCCATCGCATGCAGCTGTAACTCAAAATCCACTCCGCGCTCGAAACGGTGAGAAGAGTCCGTGTGCAACCCGTAGGAACGGGCCTTCCCCGCCAAGGGCTTGGGGGCGAAGAATGCTGCTTCTAAAACAATATCTTTTGTAGTGCCACTAACCGCTGAGCGCTGCCCCCCCATAATTCCAGCCATCGCGAGCGGCCCTTGGCAATCGGCAATGACCAGTGTGTCGTCATTTAATGTGACCGTCTTGCCGTCCAGCAACTCTATCGGCTCATCACGGGTCGCCATGCGCACTTGGATATCACCGTGCACTTTACTATGATCAAACGCATGCATAGGCTGGCCGAGCTCCAGCAGTAAATAGTTAGTCACATCCACAACTGCATCGATGGAGCGAACACCACAGCGGCGCAACTTTTCCTGTAACCACTGCGGGCTAGGGCGGGAGATGTCGATACCCTTGATCAGTCGGCCAACATAGCGTGGGCAACACTCCTCTGCCTGCACCTCCACAGCAATGGTGTCCGCTATCGCTTCTGGCGCTTTGCTGAACGCAGGCTCGTTCACCGGAAGGTTATTGAGCAACCCCACCTCTCGAGCGATCCCCGCAATACCCAAACAATCAGCGCGATTTGGCGTGATGCTGATTTCTATCACTTGATCATCGAGATCCAGATAGTGTCGCAGATCGGCCCCGACAGGCGCATCGAAAGCAAGCTCCATCAACCCGTCCGAACTATCTGACAGCCCCAATTCCTGCTCCGCACACAACATTCCCTGCGATTCCACTCCGCGCAGTTTTGCCCGCTTAATTTTTAAATTACCCGGCAGCTCGGCTTCTACCTGTGCCAGCGGTACTTTCAATCCAGTCCGTGCATTGGGCGCACCGCATACAATCTGCACCGTTTCACTGCCTGCACTGACCTGACAAACACGTAACTTGTCAGCATCCGGGTGCGGTTCAACGCTGAGAATTTCAGCAACCACGACTCCGCTGAATACATCAGCTACCGGTTCAACAGCATCAACCTCCAACCCGGCCATCGTTATTTGATGGGCAAGCTCCTGGGTGCTTAGTGGGGGAGAGACCCATTCGCGCAACCATTTTTCACTGATTTTCATTTTCTATTTCCTCCTAAAACTGCTCAAGAAAACGCAAGTCATTGTCAAAAAATAGGCGCAGATCGTTAACGCCATAGCGCAGCATGGCGAGACGCTCAACGCCCATACCAAACGCGAAGCCCGAATATTTTTCTGTATCAATGCCCGCGGCCTCGAATACTTTTGGATGCACCATGCCGCAACCCATAACCTCAAGCCACCCCGTTTGACTGCAGACTCTGCAGCCCTTCCCACCGCAATTGACGCATGCGATGTCTACTTCAGCAGACGGCTCCGTAAAGGGGAAATAGGAAGGCCTGAAACGCACATCAAGGTCTCGTTCAAAAAATACGCGCAAGAAATCTTCTATCAGACCTTTCAGATCGGAGAAACTAGAGTGCTCGTCAATCAGCAGGCCCTCAACCTGGTGAAACATGGGTGTATGCGTCAAGTCTGAATCGCAGCGGTATACCCGCCCGGGACAAATAATCCGCAGTGGAGGCTCCTGACTTTCCATGACCCGCACCTGCACCGGCGAAGTATGTGTTCGCAGCACCGTGTGTTCATCCACGTAAAAGGTATCGTGCATGGCTCTGGCGGGGTGATGAGCAGGAATATTGAGTGCTTCAAAATTATGATAATCGTCCTCTATCTCTGGGCCTTCCACTACCTCAAAACCAATGGCCGAAAAAAAGTCCTCCATGCGCTCGATCGTCTGAGTCACAGGATGCACACCGCCACTCGCTGTAGCGCGGCCGGGCATTGTTACATCGATCGCCTCCTGCTCCAGCTTCGCCTTAATAGCAGTAGCATCCAGAGTTGTCTTGCGCTCACCAATCAGTTCCTGCAGTTCCTGCTTAACCACGTTTATTAATGCGCCAGCCTTAGGACGATCTTCTGGGGACAGATTACTCAGGCCCTTCAGCAGGCCTGTAAGCTGGCCTTTTTTGCCCAGATAATCGACACGCAATTTTTCAAGCGTCGCACTATCTTGCGCTGCGGCAATGGCAGACCTGGCTTGGTTGGCAAGAGGTTCGAGGTTTTCCATTTAGGCTTTTCCGAGGTCTAATTTTAGTGTTGTGTAGTCTGTCACTGTCCATCCGCTCCGTCAGTGTTGCAAATTGTGCATCAGCCCAGTGTACGCGCTTAGTGAGCCGACAGGGGTAGCCCTTCTATAGCGCACTTAAATGTGCGCATTTAGCGGAAATGCACCGCCCAATCAACAAAAAAGGGAAAGAGCACCGCCCTTTCCCTTTCCCTTTCCGTCTTATCTGTAGCCAGCGAATCGCCGAAGCGATGGGGTGGGCTTAGGCCAATGAAGCCTTCGCTTGCTCCACGATAGCCGCAAAAGCCGACTTATCATGCACTGCTAGATCCGCCAGCACGCGGCGATCCAATCCGATCTCAGCCTTTTTCAAACCATTGATCAAACGGCTATAGCTAAGGCCGTTAGCTCGAGACTGGGCATTGATACGCGTGATCCACAGCGCGCGAAACTGACGCTTACGCTGACGGCGGTCACGGTAGGCATACTGGCCCGCCTTGGTAACAGCCTGTTTAGCAACCCGGAAAATACGGCTACGCGCTCCGTAATATCCCTTAGCCTGTTTTAATACTTTCTTGTGACGCCGATGCGCCACTACACCTCGTTTTACGCGAGCCATAAGTCTTCTCCCTAATTATCCAATAAAATGATCACTTGGCACGCATCATGCGGTCAATAAGAACGACGTCGCTCTTATGAACCATAGAGGTACCGCGCAGCTGACGCTTACGCTTGGTAGTCATCTTGGTTAGGATGTGACTCTTATGGGCGCTCTTGCGCTTGTATCCACCGGCAGTTTTCTTAAACCGCTTGGCAGCCCCGCTGTGAATTTTTGCTTTTGGCATAATCAAATACTCCGCATTTGAAAGTTAATGTATAAAGAAACAAGGGCATTCACAGGCCGCTAGTTCT
This sequence comes from uncultured Haliea sp., assembly GCA_913062625.1. Lineage (GTDB taxonomy): Bacteria > Pseudomonadota > Gammaproteobacteria > Pseudomonadales > Halieaceae > Marimicrobium. The sequence continues at coordinate 11,450 of CAJXWP010000065.1, read as the reverse complement.
TCTTCTTAGGGGCAATAACCATAGTGAGTTGTCGGCCTTCCATTTTCGGGAATTGCTCGACAGCACCCAACTCGGCCAGATCAGCTTCTACTCGCTTGAGTAGTTCCATGCCAATTTCCTGGTGAGCCATTTCACGACCGCGAAACCGCAGCGTAACTTTGGCCTTATCGCCGTTTTCTAGGAAACGAATCAGGTTGCGTAGTTTTACCTGATAATCTCCATCTTCCGTCCCTGGACGAAACTTCATTTCTTTCACTTGTGTCCGCTTTTGCTTCTTCTTCTGCGCAGCTTTTTGTTTCTTGATCTCAAACACAAACTTTCCGTAGTCCATCAGCTTACACACTGCTGGATCGGAGTCGGCAATTAGCACTAAATCCATGCTCGCCGCCTCGGCCGCTGCCAGTGCCTCTTTCAAGGACACGATCCCTACTTGCTCACCTTCGGCTCCAACCAGACGTAATGGGTCCGCCGTAATCTGGTCATTGATAATCGCCTTTTTACTGGCTCCTTTGCCGCTATCTTTCTTAATACTGATTCTCCATTGTAAGGCGACCACGAGATGCAACATCATCGGTAAGGTGAGCGATAAACGCATCGAGATCCATGGACCCCAAGTCTTCACCACGACGGGCACGCACGGCCACAGTCTGTGTTTCCACTTCTTTATCCCCTACCACTAACAGGTAAGGAACCTTCTGAATTGTATGCTCGCGGATTTTAAAGCCGATTTTTTCATTTCTCAAGTCCGAAATGACTCTAAAGCCTCTGTTCTTCAAGGAATCTTCCACATTTTGGGTATATTCGGACTGTTTGTCCGTAATATTGAGCACAACGACCTGAGTGGGCGCCAACCAGCTGGGGAACACGCCTTCGTAATGCTCAATCAAAATGCCGATGAATCGCTCAAAGGAACCCAGTACGGCCCGGTGCAACATTACCGGCACCTGACGGCTACCGTCCTCGGATACATACTGCGCGTCGAGACGCGCCGGCATGGAAAAGTCGACCTGAATCGTTCCCAGCTGCCACACGCGTCCAATACAATCTTTCAAGGAAAATTCAATTTTTGGGCCGTAGAAGGCACCCTCACCCGGTAATTCTTGCCAGGGAAGATTCTGCGCATCAAGCGCATCGGCCAGCGCTTTTTCCGACCGATCCCAGTCTGCATCTGTACCCACACGCTGCTCGGGCCGCGTAGATAAACGGTAGATCACCTCGGTAAAGCCAAAATCCTCGTAGACGGCATGCAATAAATCAATAAAGGATGAAACCTCGGGCTGAATCTGCTTTTCGGTGCAAAAGATGTGAGCGTCATCCTGAACGAATCCTCTCACACGCATGATGCCGTGCAAAGAACCCGACGGCTCATTTCGATGACATGATCCAAACTCCGCCAATCGAAGGGGTAGATCGCGATAGGACTTCAGCCCCTGATTAAACACCTGTACATGACAGGGACAGTTCATGGGCTTTACGGCAAAGTCCCGATCCTCAGACTTGAGCATAAACATATCATCGCTGAACTTTTCCGCATGACCGGATTTCTCCCACAAAGAAAGATCCACTAACTGCGGGGTCCTGATCTCCTGATAACCATTCTCTTGCTGCGCCTTTCGCATGTACTGCTCGATAGTCTGATAGATGCTCCATCCAGCTGGGTGCCAAAACACCATGCCGGGTGCTTCTTCTTGGGTATGAAATAAACCGAGTTTCTTGGCGATTTTTCGATGATCGCGCTTTTCTGCTTCCTGTATGCGGGTCAGGTATTGCTTAAGCTGCTTTTTGCTGGCCCAGGCAGTCCCGTAAATTCGCTGCAACATTTCGTTATTTGAATCGCCGCGCCAGTAAGCTCCTGCCACTTTAGTCAACTTGAAGGCTTTCAGCTTTCCGGTGCTGGGCACGTGCGGACCGCGACAGAGATCACCCCAAGCACCTTGGGTATACAATGAAATCTCTTCCCCTTCAGGCAGCGCCTCGATGATCTGAACCTTGTAGTTCTCGCCCATATTGCGGAAGGTTTCTATGGCCTTTTCTCGGCTCATTACCACTCGCTGCACCGGCATATCGCGTGCCGCGAGTTCTTCCATGCGCTGTTCGATACTCTCCAGATCTTGGGGTGTAAACTTGTGCCCGGTGGCAAAATCGTAATAGAAACCGTCCTCTATGACGGGACCGATAGTGACCTGCACACCCGGAAAAAGCTCCTGCACCGCCATTGCCAGCAAATGCGCGGCAGAGTGCCGGATGATCTCCAGGCCCGCGTCATTCTGATCAGTAATAATCGCGATTGAGGCATCACCCTCTAAAACGTAAGAAGTATCTACCTGTTGCCCATCGACGACACCGCCCAACGCGGCCTTGGCTAATCCCGGGCCGATATCGGCCGCGACATCATGCACCGATATCGGATGGTCGAACGTTCGCTGGCTGCCGTCAGGCAGAGTGATAACAGGCATTGCTGTTCCTTGTTCAGTGGTGGCCCCTACAAAAGGTCACTTGACTTGTCTTAACTTACTGATTCTTCTTCACTTATTAATCTTACGAATGATGCAGGCTGAATTATTTATCGCAAAATGCACCCCGAAATCAGGGCACATATGATGCCCGATTGAGCGATAAATTACTATAGCTAATGGGGTTGACGCCTAACCACTAACTCACGAAGGCCAGTTGCTTGATTTCCGCGAGTTGATCTCGCATCGCGGCGGCGTCCTCGAATTCTAGATTTTTTGCGTGCTCGTGCATTTGCGCTTCCAGTTGCTTGAGTTTGCGCGCGAGCGCCGCAGGCGCAAGTTTGGCGACATCGGCGCTATACGCTGCTCTGGATTCTGCCACTTTTTTAGCTTTGTCCTTCCCACGAGTCGGCATAAGCCGAGAACCTTCCATAATGTCCTGAACCGATTTCTCTATGCCGACGGGCGTAATATTGTGCGCCTTGTTGTGCGCAACCTGCAGATCACGCCGACGGTCTGTTTCCGCAATAGCGCGCTCCATGGAACCCGTCATCCTGTCTGCGTAAAGAATCGATCTGCCGTTAATATGTCGCGCCGCGCGCCCCATGGTCTGTATCAGAGACCGTTCAGATCGCAGGAAACCCTCCTTATCGGCATCAAGAATTGCGACTAATGATACCTCGGGCATATCCAGCCCTTCACGCAGCAGGTTGATCCCCACTAACACATCAAACACACCCAGACGCAGGTCACGAATGATTTCTACACGCTCTACAGTCTCGATGTCTGAATGCAGGTAGCGCACTCGCACCCCGTGTTCACCAAGATACTCAGTAAGGTCTTCCGACATTCGCTTGGTGAGTGTTGTCACTAACACACGCTCGCCTCGCTCTGCCACCAAACGTATCTCACCCAATAGGTCATCGACTTGAGTGGTTGCAGGGCGAATCTCTATTGTAGGATCCACCAACCCCGTAGGGCGGACCACCTGCTCTACCGTTTGCCCGGCTTTGTCCGCCTCATAAGGTCCAGGTGTAGCCGAAACAAAAACTAGCTGAGACACCAGCGCTTCCCATTCGTCAAAGCGCAAGGGACGGTTGTCCAGTGCAGATGGCAGACGAAAACCATATTCTACCAACGTCTCCTTACGTGAACGGTCGCCCTTATACATTGCGCCGATCTGAGGAATACTGGCATGAGATTCATCGACGATCACCAGCGCGTTAGCAGGCAAATATTCAAATAACGTGGGCGGAGCTTGCCCTTGGCCGCGACCGGACAGGTAACGAGAGTAGTTCTCGATACCAGTGCAGTATCCAAGCTCCCGTATCATCTCCACATCGTAGCGCGTGCGTTGTTCAATGCGCTGCGCCTCTACCAGCTTACCGTTGTCCCTGAGCTGCTTCAGTCGCTCCCCCAGCTCTTCCTCAATATGCACCACGGCATCAAGCATAACGTCCCTAGGGGTCACATAGTGGCTCTTGGGATAGATCGTCACCCGCGGCACTTTGCTGTCAACAACGCCTGTTAAGGGGTCAAACCAGCTTATGTTCTCGACTTCACGGTCATACAGTTCGATTCGGACCGCATTTCGCTCTGAGTCTGCTGGAAATACATCGATGACATCGCCTCGAACGCGATAGGTCCCGCGACGAAAGTCCACATCGTTACGCGTGTACTGCAAGTCCGCCAACTGGCGAAGGATATCCCGCTGATCGACGATTTCGCCACGGGACAAATGAATCAACATTTTAAAGTAGGACTTAGGGTCACCCAAGCCATAAATGGCGGATACGGTGGCCACGACCAGACAATCGCTGCGCTCCAGCAGTGCCTTAGTCGCCGACAGCCGCATTTGTTCGATATGTTCGTTGACCGAGGCGTCCTTCTCTATAAAGGTATCGGATGATGGGACATACGCCTCAGGCTGGTAGTAATCGTAATAAGACACGAAGTACTCCACCGCGTTATGAGGAAAAAACTCCTTAAATTCACCGTAAAGCTGCGCAGCCAAGGTTTTATTGTGAGCCATAACAATCGTTGGGCGCTGCAGCTGCTCCACCACATGAGCCATGGTGAAGGTTTTTCCTGACCCGGTCACGCCCAATAGGGTCTGTGCGGCAAGGCCGGCCCTAGCTCCCGCTACCAGCTGCCGGATGGCCTCTGGCTGATCCCCTGCGGGCTGAAAGTGGGATTCAACCTTGAAGCGCCTTGACACGTGATTATTTACCAGAAGAAGAGAAAACGGGCGCATAGTATCGTCTAGATGGCGGTGAATTGCAGCCGTTATTCGACTGTGCAGTACATTCCTGAATTAGCAGTTGACCGAGTCACCATGCATCATTATCATACGCGACTTCGACGTAAAGCCATTCCGCCTTAGCTCAGTTGGTAGAGCAATTGACTGTTAATCAATGGGTCGCTGGTTCGAGCCCAGCAGGCGGAGCCATTTTAAGTACGAATGTGAGAGGATTGCAGGAATGCGGCCCTTTTTTATTGGGTTAGAAATCCTACTGGGTAGCGCACTGTAGACCATTCGTTCCTTGCGGCCCCAAACGATCATGACTCCGTTCAGTGTCACAACAACTAGGATGGCCATCCGGCGCAAACGGTCGCAGCCTCCACAATCATCACGGTCCGCCCGCAAATTTATCTCTCGTTACACCGATCAACAATGACATACATATTTATTGGGTTACGCTTACGCGCAAATATTTAGTGTTATGTCTATCGAAATTGTTATGGGCGCACCCTAGATTATAAGCTTTCAGAGCAGCTTCATCGTGGCCGTATAAAAGATTTTTTCGCAGTGTTCGTCGCAGTCGCGAGTGTTTTTTCATTGATTAAAGGAGTGTTTTTAACAGGCATCGAGATGCGTGACCTGCCTGCCACCCGCCTACCCTTTAGCGTCTGGCATCAATGCGGACATAGCGCTACGCCGAGCGCAGATAAGCGCGATCATTAGCCAAAATTCATCCAATATCTCACTGATTGCCCTGCGGCTGGCTCCTGTGGTCAGGGTCGTTGCCAGGGCCACCGATTGTTCATTTCCAAGGCAGTAGTCCAGCCGATGGTCGTACGGATCACAATCATCAAAATAAGAATCTGAAGGTTTTCCAAGGTTGGCTCGAACGTGATCGTCTTGATAATGGTTGCCACTACCAATAATTCCAGACCGGTTAAGATGACACGCGCAAGTCCTCGGCGATAGCGCTTCACAGCGTTTCCCCCACCCACTTTTAGCGACTCCAGAATGCACCGCCCAGTCGCGAAAATAAAGCCCAGCAAGAGGATACTAGCACCGACAATTTCTATCACATGTACCAGTGTGTTCAGCCCTAAAACAATACTGTCACTCATCCTCTTGGCCCTCGCTGGCCGTCTGCCAAGGCCAGCGTCCCTCGATTTCAAGACACAGCGACCAGCCTAAGAGCGTGCGAATCACTACCAATAAGGCGAGAGTTTGCAGCGAGGCGAACGAGGGTTCCACCGTAATTGTTTCAATGACGTCGGCGATAATAAGGATCTCTAATCCCAGCGTCAACGCGTGTCCCAACTCGATCTTAAACCCTGTGAAATTTTCCTCCACGTCCAGCCGTCGAAGCCGAAGTAGGTAGCGCGCCGCAGCGAGCATGAAACCAGCGACGATCAACGCCACCGCGAACAGATTGACTGCCTCCCCAGCAAGTTCTAGCCCGTGAAGTATGTGTTCGATCATTGTCGGTAGCCAATTTGGCAGTTGGGCATATGCCGCGACGGAAAACAGCTCCTAAGCGTGAGATTGCCACGCAGCGGCATAAACGGAACGGGTAAGTGAGCATGAATAGTGCAGAGGGCATTGTGAAGCAACACTGCTAACCGTTCCTTATCATTTCGCAAGTACCGCCGTCACAAATGGGGTCTCACAACAAGCGTGTCTCTACCCGTAACAGACATCTTCACTGATCATACTCATTATCCGCCAGTATTTTATCAGCACGGCTCTGCAGTTGCTGTTTTTTTCGTAGGAAATCAAACCCATCGTCAGCCACTGGAATAGTGCTTGCCTTTCTAGTTTTCTTAATACGTCTCTCATCCACACTCTGCGCTCGCTTATGCTGGCTCGTCATCATGTAGGCCATGTACACTAAGACCGCAGCTGTAAGCGTTATCCACTTAATGGCATAGGACCAAACTAAAAAAGACTGGTCGCCCGAACGCTCTGCATAGTCCAGATACTCTCCGTGAAAAGTATGTACCGCAATGACCAGCGCGGAAAGCGCCAGCAAACCCCGCCAACGTGGTTTCAGCCAGAGCAGCAGGGAGCTAATCAAAGTAAATTTTAACAGCTGATTGAGCATCAGCTAGCTCAAACCCAGCGCAATAAGCACAGCCACCGCGGCAGACTGTTTCAGACTTGTCTTTACATTATCTTCTTCGGCCCGAACGACAATTTCAATCTCATCCTCCGTGAAGTCTTCAAAAGGCTTCTGTGAAAGCGCAATTTTCACCTTTGCCTGCGTAATTGCCCGCTCACGGATTTTCGAGCGATAACGGTTCATGAGACCTTCTTTTACTTCACCGATCCTTTTCATAACCCAGAGAGCTCTCCCCTATTCTTTATCTGCCGCATTGCATCCAAACATTCGCCATCTCTCACGCGTTCCTTTCAACGCCACTATAGCATTATCAAATTTAGACCGTCATTACCGTCAGTGCAATCTCCTATTAAGAATAAGCTTTCGATCTATCTGTCTCTCGATGAACAATCTACGCTTCCGTCGATGATCAGCTCATAAAGCTTCAGTATAAATGCGCTGTGACAGCGCAAAGCTCAGCTTCGGCGGACCACGGAAAAAGACAGTAGACTAAAGCAAGACTCAAGCAGTATCCAGTGCCGACGATGTGTCGAGTGCTGGAAATTCATCCCAGCGGCGCTATAAGCGACCCCGAGGTTTCAAGGGTAGGGATCTGAGCCATGTTGCACCCAACAGTTTGAAACCGTCGGGCCCAATCGATCGTGGGTCAATGATTTTACCTGTGTTCGAACCCATGAGGATTAGTTGTACCTGACGATCGTAATGGATCTATTCTCACCGCAGGAAATACGCTGGAGCATGAGGATTAACCCTTGGGCAGATCTCGTCATCGATGCACTTTTGATAGCACTGTGGCTGCGAAAGTCAAAAGGTAGAGTGCTCATACATTCCGATCAGGGAGTGCAATGTACCTGTGCGAGATTTTCGCTGCGCACTGTTATGTCGCTACACTGATGAAGCATTTTCGTTCGCGGCCTGACGAAGAAGAACGGCAGCGCACCGCGAGTAGCGGTGATACAGGGCTAAGGTAATCGGCATGAGAGCGATGTCTGAGTGGAGACTTAGGGCATCAGAAGCTGTCAGGAAATAATGCCTTCACGTTGGAAATCTCAGCAGATGCGATGGCACTCTTTTCACCTTGTCTGGTCCAAAGATAGTCATAGCGGACTCGATGGTCGCCAAAGCCATTCACCGCGGAACTCAATACTGAACTAATACCCTCGCAGTCAAGCCTGTCGCAATGAATCCTCAATGTATCCAGTAGTCCTTGAATATGGCTAAAAGGTAGGCATTCCTCTTCTGCACGCATAATCATTGGATGTCCGGTCCCAGCCACCTTGGTCCCAAGCAATAACTCTTCATGCAATTTTTCCGCCGGACGTAATCCAATAAATTCAATATCAATGTCTCCGCCTACAGGGAGAACATGCTTCATATCATGGCCGCTTAGCTTTATCATCCGCTTCGCTAGGTCTACGATACGCACGGGTTCGCCCATATCCAGCACAAACACATCTCCGCCAGTACCCATTGCCCCGGCCTGCAACACGAGTTGCGCTGCCTCCACAATACTCATAAAGTAGCGGGAAACTTCGGGATGAGTCACTGTAAGAGGGCCTCCATCTTCGATCTGCTGTCGAAATAGCGGAACCACAGACCCCGAAGAACCAAGGACATTTCCAAACCGCACCATACAAAATCGGGTTGACGTATCTTCCTGAGCAAGACCTTGCAGGACCATTTCGGCCAAGCGCTTCGACGCTCCCATGACGTTGGTGGGACGCACCGCTTTATCTGTCGACACAAGGACAAACGTCTCTACGCCAGCCTTGCGGGCAGCCTCCGCCGCATACCAGGTGCCGAAAACATTATTCGCTACGCCTTCCGCAATATTATATTCCACTAACGGCACATGCTTATAAGCAGCGGCGTGGTAAACCGTGTGCACGTCAAACGTACGATACACACTCTCCAACCGATTCTCGTCCTGCACTGAACCAAGCAGAGCGACCAACTCTAACTGCAAACCAAGCCGTTTCATCGTGTCGCGTAATTCTCGCTCTATGCTGTAAAGCGCATACTCAGAATTGTCGAAGAGGATAAGTTCCCGCGGGCCTGACATGATGATTTGACGACACAACTCTGCACCAATAGATCCACCCGCGCCCGTCACGACAACCACCTTGTCAGCAATACAGCGGTCAACTAACTCCGGATGCGGAGGAACCGGTTCTCTACCCAGTAAATCATCTAGGTCAATATCCCGAATTTGGCTAATGCTGGCTTCACCGGCCAGTAATTCGTTGATCGTTGGCACAGTGCGCACATGGACAGGCAGACCGACCAGTGAATTAATTATCTCCTTGCGTCGCTCTGGCGATGCAGAGGGTATAGCTAACAGCACCTGCGTTACATCATACTGTGAGACTAGCGCCTCTATATCTTCCGGACGTGCGATATGCATCCCATTGATAACCGAGCGTTGCAACCGACGATTATCATCTACAAATGCCACCGGGTGAAATTGCTCGCCGTGGTGCAAACCATGGAGAAGTTGCCTGCCGGATTGTCCAGCGCCATAAATAATTACGTTTTCAGACACCGCACGTACTTTGGCATGATAGTACCCGCGAGCGACGAGTCTCGTACCGCCGATACTCAGCAATATCAGTAACCAATAGATGAAAGGCGTCGACCGCGGCACATCCGCCCGAGTAAAAAAGACCGCAGCTCCCAGCACAAGTGTGGAATAACTCGCTGCCGTAATAAGGGCCCAAATGGTCTGCTGACCCATAAAACGAACGACGGCCCTATACAATCCCAGACGCAGGAAAATAATGGCACTAGCGATTATAGTGGCCACACCGCAGGCCCATTCTACCGGCCCCAACTGAAAATTCGTGTGCCCCCATGGGAGAGCAACTGCTGCCCACATGGCGCCAGTCACATAGACCATATCGAGAATCAACAGGAAGGCCTGCTTGATATTACGAGGAAGTTCTACCGCTTTTTCGAAGATATCCCGACAGCTATGAATCAAGCCGACGAGCCAACGTAACACGAAGATATCAGGCCATTTCTGCACATTGGCTCCGGTTCTAAAGGTCGCGGTGGGGGAAGACTTCACCGCTTTTTAACGTTCTTAAACTGCCCTTACCTTACGCTAATCGGCCGACTTTCGCCATGCCACAGAGTAGAGGAAAATATGCCAAAATTACAAAAATCATGCTATAGCTCGGCCATGCTTGCAATGCCCAGGCTAGTGGAAATAACCAGAAAACGTTTATTATTAGCAACAGCATATCAACACTAAGGTGTGAATCCCAATATCGACTCAATCGCTGATATGCATGCAGCCGATGGGGTTGCGTGAACGCCTGTCCAGTAGACAGGCGCCACACTAGTGTCCAACTCGCATCGGTAATAAATACAGCCAGTAGTACCACCCAGCACAAAGGATTTAGCTGCCCCTGCGCTGCCCCAACAAGCGCTATCGCCGCCAGCAAAAATCCCGTGGGGACGCTGCCGGCATCTCCCATAAATAATCGTGCAGGAGGATAATTCCAAATCAGAAAACCAGCGTGCGCGGCGGCCAACAACAGGCAGAGCATGGCATAGCTATCATTGTGCCCAACTCTTAAGGAGAGCCATGCCGCAAAACAACAGGCCAGCAACGTTTGCAGTGTGGCGATACCATCAATGCCATCCATAAAATTGTATAAATTGAGCGACCACAACATCACAAAAGCCGCTAACAACACCAACACTGCGCGACTTGCGACACTATCGATAAATACTGACGACAGTAGCGTATCCGCGGCCCACAGACACACTAAGCTATACAGGATCATGCGTACTCGCACTGACAGGCCTCGCAGGTCGTCAATGATCCCCACAATCATCAGTAAAAGTGTAGCGGCCGCTAACACAACGAAGGATTCTTCCCAGCTATTGTAGCGCTGACCTGCTAAGAAAAGGCCGACTATGAACGCCAGCAATAGAGCGGCCCCTCCACCATGAGGGGTCGGATGCGAATGAGAACTGCGCTCGTTGGGAGTATCAACAAGCCGTCGACGTTGGGCAACCCGTAAGTAGCCTCCGCACAGTAAAGCAGATAGCAGGAAGGTAGCCACTAGTACTATCATGAGTCGGTGTCTCTCGGCGCAATTATGTTTCCCATGACATGCTCCAGTGTGACCCGGGGCTTCCACTCTGTACCCGCTAAAACAGCGGCATTGCTATACAGTTCCGTGCCAAACAGCTTCTCATAAGTAGATCCATTTCGTTGCCCAGTAACGATATCCAGAGCGTGCGCGCCAAGCCACCAGAGCGAATGTGGAAGCCAACCAACACCCATGCCCCTACTACTGGCTTTGCGCATTAGATCGTAAATGTCCCGCGTGCTGTAGCTGTGGGCACCGCAGGCTATCCACAGCTGAAATCCCATGGGTGGGCGCTGTGCGATCAGGCACAGCAAAGCGACCAAATCTTGCACTGCAATCATTGATCGGGCGCCCCGCTTTGGCGGTCTGGGCAAACCCCAGCGTACACCACGAGAAAACGACTGCAAATTGCCTTTAACATCAGGCCCATAAACTAAAGCCGGACGCAAGATCACCACAGACATCTCATCCTCCGAAAACGCTTGCCGCAAAACACATTCCGCATGCCACTTGGACAGCCCATAAGGATCGCTGGG
>CAJXWP010000064.1 GCA_913062625.1 uncultured Haliea sp. | reverse complement strand
TATTCGTCGGCAGCGTCAGATGTGTATAAGAGACAGCAGTTGCAGTGTTATTTCACCGCCATTGTGTAGTTTATTTGTGGCTCACATAGACATGCTGCCTTCTAACCAGCGAGGTCCTGTAACTTTCGATAAAGCTCTACCATTGCGAATGTATCCATCTCGCAGTACTTCAAAAGTGCTGATCGCAACTCATCCGTATTGCCATCAATTTGACCCAGGATCATATTTTCTAACTTGAGAGCAGCCACATCTCCCGAAGCGATATCCAGGTTCTTATATCCCATGCCTGGAATTAATGCTGGCAACACTGACTTAATGCTAAAGCTACCGTGAAACTGCGGGTGGTAGACGTTATTTCTTACCATAGGAAGCAAATCGGCCAGCTTATCGGCTATTGCCATCAGCTGATCCTCCAGTTCCGGGCAGGCCTGAGCTAGACCAATAATACAGCCCTTTTCAAAGCCTGCGTTATACGCAACCACTGTTTCCGCTCCTTCGCAGGCCTTCACGAGAGCCTCCGCCAGCTGCGGCCTCGGATCACATCCGGCGACTGCCAACCATTCATGATGTTGCAACGCCCCGCTACGATCCATGAAGTGACAGCTAAATTGCACAGGAACCTGAGTATACGGACTGCACCCCTCCCATACAGGAATCGCCCTTGAGACCGTTTCAAAATCAAGAAACGCTGCTGGTAAAATCAGGCTATCTAGGTCCGGTCCTAGCCCCGCTTCGACGATCACCCTTCCACTTACTATAGAATCGACCTGCCTTGCCGCGATAGAATCTAACTTCGTGCTGCTATCAACCTGATCAATAGTATGAACTCCCTGTTCAATCAAAGCCTGGGTCTTAGCCTGTCCAAAACGATAAAGTGTACTTATATGATGCTCCGGTATTTCAGGCCAGCATCGACTCTTAAAAGCGCACGCCCGGGGTGAATCGCAGTGAGCCCCGACCTCTACCTCAGGTGCATCCTCTACCATTACGCATTTCAATTCGCTTTCACGAGCCCGCAGGTAACCCATCATTTCCTCCGCCTTCGCCGTGACATCCGCAGAAGTGAATAGATTAGCCAGGTCCGGATATTGGCACTCCCGATTCAAGTGCAGTAAGTCTGCACGAACTACATCAAGGCCTGCCGACCTTGCGGTCATGAGCTGGATAGCAGCGTCAACAACGTGCACTGTTTTTACGCTGGTAGTAGACTTAACCTCCCGAATAATCCAACCAATTGAACCTCTCTCCAGAATATCGATAGCCACGAAGGTGCCCTCGTGCATGAAAGCTGCCTCGTAAATGATTGAATGGCCATTCTTCAGGGCTTCCTGGGTCAGAGCACACTTCTTCTCGTACTCATATCGTTCACCTTCTATAAGAGTGCCGCCGGGAAAGTAATCTCTGGCGATTTCGCCCACCCGATTACCGCTTTCCATTCTCGCCCGAGAGACCTCGTCTACCTCGAACTCAGGTGCGTTCTTCTCATTCAGGCCCAGCCATAGACGCAAAGGACACTGCAGTCCAGCCATAAAACGGGTTTTTGACAGCACTTGCTCTTTAACCATTTAGCTCTCCGCATTTTTCACTCACGAGAAGTAAAGTCCTTTATGCCTGAAATTCATATAGAGAAGTTAGTAGGAGATATTTAGGTACTGACAAGTTACCTAATTTCTCCTCGAAAAGAAGAGTTTTAGAACTTACGGGACGCAATAAAAAACCTAAAGTGGTAGCTGGCGACTCGATTGCCAGCGCCAAGGGCCGAATTGTGTCGGCTCAGCCCATGACTTTAAGTTAACCTGCCAGTACCCCCTTTTGCACAACACAGGGGCCAGGTGGAAGAAGTCGGCTATGCGATTAAGAATAAGATTGGTTGCGGCGGTCCGCTAAAACGACCGACGGATTATCCGCCATATGCTTATTTTCTAAGATCTTAAGAAGCCCTTAATCTGGGATCGAGTCTCTAGATTTGCGTTTTTGCAACAATTGTTTTGGCACATCGACTACTAGGAAAATCAAAAGTGATCCAATAACCAGAGCGCCACTCCAGAGTGTATGTGCAACCCAAGCCAAGGATAGAAGCAGATATGGTACTAGCACCATCAAGACCACGGCCGCAGCCCTAATCAGGCTAATGACCATGCCCCCAAAGGCAATGATTGCGCCAGTACTGCCTCTTACCTGTATGCCAGCTACCGTGGCCGAAGAAGACTTAGGTCTTGTGAAGTTAAATGTTCCCAGAGCATTCTTGTTCGAAAGTGAAGGTCCCGACTTTGAGAGATTAATGTTGTTACTGCCTACATTCCATCGCCCCCTAACGACACTATTGAAGTTCTGAAAGCCAAGAGTAAGGCCCTTATAAGTCTTTGAGACCCTGGCTCCATGCTTCGTATTGAGAGTGATGCCTTTGGCCGGTGCAGTGGAAAGGTTGACTCCGCCTGTCCTCGATGCCCGAAGCCTAACGTTCGCCGCCTCCTCATTAAGTTCAATTCGTTTTTTACCCGGGATGTCAGACATTTGTCACCGTTATGCATAGCTTGATACGTTTGAGCAGGCCACGTGGCACTACTACAAACGTCTTAACTCTTAAGACCTAATGCGTTAACTTCCGCGTTAAATTTTAGCAGAAATTTGGGGGTGGGTCAGATGAAATCCTAGCCCGACAACTCAACCGCCTGACGCAGATGGTCATCTGACAGATGGGCATAGACTTGCGTCATTTCGGCGGTCGAATGCGTCATCAATTTCTGCACCGTAAATAGCGATTTGCCATCCATCACCAGCCAACTGGCGAACGTGTGCCGCAGATCGTGAAACCTAAAATCCTGAATATCTGCCGCAGTCATTAGATTGCGCCACGCCGTTTTGACCGAATCTAATTGTTTGCCAGTGACGGGGGAGGGGAACACCAGCCCGTTGCCGCTGGTCTGCGCCCGCCAGTCTTTTAAGACGGCCACAGCGTCAGTCCGTAGCGGTAACACTGCTGGCTTGATTGTTTTGCGGCGGGTCTTATTGATGACCTTCGTCACTTGGCCGCGTTCCAGATTGATGTGCGACCATTCCAAACTGAACAGATCGCCCCGGCGCAGTCCTGTGTGCAATGCCACCAGCACCAGCGGCATCAGATGGTCGGTGTACTGCCCAGTCATGCACGGCAGACCACTGGCACGCATTCGCGTCTGGCGGGCATTCAGTGCGGCCACCAGTCGGGGGTATTCATCGTTCCGGGTCAGGAATCGCGGCGGCTTTTCGTCGGCGGTTTCAAGCTGCGCGGTGGTGCGTTTCAGCGTCACCCCCGATAGCTGGTGGTGGGTGATGACCTTGTGCGTTTTTAGCGCCGTATTGAGGCACGCTTTTAAAGCTGTGAATCTGCGCTGCACAGTGGTGAATGCCACTGGGCTGGGTTGTTTGGCAAGTTTAGCCCGCCATCGCTGCACATCCATTTCGCTGATGTCTGTCATTGGGGCGCCATATAAATGGCCGAAATTTGCGGCCAAAAGTTTAAGCGTGCCATCGTGCGATGCGATGTTTTGCTGCGCGTATTCCGTATATTGGCCCCGGACATACACCCCCAGTGTGGCGCGTTGTTCGCGCTTGGCGTCCCTGCCTGGGTCGACCCCTGCGGTTGCCTGCCCCAGCACCTTCAATGCCTGTGCGCGCGCCATTGCCACTGTCATGCTGGGGTATGTGCCCAGCTTTTTGTTGTTTCTGCGGCCCCCAGTGGGGGTGTATCGAATTATCCACGTTTTGCGACCAGTGGGCTGGCGGGGAATGTAGAAAATGCAATAAAGCAACGCCCTTTTATAAGGCGTCGTTCAAAGGTTCGAATCCTTTAGGGCGCACCATTAAACTACTGATTAGTATAGGTTTTATTATTTATCTCTTTTTGACCACAAACGCTGAGGGCCACATGAGGGCCAAATTTGTCGCCACATGACATATTGCGCAGCATTTGCGCCCGATTTTCCGATAGATTCTAGACTTCACTGCAATTTGCGCTGAAAACGGCTAGGCCCCCGATCTAAGGCGGCATTCCTATCATGGTAGGCTAGGGAGGTAACCATCCCAGTTGCATAATTCGTCTTCGTCACCCATGACGCCAGAGACCCGATTACGACATTCTGAATCACCTTTGTGCTGCATAATTCTTATAATTGATTCTGGTTTTATGCGCAGTGCCGCACGAGCACGTTCTTCATCAACGCCACTGGTTTCTGGATAATCAATTTCAAACATCCGTCCGTTGGAGATATTGGAGTTATTAGGAATGGAAGAAGCCTAAAGTATTGGACAGATATATCTATGAAGAATACCATCGAGATATAAGAGTTTTATTAGTAGCAAAAAGATGTCAAAAAAGTCCTCTAAATTTCCTACAGATGCCGAAGTAGTAATCGTTGGAGTAGGTGGGATTGTGGGATCAATGCTAGCATATTGGCTCACAGAGCTCGGCCAAAAAAATATTGTAGGGTTAGAAAAATCTACCATAATTCCTTCAGACATTGCATCCACTGCTCATGCTTCGGATTTTGTCTACAACACAACTCATGACAAGCTAGGCTGCTGGGCCACTGATTTTAGTCGGAAGTTTTATGAAGATAATGGCTTCTTTCTAAAAAAAGGAGGTTTAGAAATCTGCCGGAAAGACGATGATGCTCGATGGGAAGAACTCAAGCGGAAAGTGGAATCAGGTAAAGCCTTCGGAACTAACGTTCGCTTAATTTCTGCATCCGAAGCTAAAGAAAAATTCCCACTATTAGATGAAGATTCAATACGCGGTGCAATGTGGGATCCAGATGCCGGCTTAGTAACGCCTCGCTCACAGGATGTGGTGAACTTTGCTGTGGAAAGCGCCAAAGAGAAAGGTGCTTTAAGTACATACACTGACACACCAGCTGTAGGATTTGAAATTGAGAATGAGCGTATTACTGGAGTAAAAACCGATAGAGGAACAATCAAAACTGACAAAGTTGTCATTGCATCAGGAATCTGGGGTCCTTTAATGGGAGATATGGCTGGCGTTCGAATCCCGCTAATGCCCGTTGAACATCCTTTATTATTTTTTGGCCCACTCCCAGAAATACAAGGAACAGAGGAATTACTTGTTTATCCACTACTTCGCGATCAAGGAAATTCAGCTTATATTAGAGACACAGGCAGACTCCATGGAGGGATGCTTGAATGGGGTTTCTACGAGGATAAAGAGCCTCGACTTGTTGATCCTGAGGATATTGGCAATCCTAATAAAACGATGGGTTCAGACTCAATGAGATACTTGGAGCTTGAAGAGATCGCTGAACCTCTCGAAAGAGCATTCGAAACCACCCCTATACTTGCTGACCTTGGCTGGGATGAAAAAAGTTCATTTAATGGCTTACTATCGGTCACTGCTGACGCTGGCTCTTTGATTGGGGAAAGCCCAGAGGTTAGAGGTTTTTGGATGTGTGAAGCAGTTTGGGTCAAAGACGGTCCAGGATGCGCAAGACTCTGTGCTGAAGCGATGATTAATGGTAAAACTCAGGTAGACATGCGTTCTTTTGACATTGCCAGATTTTATCCCGCGCAAAAAGAAAAAGCTTTTGTTAAAACGCGAGCTTTTGAAAATTCTCAAACTATCTACACCCCTGCTGTTCATCCTAGAGAGCCCTACATTAGTCATAGAGAAATTTTTGTCAGTCCTTTTTATGAACGGGAAAAGGATCTTGGCGGATACTTTGATAACGAAGTTGCTGGCTGGGAGCGTGCCCTTGCATATGAAAGTAATCGAGAAAAACTCGGCAATTACTTAACAGAGGTTCCAGTTCGAGAAAACGAATGGGACCGTCGCCACGTACCCTATGAAATCGCTAATGCGGAACATCTAGCCATGAGTGCATCAGCTGGAATGATCAATTTATCGCACTTTGCAATTATAGATATTGAGGGTCCAGATGCAGAACGCATGCTTGAATATCTTTCTGTTGCGAAGGTTGGTGGTAATACTTCTGAAGGGCGAATTATTTATACTAATTTCTTAGATGGTGATGGTGGCGTTCATGCAGATCTTACTATTTCTCGCTTAGGCGAAAAACTTTATCGGGTAGTAACTGGCGGAGCTGATGGCAACAGGGACTGGTTAACCATGCGAAATTATCGGGATGACATGGGGCTTGAAGCAGACATTAATATCAGGACCCACGATATAGCAACTTTAGGATTATGGGGACCTCAGGCAAAAGATGCTCTAGGTAATTTGATTGACCCCAGTGAAATTAGCATCGAAAATTTTCCCTTCGCCACAGCAAAATTTTTGACCCTTAATGTATCCGGTGGAAAAACAATTGATGTCTGGGTAGCACGCATTTCCTATGTCGGTGAAAGCGGTTGGGAAATTTATTTAAACAATGATAGCGAGGAAGGTTTGGCACTTTATGATTCTTTGCTTGAGGCTGGAGTGGTGCCAGTGGGCATCGAAACTTATGCCAACAGTCGACGTCTAGAAAAAAGCTTTCGACTTCAGGGCGAAGATCTAGAGGGTAACTATAATGCTTGTGAATCGGCTATCGAAAGGCGTCTAGTAAAAGAAGCAGATTTTCATGGGAAGGCAGCGCACCTTGCTCATCGAGATGAAGAGCCCAGTGCAATTCTATGCACTATGACGCTGGATAACCTAAATGTATCGGGTGCGGGTTCCCGCTATCCGGTTGGGATCTCACCAATCATTGATCCTGATACAGGGGAAGTTCCTGTAGACAGTAAAGGTAGAAGGTCCTATAGCACCAGCATGTCCTATTGCCCATCAATCAAGAAACACGTAGTTATGGGTTACTTACCTACAAAAATCGCTATACCAGGGAAGCCAATGTCGCTGGAATATTTTAACGAAAACGGTGACGGAGTTTATCCGATGACCGTTCAAATAGTCGGCAAGGGATCGATATATGATCCTGAAAATAAAAGGGTTCGTGCTTAAGGAATTTATTCATATATTCATTTAAGGGGGAAGAATATGAAAAATCCAAACCATCCTAGTGTCGATCAGAGTGATCGCGTAGTTCCATATAATCTTAGACAGAGCGGTCGAACGCCCACTGAGCTATTGATTTCAACTCGAGTGAGGAAATCGCCTTTTTGGCATCTATCTCATGAAGCCGGTTGCTGGAGAGCAACAGTTTATAATCGTATCTACCATCCAAGAGGATACGTTAGACCTGAAGATGGCGGAGCCATGGTCGAATACGAAGCATTGGTCAATCGTGTAACTATGTGGAACGTTGCTGTTGAAAGACAGATAAGAGTTAAAGGTCCTGATGCTGAAGCTTTTACAGATTATGTGATCACACGTGATGCCACTAAAATTGAACCAGGTAATGGAAAATATGCAATTTTGTGTAACGACAAAGGTGGCATTTTAAATGACCCTGTTTTATTGAGATTATCAGAAGATGAATTCTGGTTTTCTATTTCTGATAGCGATCTCTTGCTTTGGCTTCAAGGCGTCAATATTTCCAAGAAATATGATGTTGAAATTGATGAGATTGATGTCTGTCCTCTACAAATTCAAGGTCCTCTCTCTGAAGATCTTATGGCCAAACTTGCGGGTGAAGAGCTCAGGGAAGTTCCTTATTATGGTCTCATGGAAACGAGTATCGGAGGTGCAGATGTAGTCATCAGCCAAACGGGTTTTACGGGAGAAAAAGGCTATGAAATTTATGTACGCGATGCGCATGAAAATGCGGAGATTATATGGAATGCAGTTCTTGAGGCAGGTAAAGAGTTTGGTTTAATGGTGATAGCGCCAGCTCATCATCGTCGAATTCAAGCTGGCATTTTATCTTGGGGCCAAGACTTGGACCACGAAACTTCTCCTTTTCAGGTAAACCTGAGCTATCAGGTACCTCGAAACAAAGCAGCCGATTACATCGGCAAAGAAGAGCTTGGAAGACAACGTTTAGTTCTTGATGCTGGAGATTTTCCATTCAAAATGCGAATGGTTGGCCTGATTTTTGCGGGCAAAAAAATCACCGACTATGCTCCTGATTTCTGGCTAATTGCAGATACAGATGGGAATGACATGGGCTATATATCCTCTCCATGGTGGTCTCCAGAACTCAATACAAACGTAGGACTAGGCTGGGTACCATGGACCTCATCCGAGATAGGCACAAAATTACATGTCAGGTTACCCGATGAATACTCGGAATCATTTGGGGTGCCGGTAGAGGGTGAAATTGTCGATGTGCCTTTTAGGGAATCTGTGAATCCTAACAAAAGAGAAGTCCAAAAAGATAAGGGATTAGACTACGCGGATTAACAAAAGCTATGGGGTCGGTTCAGATTTGCATCGACCTTATTTCATGTTCCGTTTAACGACAAAACCTCCACTGTTATTGCTGTAAGTTCTTTCTCTTTAGAAGAGATGGTTATTTAAGTATAGGACAAATAAACGGCCTGTTGAGAGTAGGTTTCCTCACTGATCCTGCTAACTTCAGCGAGTTAAGTTGTCAGTACCGTTGGGAGTGGTGGTGTTTGAGCCGTTGCTTGCTCGCGAGGCTATTTACTTCAGATATTTTTTTGCCTACAATTTATGCGTCGTGAACTTAAATTATTTTATGAGAAAATCTTTCATAAGCATCAAACAATCGGCCGGCTGGCTGGCAAGAATATTGATTCCGATTACTGCAATGGCGATCGCTGGCTGCTCTGATAGTTCGAGTGGTCCCGAATTGGCTCCAGACATGCCGGCAGCTACTAACATCTTGTTTGTCGTACTGGACGATATCGGAATAGATCAACTAGAAGTATTTGGTTTCGGTGGTGAGACACCGCCTGCCACGCCTACTATTGCTGCGCTCGCCAGTGCCGGCGTCAGTTTCACAGATGCATGGTCTATGCCGGCCTGCTCGACCACTCGTGGCGTAATGTATGAAGGACGCTTTCCTCTGCGTACAAATGTGAAGGCGGCGCTGGGCCCCAACGATCTCTCCAATGCTATGACCTCACCCTATGCCATGACGATTCCAAAATTGCTGGCGGAACAGGGCTATGAAAGCGCGCTTATCGGCAAGTTTCATATTGCGTTGCCGGGCTTGAATCCTGCTGGTAATGGCATCGTGCATGACCTGGGCTGGGACTACTATGCGGGTTGGATGGACAAAAGTGGCGATCCAAGCCCGATAGATACGACCGCTGGAGGTATTGCCGACGAAGGAACCTACAGTTGTGGTTTCGTTCCGAGCGCTAACCTCGCCAACGGTGCAGATGCCGGCGCATGCTACATGGCAGACGGCAGTTGCACCGAAGACGGAGGTCTACTAATCCCTCCCGGTCGCAATTGCCGCGATGCCGGCGGTATTTTAGACCCGAATACAAACTGCCAGACCTCGTTACCAGAGCGGTTGAATTTTGACCGCTTGAGCTCTCATTCCGTTTCGCCGGTGGTCTATAACTATTCAGACGGCGCGGTAACAAGTCTACTGCTTACCGACCCGAGATCGCGGCAGTATCGCCCGCGTTTTGCGGTCGACGCAGCGGTTGAGTGGATCAATTCACGGGCGCCGAATCAACCCTGGATGGCAGCGGTCAATTTTGCATCCGTTCACACCCCGCTGATACAGCCCCCCGTCAATGCCTCATCGCCGGCTAGCAGCGCCAGCAGCGATCTCGATTGCGGTAACATCCAGGCTCAGCGCGTGATACAGAACCTGATGACGGAAACACTGGACCTCGAAATAGGCCGCCTACTGGTTGCCATCGGCCTTGCAAGCTATAACCCAGAGGGTGGCCTAGTGTATACTCCGAAACTAACCGACACTATGGTGATTATCCTAGGGGACAACGGCTCGCTAGGCTTTAGCGTCAAGTTGCCTTTCGATGGCAGCCGCAGTAAAGGTACAGCCTACCAGACCGGAGTTTCCGTGCCCCTTGTCATCAGCGGCCCGCTGGTTAATTCGCCCGGCCGGCAGGTAGACACAATGGTAAACGTGGCTGATCTCTACGCCCTGTTTGCTGAAATCGCCGGCATCACCAACGTACAGGCTCAGGTGCCTCGCACAATCGATGCGATGTCAATGTTGCCGTATTTAACTAATCCCGATCAGCCCGCCATTCGCGACTGGAACTATACCGAGGTCGGTCTGAGTTTGCAGGCCAACGGTATGGTCAACGGCCCCTGCGTAATAGGAGCTTGCACCCAGATCCCCAATATCCGTAGTATCTGCGAAGACAACAATGGCGTTTGGTGGGGCGAGGGCAACGATGCTTCCGTTAATGGCATACCCGCTCCCGAGGAAGGCTTTCAA
The DNA here is from genome assembly GCA_913062625.1 of uncultured Haliea sp. Classification (GTDB taxonomy): domain Bacteria; phylum Pseudomonadota; class Gammaproteobacteria; order Pseudomonadales; family Halieaceae; genus Marimicrobium. The sequence goes on along the minus strand of CAJXWP010000064.1, from coordinate 6,995 downwards.
TACTGCTCACAGGCTCTAGAATTTGTAGTGGGTAATGGTGGCGAGGGATTTGATGTGACCCCGCTGGTTTCTATCGCCGTGCGCGATGATGCTTTCAAACTGGTCGAGAATACATTTAAGGACTGCGAGTCGGGCGCCTGCGTCGACAAAGTCCAGTTGGAGCTTTACGAAATTGACCAGCCTATCAACACGCCCTGGTTAGACCTAGAGGGTAGTGAGCTGCCCTTGGATGGGCTCAGCTCAACACAGCAAAAAGCTTTCACGAAACTAACCACGCTGCTAGCCGATATTCGGGCTACCGTGATTGTCTGCCCTGGAGATGGCAATATTGATGGTGTGGTGGATGCCTCCGACCTCGAGAATTGGGCGAGCTATGCGAGCTCCGCAGGTCTTTCGAGTGTCTATGACTTCAATCTAGATGGCCTTACTGACGCGCTGGATGAGTCCATTATTCTTAAGAATATGGGCTTGGATTGTGGCGGAAACGAAACCTAGGTGAAGGCAGATTTACGGTCATTGCGGTGGACCGGCAAAGATCATCTTTAGTGTTTTTTAGTAATTGAAACTATCTAAGTCGGATCGGAGAATTTTGGCATGCGCTTCTCAGAATTTGCCATCACCGCTTCAATTTGATTCGGTGAATTCATCAGCGCACTTTGCGCTACAGACTCGGCCATTAACCCGACGGCAAAAATTTCGAGGCATGCACGGCTAATGTTTCGCTCTCCAGAGGGCATAGGGGGGTCTAAAGTCTAGCCGCCGGCCTTATAAATACCGTTAGGGTAGTCACATTTTATACGTGCAAAATTAGCGTCAAGGGCCGCGTCGCAGTGCTCAGGAGCCAGACCAACTAGCCTTGGTATTTTTAGGCTCAGTCACACATCCACAACACTGCTTCCTCGCAAGCAGCACCCGCGCTTGCCGGCGTCATCAAGTAGAGTGATAGTTTCCTAAAAATAAATATGACAGGCCATTAAGTTGCTCCGGACACGCAGACCTGCCCACTGCCGCAGTGCGGGGACAGCGTCTCCCTAGTTCGGGTTGACTGTCTCTAGCAACGCTTCGGCAACCGCAGTTGAGGAGCCGGGGTTCTGGCCGGTAATAATCAAACCATCGACGACTGCCAATGAGTTCCAATCTTCGGTCTTTTGGTAAAGGCCACCCATTGCCACAAGCTCATCTTCGAGCAAATAGGGAACCACCGCGGTCAGCTCCACCGCGGCCTCTTCGCTATTACTAAAGCCAGTGACACTTTTACCCATAACCAGTGGATCACCATTGGCAGCTTTGGCTTTGAGTAGCACAGCAGGTGCGTGGCACACTGCAGCTACCGGCTTGCCCGCGGCAATAAATCCCTCAATCAGAGCAATCGAGTCAGGGTCACTGTGCAGATCCCAAAGCGGGCCGTGGCCACCGGGGTAAAATACCCCATCAAAATCTTCCACGTTCATTGTCGACAATTTGACTGTAGTTCCTAGGGCGGTTTTAGCGGCCTGGTCATCTTCGAATCGATGTGTCGCTTCGGTTAGGAAACCCGGCTCGCCGCTCTTGGGGTCGAGGGGCGGTTGACCGCCTAGGGGTGAGGCCAGAGTGACTGTGGCACCGGCATCTAATAGAGCGTAATAGGGGCTGGCAAATTCTTCCAGCCAAAAGCCCGTTTTATGGCCAGTGTCACCCAGTTGATCATGTGACGTTAAAACAATTAATAGGTTCATTGGAGAGATCCTTTTGGGTGACTGAATGTTCAATTTATTAATTCTGAAACGTCGGCAGAGTCTACAGGACATTCAGGACATCATCGATAGAATCCTGGCTCATCTTCGCAAGAAGGAGCAAGACATTCCCACCCTCCCGTTGCTCACACCTGCTCCAAGGGCACCCCCTGAGACATTGCCTCTTTTCGCTGGAAAGGAATCCAGTTCAACAGCATTTAATCAGCAAGGAAGCCACTGAAAAAGCCTGGCTCGGCTCTCTGCGTTCTACAGTTCAGTAATGGCCGGATGTGAACTTTTCGATGACTGACGTCGGTAAGATTTCAGGGTGATAGACCGGCTGTTCGGGATCTTTTCAGGCCTGGTGACTCATATCCATGAGGAGACCGCTCACGATAGCCCTTTTATTTGTCCTATACTTTTAATTTTACCGATAATGTTGTGAACCGGGCAAAGGTTTTATAGTCTTAATGCTCTACAAAACTGCCAGCGTACAAAAAATAAGAGGTAAGCTAAAAAATGACTAGTTCGGGCAATTGGCCTCTGAAAGGCGTCCGTATTATTGAGCTGAGTAGCGAGATAGCGGGGCCCTATTGCACCAAATTGTTTGTTGATGGAGGTGCTACTGTTATCAAGGTTGAGGCCCCCGAGGGTGATCCTCTTCGCCGCTGGCGTGCATCAGGTGAAGCTGTGCCAGAGGGAAGAGATGGCGCACTGTTTCAGTTTCTCAACGCCTCAAAACAAAGTATTTGCCTGGATTTACATGATCAATCTGATCGGCAGTGGCTGCTGGAATTAGTAAAAAACGCTGATATTATTGTCGAAGATTTTGGTTGCCAGGGCCTACAGCAATACGATTTGAACTATGAGACATTCTCGGCAATTAATCCTGCAGTCTCGCTAATATCAATTTCACCTTGGGGACTAACAGGCCCCTATGCAAATCGGCCGGCAACTGAGTTTACATTGCAAGCCGCCTCTGGGTCGACAGCCTCTCGAGGCCTACCAGGCCGAAAACCAGTAACCGCAGGTGGGCGCCTGGGCGAGTGGATTTGTGGTACTTTCGCCTCAGTAGCAGCTGTTACGGCTTGGTTGTCGGCCAAGGAAACCGGTAAAGGACAGCATGCTGATGTATCGGCTCTGGAATCTATTTTACTGAGCATGACGACATTTAGAGATATGGTGAGCCAATGGACTGACGACTTATTGCCACGCAGCATAGAAATGCCATCTATTGAAGAGGCCAAAGATGGTTGGGTTGGCTTTTGTACGATTACCGGTCAGCAGTGGCTAGATTTTTGCGCCATGATCGGGCGCCAGGATATTGCTGACAATGAAGAATATTTGACTCATATGTCTCGAATGAAAGATATGAAGCTTATCAAAGGCGCGATTAACGAGTGGACTAAGCAACATACCGTCGATGAAATTATTGAAATATCAACGCTTCTGAGAATTCCTGCCGCACCCATAGGCTCCGGAGATACTCTATTAGATATGGACCACATGCAGCAGCGCGGCATGTTTGTGGATAATCCTGGTGGTTTTAAACAGCCGCGGCCTGGCTGCATCATGGAAAAGACAATGTATCGTCCGGTAGGTGCTGCGCCTACGCTCAATGAGCACCGGGATGAAATTTTTGCTGAACTTAAGTCCCTGGATCGTCCCCCGGTCAGAGTCAGTGGAAAAGACGAGCTACCCCTAAAAGGGCTTAGAGTTATCGATCTCACGGCATTCTGGGCTGGACCCTATGCCACCTCGTTGATTGCTCAGTTTGGTGCTGATGTGGTCAAGGTTGAGTCGATACAGCGCCCTGATGGAATGCGATTCGCCGGTGGTCTTCCTAATCATAACATGTGGGAATGGTCGTCCGTTTTTGCCGGAGCAAACTGCGGTAAGCGTGCTATTACGCTTAGCCTGGACAAGCCTGAGGGTATGAAGATACTTCATAAATTGATCGCAGATGCCGACGTAGTTATCGAAAATTTTTCAGCTCGCGTAATGGGTCAGTTTGGGTTGACCAAAGAACTTATTCATAGTTTGAACCCGAGGGCAATTTTAGTGCGTATGCCAGCCTTTGGTCTCGATGGTCCCTGGCGTGATCGTCCTGGCTTTGCGATGAATGTCGAGCAGGTCAGTGGTCAGGCCTGGGTGACGGGGTATAAAGACGTGCCGCTGGTGCCCCGAGGCTCTTGTGATCCAGTGGGTGGAATTCACGCCTTCTTTGCTTTGATGTTGGCATTGGAAGACCGTAAAAAAACTGGCGAGGGGCAGCTTGTTGAGGTGCCTTTAATGGATGCGGCACTCAATGTTGGAGCCGAACAGGTTATCGATTACACGGCTTACAATGACCTTCTAGGGCGTCAAGAAAATAGAACCAAAAAGCTGGCGCCTCAGGGCATTTTTGCCTGTGAGGGTGAAGATAATTGGCTTGCAGTTAGCATTGAATCAGATGAACAGTGGCAGAATCTCTGTGACCTTGTTGGTCCTGATGGTGACTTGAATGATACAAAATATTCGGATTTGAAAGGGCGACAGCAGAACCACGATTACATTGATGAAGTTCTGGATAGGTGGTTCTCTTCCCAGGATGTGAATGAAGTGGAAGACCTGTTGCTGAGCGCCGGTATTCCTGCGCAGTTCCTTGTTAATGGGCACAGACTTATGCCTAACCCACAATTGATAGATCGCAACTTTTTTTATACCACAGAGCATCCTATTACCGGTGTCACTCGGTATCCTGATGAGCCGGTTAAATACTCCAAATTTGATGCATTGTTCGCCGACGCTGTGCCTCCCTGTTTGGGGCAACACAACCAGGAAATTCTCGGAGATGAATTAGGACTGAGTGACCAGGAGCTTGCAGAGCTTACTGAGAACCAGATCATTGGTGATCGCCCTTCCTTTATGTGAGCAGCAACAATGCTAGTGATTAAACCTCAGGCGAAAAGCGATTTGCTCGGAGGTTACTAAATTAAGCCCATCGATAAAAACAAGAGGACAGACAATGATTGGCTCCGAGAATTAGCCCCTGGAAGGGCTACGTATTATTGATGTATGTACAGAAATTGCCGGACCCTACCGGCCGGGGGAAGAATAGGGGAGTGGGCCGTAGGTTGTGCAGCAGCAGTGGCGGCTATGACCAGCTGGCTGTCCGCGAAGCAAACCGGCCTGGGGCAGCACGGTGATTTATCCAGTTTTGAAGCCCAGATTCTGATTACGACGCTATACCCTGACCTCTGCAGTCTTTGGGGAGACAAGCCTATGGGCCGAACTATAGAAGTGCCCTCGATAGAAAAAGCCAAAGATGGCAGCGTTGGTTTTTGTCTCATTACCGGACAGCAATGGCCGGATGTGAATTGTTCGATGACTGACGTCGGTAAGATTTCAGGGTGATAGACCGGCTGTTCGCGATCTTTTCAGGCCTGGTGACTCGTATCCATGAGGAGATCTGCTCACAACAGCCCTTTTATTTGTCCTATACTTTGGATTCCACTGATTTCAAAAAGTTAACTTGCCGATACCCTATTTATTAGCAACTGGCGGGCCCCTGCCGCGACAATGGGTTGCGGTATTGCGAACGTTTAGGTTGGGGTCCATCGAATGGGGTGCTAGTCCGGACTTTACTTCGAGCCTTCTTCTCTGTTTGGCAGCGGCTTGATCACGTGGTCGTGCTGGTGGGAGTTCCTCAAAAAAGTCAAAGCCGCGGCGCTCTGCCAAATGCGGCAAGGAGTCAATCAGTGAGTCGAACGTATGGCATCCGGTCGAGAACTCGCGTGTTCCTGGTGGTCGTGACACTGATTGTCGCTGCGCCCATGGGTCTCTTCGCGGAGGAAGCGTCCAACGAAGGCGACGCGAAGTGGAACGATTCGAATCTGCTCAATTGGGTCTCCGAAATCGGCGGCGAAGAGAGTCGCTACGACGATCTTGCCACAGTGAAGAGCTTCGAGATGCTCCAGCGCACCATCGAGGAAGTCAAACAGATGGTCCTTTACGACGCGGCCACTGAGCAGGAGGCCATCGAAGGACTCCGCATGATCCTGAAACACCTCGCCAGCGAGACCGGCGACACTCTCAACTACGATTTTCGAAATCCACTGTTCTCGAAGCGAGATCCGCGTCATCGGGATATCGGAGCCTATAACCCGGACGCGGAATACGACCAGGCCTACATCGACGGCCGTTACGATTACAAGCTGTCGGGGAACCTCGGTACCGTACCCTATGTCAGCATCACGGTGAACGGTAAAGCGGATTCGAAATTCAGTCGTACCGTGGCGTACCTCAACGACATGGCAATCCGAAAACATGTCGACGCAGATGGGAACTTCATCCTGTGGCTTACAAAAGAGAAACCCAAAGGGCCAGGGGCATGGGTTCGATTCCCCGACGAAGCGAATGGCGTCGTGATCCGGCAGTACGTCGCCAATCGAGAAGTCAACGAGCTGGCGAGCTTCGCGATGGAAGCCGTGGGTGACTCCCTCCCCGACGTGGACGGTATTTCGGACGATGAGATGGCGCAACGTCTTCGCAAGTCATCTGATTATCTCGCCGTGGTTTCCACCTGGCACCGAACTCTCTTGCCCGAGGCGCGAGACAAGCCCAATCACTTTGTCGCGAGTACCGGCGCCTCGATCGGGGCGAGTGCGGCGAATAGCGATAACTACTATCAGATGGCCTACTACGAACTCGGCGAAGGTGAAGCTCTCGTGGTCGACTTCGTTCAGCCAGACGTCGTCTATTGGAACCTCACGTCGGCCACGTTCTGGCACAATCTCATCGCTATCTCACAGACCCAGTGAGCCTCACGTCGAGCGAAGTGACAAAGCGGGAGGACGGGAGCGTTCGATTCGTCATCTCGAAGGAGGAGCCGGGCTACCCGAACTGGATCAAGACCTTTGCCCACAATCGCGGCTTCTTGATCCTTCGCATGGTTGGTGTGAAGACGCATCCCCTGCCAGACGTGCGCAAAATTCCAAGAACCGAACTTGCTGACTTGATGTAGTCGCGCAACGCCGTAGCGGGTATTGCCAATTTAAATTGCCGGAATTGATACAATCAGCATATGAATATTTATAAACGTCAGCGATCCCCACCCGATATTATTTTCTACGCGGTCTGTCTGTACTATCCCTTCAATCTGAGCCATCGAGATTTTGAAGATCTACTCGCTGAACGTGGCATCACCGTCAGCCGCGAAGCGATTCGCCTTTGGACGTCTATGCGTTCGAGATGTATTGCGTGGCCTATGCGCAATGGCAGGACGCACTCGGGCAATTAGAA
>CAJXWP010000063.1 GCA_913062625.1 uncultured Haliea sp. | reverse complement strand
GGGTAACAGTGATCACATCGGGCTCAGTGACAGTGTGCCGGCCATCTGTTTCCCAACGGCAGTCGGTCTGGCGAGCAGCTGGAACAGAGCTCTACTGGTGGAAGTAGGCGAGGCTCTTGGACAGGCCTGTGTGGCCGAACAGGTCAGTGTGCTGCTGGGGCCCGGCGTTAACATCAAACGCAGCCCGCTGTGTGGGCGCAATTTCGAGTACTTTTCCGAAGATCCTTTCCTGTCTGGGCAATTGGGGGCCGCCTGGGTTCAAGGGGTACAAAACGAGGGCGTAGGGGCAAGTCTCAAACACTACGCCGCGAACAATCAGGAAGGCCATCGCATGGTTGTCGACGCGATTATCGACGAGCGTACCCTACGGGAAATCTACCTGCCAGGATTTGAGATCACCGTTAGGCAAGCGCAGCCCTGGACTGTGATGTGCTCATACAACCTACTTAACGGTAACTACCTTGCCGAAAATCATTTGCTGCTCTCCCGCATCCTGAAAGAGGAGTGGGGCCACACGGGTCTAGTCGTCAGTGATTGGGGGGCATGTAACGATCGGGTAAAGGGCATTGCCGCCGGACTGGAGTTGGAAATGCCTGGCAATGGCGGCATTCACACGCCCGCCGTGCTGGCTGCACTGGAATGCGGTGAGCTTAGCGAAGCGCAGCTGGATGACGCTGCTATCCGGGTCGTCGAACTGATTCTTAAATCTCGGCCCGCCCTCAAGCGGAGCACTACTTACGACCGCGATGCCCATCATCTAATCGCTCGGCGAGCCGCCGAGGAAGCCTGCGTGTTGCTCAAAAACGCGGCAGGGCTGTTGCCACTGTCCCAACAGGAGAACGTGGCAATTATCGGCGCGCTTGCTGCAGAGCCGCGTTTTCAGGGCAGTGGCAGTTCACAGATCAACCCCACCAAGCTCGATATTCCGCTAGACGAAATACAAAAACTGCTAGCCACCGATAACCCGCTACTCTTCGCCCCGGGTTACAGCCTAACGCACGATGACATTGACCCGCAGCTCATTGAGGATGCCGTGACCATCGCACGCGACGCAAAAACAGTGGTGTTATTTGCTGGACTGCCTGACAGTTATGAGTCCGAGGGCTTCGACCGAAAGCATATGCAGCTGCCCTCTGCCCAACTGACGCTTATAGAAGCCGTGACGCGGGTTACCGACCGCCTTGTGGTGGTTTTACAAAACGGCGCTCCGGTCGAACTGCCGTTTCTCGATCAGGTTGGGGCGCTGCTGGAGACCTATCTCGGAGGCCAAGCAGGCGGGTCCGCCGCTGCTAGAGTGCTATTCGGTGAGGTAAATCCTTCGGGCAAGCTGGCAGAAACCTTTCCTGTCAGGCTTGAAGATGCAGCCTGCCATGAATGGTTTCCCGGCGAACCGCGCCAGGTTCAATACCGGGAGGGGCTCTGGGTCGGCTATCGCTACTTTGACACCAGCGACACGCCAGTGGCATTTCCCTTCGGCCACGGTTTGTCCTACACCACTTTTACTTATGACCGGTTGCGTGTCGTGGGGACCAATCTACCGCTCGAGACAGTGGACAGCGACCAGCTGGCGGAATGGGATGGCCTAACAGTAGAGTGCGACATTAAAAATACTGGCGCAGTAGCAGGCTACGAAATAGCCCAACTCTATATCGGTGCCGACACTCACCGTGTTTACCGACCTCGACGCGAATTACGGGACTTTGTCAAAGTTTGGCTCGAGCCGGGCCAAACTCACACAGCGGCCTTTGAACTCGGCCGCAGGGGCTTTGCCTACTGGGATGGGGATGTTCACGACTGGATAGTCGAGGCGGGTGACTACCGCATTGAAATTGGCGCATCCAGTGCCGATCTTCGCCTGTCTTGCAACGTAAAGGTCCTGTCATGTGCTGTGGTAAAACCCCCGAACCCAGACCTGCAGGCGTATTTCGAGCCGAGAAAGCGTGCTTTTGATACAGCGACATTTACTGCCCTGCTGGGTCAGCCGATCCCGGAGATCGGCCCCACTTTTCCCTATCACCCCAATTCGACGCTAGGCGAAATTCGAGGGACCTTCATTGGGAAAAAGCTACATGAACTGGTTCTGCGCTCTGTCAAAGAAATGGTGCCCAATGAGGTCGATGAAAACCTCGACCGAATACTCGGCGCCATGCTGGGCGAAATGCCCCTAAGAAACTTAGTGATGCTGTCCGGTGGCAAGTTCCCCCCGTGGCTTTTAACACTGTGTATCCACCTGATGAACGGCCAGTATTGGCCTGCTTTGAAAACGCTGGTCAGCAAGGGTCGTCGCTGAACACAGCCCGATAATACCAAACCGAAAGGCAAAGAAAATGGCATTCCTCAACGCACAACGCACTACAATTTTTATCACTATTACAGCGCTTATAACCACCTTCAGCATCAGTGCTGGGGCGCAGCAACCGATAATCGAGGAGGTGATGGTCACTGCACAGAAACGGGAGCAGAACGCTCAGGATGTTCCCATTGCACTGACCGCGATTGACGCCGACACTATTGAGCAGGCCGGCATCCAGACGACTCAGGACGTTGTGCGACTGGCTCCGTCGCTGACGGTTAATGAAGCGAATCACAAGCAGACCAGCTCCTTTAGCATCCGCGGTGTCGGAACAAACGTGTATGGGATCGGGGTAGAACAGGGCGTTGCGCTGTTGGTAGACGACGTTGCAGCCGTTCAGCCGGGGCAGACTATTGGGAGCCTCGTGGATATTGAGCGCATTGAAGTGCTGCGGGGTCCGCAGAGTACCCTGTTTGGGAAAAACGCTTCGGCCGGAGTCATCAGCATCACCACGAAGGCACCTTCCGAGACCTTTGAGGGGTCCGTTGAGGCGACCGCTACCGATGACGGTGAGACCGGCGTCGTGGGCTCAGTGTCAGGCCCCATAATGGATGATTTTCGCTACCGCCTGACAGGGAAATGGAATGACCGGGACGGTTACATAAACAACCTCACGCCTAACGTCGATGACAAGAACGGTGCTCGGATCAAAAATCTCAGGGGTAAGCTTGACTGGGACATAACGGATACTGCCACGGTGAAATTTTCCGCCTACTATATGAAAGACAAGTCAAAATGCTGTGCCCTAACATGGGAAAGTATGCCTGTGGGCAACTCGATTTTGGGTCTACCTATTGGCTATCCAGCGGACGACATAAGTCCAGGAAAGGACAATTTCGATTTCCGTGGGGAGGATGGCCCCTACAGCGAGTCCGAATCGACCGGTGGAAGCATTCGAGTACAAGCCGCGGTGGGCGAATTCGAACTGGTTTCGATTTCCGCCCTCGACAACTGGAACTATGATATCCAAGAGGATGTCGACTTCAGCGACTTAGACGTGCAAGCGTTCTTTAGCGGAGGTCAGGAACAAGGAGGCTGGTATTCCAGCGGTGAAATCAGCACCAACTTTTACTCTCAAGAATTTAGACTGCTATCGCCTTCCAATGAAAAGTATGAATACCTAGTAGGCCTCTACTACGCCAACGCCAAGACTACAGAATATTTTTTCCGCAACCTGAGCCTCGCACTCGCGGACAACGACACCATGGCCAAGACGGAAAGCTTCAGCGTCTTTGGTCAACTCACTTGGCATTTTACCTCCGCCACCAGCGTCACCGGCGGTCTGCGCTGGCTAAACGAGGAGATTTCCGCTGATTTGATAAGCTATTTGGACTCGGCACCCCAAAAGGCATCTGGCAATGACAGTGACTCCCCCATCGTGGGTAGGGTCTCGCTACAACATTTTTTCCGCGACGACATCATGACCTACGCCAGCTATGCTCGCGGCTATAAAGGCCAAGCATTTGATATCGGCGGAGGAAAGTTTAGCGAATATGCGGCGAACAATCCCATCGACTCTGAAACCTCTAACTCTTACGAAATTGGCGTAAAAAGTATTCTTTGGAACCAGCGCTTGCAGCTTAACGCTGACGTTTTTTACACCACCTACGAGGATTTCCAGGTCCAACGCACTGACCTCATCGATGACGTCGTTGTTTTCGGACTCGACAATGTGGGCGAATTGGTGACTCAGGGCATCGAGCTGGACTCCCTTATCCTACTCAGTGAAAATATCGCGCTGACAATGAACGCGTCCTATATAGACGCGAGTGCCAATGATTATAACGGCGCCGCGTGCTGGTCTGGGCAAACAGTGGCAGAGGGGTGCGAAGCAGGGCTGCAGAATGTTGATAACGGCCAGCTCCCCGTTTCGCCTGAATGGAAATACACCGCAATGCTGGACTACAAGATTCCTTTCGATTCACTGCCCTTCGATGGGTTTGCCAATATCATCTACACCTGGCAGGACGATGTCATCTTCAATATCAACCAGGATCCCAACCTTACCCAAGGAAGCTATGGACTAACTAATCTACGTTTCGGTTTGAACGACGACGAAGGTCGTTATCGCCTGACATTCTTTGCAAACAACTTGTTCGACGAAGCCTACGCTGGCAATAAAATCAATTTGACTCAACTATTTTTACCCGGACTCACAATCGGGCAAGTCCAGCCCCGCAGCGCGCAGCGCTATGTTGGCGTCCAGGCGAGGTATAATTTTTGAATTGAAGCATTAGCACCTGAGAGGAACTAACACTGAGGTCGATTGTCTCAACGACTGTAAGTATTGATGGCACAAACCCCTGTCGCATCGGACTATTGATGAATCACTATGAGATCTCCGCCCACTGCCCGTACGCCTCGCCTCCAGATATTGTCTCTGGCTTTGCTTTGCAGTTTTACTTTTGCAACTCCCGCCAGCCTAGGTCAGGCAAGTCAGCCTTGTTCCGATGTTTTAGGGCAAGTCAGGATCACGCAGGGAGAAGAATTGTCCGGTGATCTCGAAATCCTTAGCTGGAACATTCAGAAGGCGAGTAATGACGGGTGGGCGCAAGATCTAGCCGTGCTTGCAGGCGACGTGAACCTAGCGTTTATTCAGGAAGCGTCGGTTCAAGCCGGCCTTTCAAAGGCGATTAAAAATCCACTCTATCAAACCTTCGCCGCCGGATATGCCACGTCTAGCCAGCAGACAGGTGTGATGACACTCAGTACTACTTCCCCCAGTGGGGAGTGCAGCTTCACCAGTTGGGAGCCCTGGCTAGGCACGCCCAAGGCTACCAGCGTCACCGAGTTTCCACTCGCAGGACGCGAGGATCGACTGCTCACCATCAATCTGCATGCGGTCAATTTCGCATTAGGACTTAAGGAACTGCGGCAGCAGCTCCGAGCGCTGGCCGAGTTGCTGGGGCAACATCAAGGACCAGTGATACTCGCAGGTGATCTCAACACGTGGAGCGGGCAGCGACAAACCGTAGTGGATAACTTTACCAACGAGTTTGGTCTCGGTGCCATTGCCTTTACCCCAGATCTGCGCACTAAGGTATTTGGCCGTGCGTTGGATCATATCTATATTCGCGGTCTGCAGGCGCAATCGGCTCAGGCCATCCCTGTTAGCAGTTCCGATCACAACCCCTTAAGAGTGAGACTGGCTTTTAATTGATAGAGGCACTGAATCGCATACGTCAATGGGGCGTCTGAAAAGTCTGCATTGTTGCCAACGGGGGACGGCAGGCCACAAGGAAGCAGGGTAATCTTCATCGGGCAGTCAGCGCCTGTGGTAATCTGTGCGCATATTAATAGCAATACTATCTCCGAGGGTACTCTCGATGATGACTAGGTTAGCCGACCCACGACTGTCCTCAATGGCACATCGCACATGGACAGTTCTTCGGCCCGCGCCTCGAATCCGCATGCTGATACTGTTCATGTTGCTACTGGCGAGTACCGTTAGTGCAACGGCCGCCGGGCCGGCGCAAAGCCAGCGATGGTCAACCGCCCGCGCCTCGATCTGGTACGACCAATTGCCTTGGCCTGTTGGCTTCAATTACACGCCGCGCTACGCTATCAATCAGCTTGAAATGTGGCAGGAAGACACTTTTGATCCCGTGATTATTGATCAGGAACTGGGCTGGGCAGCCGGGATCGGTTTCAACATGGTGCGTGTCTTTCTGCACCATCTGCCTTGGCAGCAAGATGCGGCAGCCTTTTCTCAACGGATTGACCTATTCCTGAGCATCGCGGACAAACATCATATTGACGTTATGTTCGTACTGTTTGATGATGTGTGGAATCCGATTCCGCGGCCTGGCAAGCAACCCGAGCCTATACCCGGCCTGCACAACTCGGGCTGGGTTCAGTCGCCAGGGGCAGCGATCCTCGGGGATATTCATCGGCACGATGAACTAGAGCCCTATGTGCGCGGTATTTTATCGCGATACGGTGACGATGAGCGTGTCGCCATATGGGACTTATACAACGAACCTGGCAATCTCAATGCCATTCCATACGGCAATGTAGAAGTGCAAGATAAGCCCAAGTATTCGCTAATATTGCTGACAAAAGTTTTCGGATGGGCACGCAGTGAAAACACGATCCAGCCGCTAACCTCCGGAGTATGGCGAGTGGAAGATGGGCGCTGGCTTGGCGCGGATAAAGATGACCCAGGTGCGGCGTTGTTTGACTTTATGCTGCAACACTCCGATATCGTGACGTTCCACTCCTATCTAAATGCCACCGAAACATCTCTCGCTATCGACTCACTGGCCCTTCTCAATCGACCCATGATCTGTACGGAATACGTGGCCAGAGGACACGACAGCACGTTCGAAACCCTGTTGCCACTATTCGCCGAGCAGGATATTGGCGCTATTCACTGGGGCTTCGTGTCCGGCAAAACACAGACCATCTATCCTTGGCGTTCTTGGGTGGGGGTTATACGTTTCTGGGACGGCCTGTTCTCTGAAGAACCTGATCCGTGGCACCACGACCTGCTCTATCCCGACGGCAAACCCTACCGTCCTTCGGAGGTTGCACTCATTCGCACTCAGATCAGCGAGAAAGCCGTGCGTTCAAAATAACATTACAAAAGCATTCCACTTAGGAATAACCCAGCCATCACCCCATCCACAACAATTCCTGGTAGGGACTGCTTCAAGCTAGTCTTGTCGACAATCATCGAATAAAAACGCGCCAAAAGCCCAAAGCCCCACGCTACACCGAGTGTCATGTAAATCAGCGGTTCATTCAGAGCAAGCGCCATGATGCCACCGCCCAGATGCAGCCCCCCGAATACCACTCTGGCCTCTGATAGCGCCATTGGGCTCCTCAGCTCGATATGCTGTCCGTCAGTAATCAGACGTGGCTTGAAAAAACCAATCAGGCCCAGAACCACAGTGAACAGCGCACCCACACGCGGCAACCATTCTATGAGTGTTTCCATATAGATTATCCTTGAGATTAATTCATGTTAGCCTAGCAATAGTGAGACCAAAAATCATAGCCCTGTGACTTCTGCCTATCTCTGGGCGCGTAATTTCGAGGCACAGCGCAACATGTTATACGGCGGCACTTAACAGCCCCTCACAAGGGTATCTGCCGACGGAATTCAAGGGCATCATTAATATTCAGCCGTTCGGCGGTATAGCTAAGCAAACAACAGGGTCGCAAAAATGAGCACAGAGTTTGATGTGACAGCATTCGGTATTCAACTAGACGACGAATTTCATCACCCGTTTAGTGACGATCACCCCGACTGGAACGAATCCTATTTTTTCGATTGGTACGATGCGTCAGGCAGTAATGCTGGCCACTGCCGCGTCGGCTGGCATCCAGTCCAACAACGCATCCTATTCTGGCTATATCTCTATAATGGTTCCGAATGGCTAGTGATAGAAGAATACCGCCTACCATTTTCTGCGCTACAGCTCGGCGGTAAAGATAGCCCCGGGGCAGCAAAGAATGCCTTCTCTTATGAGGGCTGGGGGCTCGAATTTAAATATCAGCCACAACAACCACTGCGCAGCGGTCGACTCAGCGTAAGCGGGTTTGCACGAGTACTTTGCGGGCAAAGGCAGGGCATGATCAAACCGGTTGAGCTAGAACTGACTGTTACCGCCATTGGCCCCCCCTACTCTCGTGGTGCCGGCGCGGTCGACAGCCACAGTGCGGATCATTTCAGTACTAACCGCTACGAACAGCCCACTCAGTCGAAGGGGTGGATGGTTGTTGATGGCAAAAAAACAGAGCTAACGGTGCGAGGAGAGCGCGATCACTCCTGGGGACCGCGACCCTGGGACATGGGTTGGCAGTTTTTCGTAGTCAATAACGAACGTTTTAGCTTGCTCGCCACACACGTACAAATACCTGAATGGCCCCTTATCACCATGGGCTACTATCATGGGCACGGTGAAGCGATGGAGCAGCTGGCAGAAACCGAGCTTGTTCTTGATTTTGACAGCAACCATCCGACACAGGCTGTCAGTGGGACTTTTACCCTGCTGTGTGAAAGTGGACGTAAAATCCTAGGGTCTATCGAAACCATTTCAGGTACTGAAATAGATATTACGCATACGTTTTCGACACCGCATAGAAGCGAGTATAGACGTTCGCTCATTCGGTGTACTTTCGATGATGGCAGCCAGAGCATCGGCTGGCTCGAATGTAATCGTGAAACACAATAGCCTCACGGCCTCGCTAAACAAAAAACCACGAGGGCTACGGCCCGGTATTTGGTTATACACAGAAGTCACTGCACATGAAAATCCTGAACAATAAAACGGTCGTGATCACCGGGGCTGCAAGCGGCATAGGCCGAGCAGCGGCGCTGGCCTTTGCCCGTGAAGGCGCCAACATCATTGTCGCAGACGTAAACTCAGCAAGTGATGTTGAGCGCGAGGTAAAGACGCTGGGAGTCGATGCTATTGCCTTCACATTGGATGTTTCAGACCCGGTGCTTTATCAGGCATTTTCCGAAAAGGCCATTGCATGGAAGGGTGGCGTCGATATATTGGTGAACAACGCCGGCTTTATGGCAGGTGGTGCCATACAAGACTATAGCCTAGAACAATGGCACAACATTACTAAGGTCAACGTGCACGGGCCGTTTCACGGCGTGCATTTCTTCCTCCCTCATATGTTAGCCCGTAAGTCAGGTCATATAGCCACCACTGCCTCCTTGTTCGGACTGGCTCATTTGCCGTTTGTGGGTCCCTATTGCATGACCAAGGCGGCCATAGTGGCCTTTTCCAATAGCCTGCGCGCTGAAGTGGCTCACCAGGGGGTCGGAGTGTCGGTACTGGTCCCCGGGTCCGTTGACACGAACCTGGTAAACAATGGTGACTGGCATGCCTCGTCAGGTGGCAACATGATTCCTGACATGTTTGAAAAATATGGTTCCTCATCAGCGGATAAGGTCGCAATCGCACTGGTGAACGGCGTAAAGAAAAACAAGCGCCAGATATTGGTGGGGACTGACGCTCAATTATTATCGCGCTTCATTCGTTTGATGCCTGACAGTCTAAACAAGAGCTTTTGTGGTTTTGCTCGAAAAACTATGACTGCATCATAACGAAAGGAAGTAGGAGCGGGATTTGCGGCACTGCTTCGCACATTCAATGCGGATCGTGTATAACATTGAATTAGTCCTAATCCATAAGATGACCGAAGATGCCATCACATTACCTCCATATGGATCCATTCCTAGCCGCTACCGATGCAAAAGATATGTTGTCTATCGCGCAGTCCTTTGGAAGTTTTGGCACCTACGCTGATGAAGCGACCAGTGGCACTCTCGGCGAGGAGCTACCACAACGTTTTGATGTGGGAATCAACTACTTTAACCAAGGCCTAGACGGTGCAGGAAATAGTGATTCTCCCGAGGTCGCGGCCAGTCGAAGCAACTATTTTCGGGAGACATACGCCTACGGCAATGATATCAAGGCTTGCGGCATTGAGCCTTTTCTGGCGCATCCTGAGCTTTCTAGAACGGCTAAAGCTATCTCGGGATGTTCCAACGTTGTTCCGGCCATAGTCTATGCGAACCTGCTTGTACCCGGCCAGGAACTGGCCATGCATACGGATGTGCCGGAGTTCCGAGGAGCGAATCGAAAAATCGTACCGCAGTGGCTTTTGGTAGTGATGTTGCACTCGGGGTTATTTGAACAATGGCGAATCCCTATTGTCACCTGTGTATCGTGGTTCGGTGCTGCTCAAGGAGGCGCATTTACTTTTTATCCAGAAGGAGCGAGTGGCGCCAGATCTGCTATTCCCGCGCAGCATAACTCAGCGATTCTGATTGACACTGATATAACGTTTCATGGCGTTGAGCGAGTGGCGGGGGGATTGCCAGACCTGCCCCTAATCGGACAGAAAACCCGTCTACACTTCTGTGGCAATGATCACTGGGAGTTGCGCGAGTCGAGAGAGGTCATTGGCACATTCAGCTGGTCAGAGATACGATATTCGATCTCCTGGAAAGCCTATTGTTTTGCTGATAACGAGGCAGAGGCCTTGTGGAGGTCGGGAGCGGACACTCTATCGACAAAAGACGTTCTCAACACCCTTGAGACTGCGCTCCGGGAGCGCGGATTGCTAAAGGCAGCACGGCCTAATCCTACGGAGTTCGCTCTGTTACTGGTTGATACTTTTGTCACATATCCCACAGCAGCGCACTCAGTGTCGCTCTAAAAACTTAGCAGCACACTTCACCTAACACCATTGTTTAGATACACAGGGTTTTAATGTAATGCGATTAAATAAATTTATCAGTGAGTCTGGTTTATGCTCGCGGCGTGAAGCCGATGAAATGATTATTCAGCAGCGTGTGACATTAAACGGGGAAATCGCGCTTACCGGAGCGAAATGGCTAGAAGGCATGTCCGTACTGGTCGATGGTACTGCGGTCAAACTGAAACCGACTACGAAAAATAAACGTAAACATATTTATATCGCGCTTAATAAACCTGCGGGAATCACCTGCACAACGGATGAAGCGATAGAAGGTAACATCGTAAAGTTTGTCGATCATAAAGAGCGCATATTTCCTATCGGACGTCTCGACAAGAATTCCGAAGGTCTCATCCTGATGACGAGTAACGGCGACATCGTTAATCAAATTTTACGTTCTGAAAACAATCACGAAAAGGAATATCTTGTTGGCGTAAACAAACCTGTCAACGACGTTTTTTTGCGCACCATGGCGCGCGGAGTGCGTATCCACAGACAGGTGACTCTCCCTTGTAAAGTATCGAAACTAGCCAAATACGGCTTCAGAATCGTGCTGACACAAGGCTTGAACCGACAGATTCGTCTTATGGCTGAAACGCTCGGCTATAAAGTTGTGCAGTTGAGACGCACGCGAATTGTCAACGTTAAATTGGGTACCATGAAGCCCGGTGTCTGGCGTAATCTATCAAATGCTGAACTGTCAGGTCTGCTACCAAATTTTACCGACTGGTAAAGAGACAGCGAGTTCTCCGCTATCGTGAACCCAAACCGTAAGCGGGCGAGTGTGAAAGAAATGCAACAACGAGGCGAGAGCTTTACTGAAGCGCCAGCTTCCCCGCCTTCCGTCGCGACAGATGGCCTGTGTCATAAAGCCAACGAATGACTTCTGACAATGTTTCCTCTCGGTCGACAAATTGCAGCCCCAGTTCATTTTCAATCTTGCTGCTGTCGGCATAGACCCATTGAGACGCATACGTCATACCTTCGCCAGTGAAAGGGAATTCCTTACCTGTTATTTTAATCACAACATCAGCACAACGCCCCAACAGCCTCAGCATCTTCCCGGGGATATACACTGAGTGCAACTTCCTACCCGTCTGCCTGCGAACTATCTCGAGCATTTCTGCCCAGCTGTAATAGTGCCCACCCAGTATAAAGCGATCGGGCCCTTCGACATGCTCGATAATAGAGACGTGCGCATTCGCAACATCTTGGACATTTACCAGCTGTACGCCGGTACTGCTTGTAAATGTGAATACACCAACAAACAGCTTGATACCAAAATGCGGCTCGGACAGGCTCGGATCGTGCGCTCCGACGACGCCGGCTGGATACGTGCAGATCACGGGCGCGCCCCGTGATTGTAATTCGCGCACATAATGTTCGCATTCAATTTTAGTACGAGCATAAGGGCTTCCCGCGATACTTACGGGTGTATCCTCGTTCATCATCGTATCGCCTACGTTAAATAACGCACTGACGCTGGACACATAAATAATCTTTTTGATTCCCGCGGCAAGACTTCCATCAATGACGAGTTTAGTGCCACCGACATTGGTCTCGCGCATTTCTTTAGCATGCTTTTCTGCTGTAGAGACCATTGCGGCAGAATGAATGACAGCGTCGCAACCTTGAATCGCACGGCCAACCGCGACCGGATCGGTCACATCACCGACCATGATCTCATCGACTTGAACGCCAATAGCCTTAAACACACTCTCCGCTTTTTGCGCTGAGCGAGCGAGCACGCGAACGTGATGTCCCGACTGCTTCAATGCTTTTGTGATATGCGATCCGACAAAGCCCGTACCGCCGGTAACAAGAACGTTCATGATTTTTTCAACATAAGCAGCACAAATTGACCTTCATAGAATCCAGAATATCGTAATCCCAGCAACGTCTGATGAAGGCGGACATTCGCTATAATTGACCATAGCAAAGCGCTAATGCCGGTTACCCAGTCGTCACTGGCATGAAGATTCTCTCCTTCTACTCAGCGGGCTTTTCCGCGACAATTCTCCAGTTTAGATCTGCTATTTTTGCTTTTTCAGCCATCGTCCAAGATTCACCGCCCGTTTGAAGAAGATCGAGCGACTCTTCTACCCATGGTGGCATTATTTTAATCCTTTCAAGGAATCTCACGATTTTTCGTGCCACCAGGATTAAGTCACGTTTTTGCTCGCAAATCGGCCATGCTTCGCTTTTTGAGGGCGCGGAAAGAAGAATGTTGAAACCCGCATTTTCGAGCGCCGCACACACGTCCGCGGGATACATCGACTGGGTTGCGGCCAACGTCGGCAGGTAAGATCGGTGCAGAGCCACATGTTCTGCATTGTTCCAATCGAAGTAGGGAGATAACAGATACTCAGAACATGAATATCGAGTACCGGGCTTCAATACGCGGAACATTTCTGCCGCATATTCGTTTAATTCTTCTTTTTTAAAAAAAGGCCAAACGGCTTGGACAGAATAACAGCCATCAAAAAATCCTGACTCATAGTCGAGTGGGTCGTGGTGATTACCCACTGTGTAATGGAGGCGATCGCTCATTTTAGTTTCGGCAGCCCAATCGATGGCATTTTCCACCTGATCAGGATCGATGTTATAGCCTGACACCTGACCGCCCGTCATGGAGGCGATGTAATGCGCGATCCTGCCCCTGCCACAGCCCATATCCAACAGATGCGATTTCTCGGGGGTCTCTAGCTTCATCTCATTCAACAGTGCTTGTTCGCACAAAAGCTGATTCCCATACAAGCCCTCTTTCTCGTCTAGCTGCGGAGGGATATAGAGTTTCTCTAAATCGAAAACCGACAGCATATTATTCAAGACCTTGTAGTAAGCTGCAATCGCTTTTGTCTCGTCTTCGGTACTAGTCTCCTCACCACCTTGCATGCGCTGTAGGAATTTATAGGCATTGACGCAAGCATCTTTGTCCTCCTGCGGCAATGTCACCAATCTTTTTATACCCGTAAATGACGTCTTGATGCGATACCAGTTCGCACTTAGGTTCGAGTTTTCACGCTGAAAATACTTCGGCATTAGTAGAGCCATGATGGACCTCAATGTAGTGATCTGTTGATCGCTTATAGGCAACGTTCACGCCCAGTTTTTCACTCTGTTGGCATCCGAACCGCAAAGTGCATCGGATACCTTCCCTTTATTCGTTCAAGATAGCCCCAAACGTATTGATTTATATTAGCTCGATGAGTAACATATTAACAAGATATGACAATCTGTAAAGAAAATTGATCGCTTTTCATACAAAAAGGTGTCTAGATTGAGTAAGTCACTCTGGTCTGGCAACAGGCCCAAAAACAATACCGAGGCGAAAAGTCGCGTTTGTAACGCGGCTCTGGAGTGCCTCAAGCGCCTTGGTCTTGAAAAGACTACCATGACCGATATCGCCAAAGAAGCCGGAATCTCGCGACCCACACTGTATAAATATTTTAAAAATAAAGATGAAGTTTTTTTTACCGCCATCGACATAGAGGCCCATATCTTTGCCCAGGCGGTCGTGAAGCATGCACAACAGTTCCGCACTATAGAAGAGCGCATTGTAGAAACAATTATTTATGTTGTGGAGGAACTTCCTAACGATCATAACCTGTCCTATGTGTTGAATCATGAGCTGGCTGGAACATTGAGAGATAGAGCGTTTTCAGATGGGGCAACACGGGTTTTCTCCGAAATGACTGCATTGCCACTGATCGAAATTCGACCAGACCTAGCTGACCAAGGGGTAGATATATCGGAAATCATGGCGCGTTTTGCCATTTCCATGATTCTCTTTCCGGGAAAATATTTGAATGATCATGAGGGATTACGCAGTTTAATAACAATGCGAATTTTACCTGGATTAATATAGACGTTTTGCTATGAACCCTCACCTTTTGGCAACACACCTGGCACGTCCACTGCGATTTTTAACACACTAGCACTGGAGGCATCATTGTGCAGAGAGCCTATGAACTACTCAGATGAATTTATAGCGGCACTGGCATTCGTTTTTATCGCCTCGATTTTGTGGATTACGGCAAAATTGATGAATTTGAATGTTCCGCTTGTGTATGGCCGCCATGAGAATAGACAGTACCGCATCAGGATTCCTACGCGTCTATCGTGGATATTGATGGAATCACCCGCCTGTTTGGTTTTTACCTATTTTATATTCACGGGGCCTTTGCCGGTGACGCCGCCGATATTGGCGCTTTTCATTATGTGGCAGATGCACTATGTCCATCGTGCATTTATTTACCCGTTCCAGCTGCAGGTTAGAGCAGGGTCGTCTACGCCACTGCGTATGACCCTATTTGGCGCTATTCTGTGTGCCGCGTGTGGCTATTTAAACGGAGAGTATATTTCAAAATACGCCATTCATTTACAATCGAATGATTGGCTTTATTCGCCGGCTTTTATCATTGGCACCTTTATATTTTTGATAGGCTATACACTTAACAAAGTTTCTGACGGTACGCTCATAAGATTACGCAAGCAAAACCCAGACGCCTATAGTATTCCTTACGGTGGCGGCTACAGGTGGGTCTCATGCCCAAATTATCTCGGTGAGATCATTACCTGGTTTGGATTTTGCTGCGCAGCATGGTCAATTGCAGGACTGACATTTGCATTCATGACGGCCTCTAACTTAATCTTCAGGGCGCTAGACAACCATCAGTGGTATCGCGAAAAATTTCCTGATTATCCAAAAGAACGAAAAGCCATTATTCCTTTTATTTTATAACAGGGTGCTCGAGGCAGAGCACGACGTCGGCCAACCGCTATTTAGCGTCTGCCAGTCTATATTCACTGGCATCCGTAATGAAATCAGCGTGGCCATAGCTGTCCAGAAGAGTGGCAATCTTACTGACTAATTGTTTGTCCAATCGACTGCGCAAGCCCGGGATGCGCATGCCGACAGTGTAAAAGTTAGACCGAGCTAAAATCACCAATATCGTGACCGCCGTGGCCAGCTTATCTTCGAGGCGATAATGTATGCCAATCTCTTGCGCACGCGCAGCCTTACCGTCACAAAAGTTCTGAATGAGGAAATATTTCGAAAACCCTCGTTCCATCCAACTGTGAATTCGACCGCGCACAGAGGTATCATCAAGCAGTTGTGCCTCCATCGTCCCACGAACTAGCTCCCCGCAGGTGTCGTCATCAAACTCCTCCCTCAAGGACAGGGCCCGAGCCATAATAAGATCCACAATTTCCTGTGGCGTCTCTCCCAGTAGGTCCTGCGGTAGGCCCAACAAAAAACAACGATAGCGTGCCATTTCCACGCGCTCACGTTCGGCCGAGGTAAAACGAGTACGCCCTTTCGCAAGCAGCTTAAATGACAATAAAAAGATGCCGATCAGTCCCGCAGGCATCTGATCGACTTGAGGAATAGGAATGCCGTAGGTAGCGACATCCCATTTTCCCGTCTGCATGATGTTATAGCGGACCATGGAGTGCATAAGACGCACTTTGGCGGCCGCTTGAAACCCACGTCCGAATCGGGTCATGGCGCCGGGCATCGCAGTGGCAGTGAAAAAGCTTGCGGTTTCCAGCACGCGTCTTGCTGATTTGGAGTCCGACAGCGTACCGGTCATGGTCATCGGCAAGGCCGTGTACTTGTTCATGAAGGTGGCAATAAACGCACCTCGGATAGCGAAGGGCGAAATCGTGACGAGTGGGATACGTTCCTGTCGAGCGCCTTTTTCAACGAGGTTCATGTCAACCCAATCGGGCGTTGCCTCCATAGCATGGATGAAAGCCATCAGTTCTTTGGGGGCATTGGAAACCGCCTCGATACCATTCTCACAGGCGTCCTCTAACATCGTAACCAGGGTACGAAATCCATATTCCGGTATCAGTGCTGCATAGGCATCGGCCACATGATCACCCATCATGGTGTAGTTGCGAATGTTTGCGACCCGTTGCGGGTCAGACAGTGCGCTTTGCGCAAAGCGCTTGTACCGCGGCGGTAGGCTGTTACCTAGATCGACATCACTGACATAGCGTTCGGGCAGGATGGAGAAGTCCACATCACCATAAATTGCGGGGATCGCTTTCTTTTGCCCCACAACGCAGTCACGGTAGATCGCTTGCTGGCCAAATGTCATGAGATTGCACTCTTAGATTGAAAAAAATTCCTGCCATCACGCTATATCATTCGACCCGTTTGTCAATCCACTGCCGTCTGTTCGTGACGAGTGAGTCTGTCATAGATTATACTAACCGCAATATAACTTATTTTTTGCTAGTTATTACTCGTTTTATCTCAATGAGCCGACGCAGCAGAGGCTTCAGCCCATATTTGGAAAAAGCTGTTACCATTCTTACCTTCAATACTCAGGTTACCCAACATGGCCAGACAAAAAAGATTACTACAAAAGTGCGTTTGGCTCCCAGTGTTGCTGACCGTCGCAATCGTTCAACTCCAAGCGTGTGGAAAAGACCAGCCCGTTGCCGCGCCGAAGGGTGTTCCCGTTACTGTGCTTAAGATTGTTCCGAAAGATACCCCCGTTACCCTAGAGTTCGTAGCCCAGACGCAAAGCTCCCAGGGCGTCAATATTCAGGCCCGAGTGTCAGGGTTCCTAGAGAAACGCGTTTACATCGAAGGCTCAGAAGTCAACGAGGGCGATGTTCTGTTTCAAATGGATAAAAAGCCGTTCCAAGCGCAAGTGGATGCGGCTAAAGCCGCATTACAGCGGTACGAGGCATCCGTCGGGGTAGCTCGGGCAAATCTCGCACGTACAAAGCCACTGGTTGA
>CAJXWP010000062.1 GCA_913062625.1 uncultured Haliea sp. | reverse complement strand
TTTATGAGCAAACAGCTGATGTCAATCGGTTGCGGGAGTATGTGCAGAGGTGGGTTCACTGGCATCGTAGCGGATTGAGAATCCCTCGCAGGGTAAGCAGCCTAGTTCATTCGCGGGAGGCGCCACTGCAATGGAGGCATAGGATCATCGCTTGCCATTCGGGTTCAAGAGCAACAATTTGGGGTATGGGAATCTGTTTGTTATTGGATGGGTATCCTCTACTCGTAGCAGCTTATATCAATATAAAGTTTCTGCCCTGACGTAAGGGTATTGAGGTTACTCACCAAAACGTAGGTTGGGCCACCTTCGATCCGCGGCTTTGTAGCGCCGTTGGTATCGACTGAAAAGTAACAGCGTGAGTAATTAGATACGTCCTGCAAGAAAAAGTAGCAACTGTCTGGACTAAGCGTGCACTCAGAAGTGCTCTTGATAGTAGCGGAGACGCTGCCGAATATCTTAGCTACGGAACCCTTTCCCATGCTAAAGCTATTTGTATGAGCATAACCGCTGGTGACAGTGTTACCGCAAATCCACTCAGCACCGTCATAGCGTAGTACGTTACCTTTCGCGCATGAGTTAGCAAAAGGGTCTGCGTGACATTCCCAAGCCGGTGGGCTGGCGCTAGCGTTCCACTTGATGATTTGGTTAGTTTTGCAAGTTAGCCCAGCCGCAACCCCAGCCGCACCGGCGGCACCAGTAGCACCGGTGGCTCCAGTAGCACCTCGCGCTCCAGCAGCACCTCGCGCACCCGCAGCTCCTGTGGTTCCAGCAGCACCCGCAGCTCCTGTGGTTCCAGCAGCACCCGCAGCGCCAGTAGCACCAGCAGGTATGTTGCGACATTCCCAAGCCGGTGGGCTGGCGCTAGCGTTCCACGTGATGGTTTGGTCAGTTGAGCAAGTTAGCCCAGCCGCAACCCCAGCCGCACCGGCGGCACCAGTAGCACCGGTGGCTCCAGTAGCACCTCGCGCACCAGCAGCACCGGTGGCTCCAGTAGCACCCTTAGCGCCAGCAGGTATGTTGTCGATGGCGGCTTCAAGGTCATCAAAGTTCTGGTTGAACTCCTCAGCCTGAATGATTTCACCATCCTCAAAAGTATTAGTGACTTCTGTAGCTGTCGCCGCGTTGAGGCTGACCAGAAGCAAACCCGCCATCAATAACCGAATCATCTCAACTCTCCTTGGTTCGCATTAGGAAAACAACAACCCACAGCGAGACAGCAAGCAGGATGATTGACCAGAGGGGCATAGAGGGAACGGGTACCGCAACGCCACCAAATGAGGCTTCACCAAGCCGGGCAACACCGAATATAGGCATACTTCGAGCAGCGGCAAGGCCAGACAAGCACAGTGCCGTTAACACAACGAGTCGTTTCATCATCATGAGGTACCGCGAACACATGGGCGTCAACTATAATACGAATGATTGTTACCAGTAAACAAGGCAGAGTTAGAATAGGCAACTCGCAACCGTCTGTATGGCTTACCATACGCGAGCCTCACCCCCACCGATCTAACCACGGTATTTACTAGCGAGTTGTATCGACCTGGCACCAGCCCATTAGCGTCAATGGCCAAAGCGCGGGGATGCTGCGGCGCTTGGGCCCCCCTTGGTTTCCTGTGTGATAAAATCTCACTGACCTTGGGCACTCCCCCTTTTAAAGGCCCCCCTAGGTTCCAGAGGGTCTATTCTGTGTCAGAAAAAAAGGAGGATTTGGGCTTCCCAGGGTATCCAAGGGCTGCCTTTGCCGATAATCGTATGTTTCACGTCACCCCCAAGAGCACCAGCTGAGACGTTACCGCTTTCCGCTGGAAAGAAATCCAGTTAAACAACATATGATCTCAGCAAGGAAGCCACTGAGAAAGTCTGGCTCGCCTCTGTGCGTTCGATAGTTCAGCAATGGCCGGATGTGAATTGTTCGATGAATGACGCCGGTAAGATTTCAGGGTGATAGACCGGCTGTTCGCGATCTTTTCAGGCCTGGTGACTCGTATCCATGAGGAGATCTGCTCACGATAGCCCTTTTATTTGTCCTATACTTTGAAATTCCTGTCCGCTCTCCATCATTTTGGTTTTTGATTCCAGCCATTCGCAAATCGCCATAACGACTCGAGGGAAACTTTCACATCCATGACCACTTGTGGCTTGTCTGCCTTTACGTTTTCGGTCAGGGATAGCCCACAGCAGCAGGTTGGATTTCAAATAGATCGTTCTTCTTTAGTGCCGGGATAAAGAAGTTGATGCCGAGCACCCTATAGACTTCAGGCTTAGATTGTATTACCTGCAGTGCCCGAGCTAGGTTTTCTTTAGTGTCTTGCAGAGATGCTTTGTCCGAACGTGGAGTGATCGCATAAATTTGTGTATTTGACGTATCAATCCACGTCAATCTATTCCCGTTTTCTTGCCCAGGAATATTGATGTATCGCGCTGAATACCGCTTGCCATCGCCAGCTACCACTTCGTAGCCAACGGAAAAATATGGGTAGGAGGCACCACCCGAAATATAGTTTTTCTTGAAACAATATTTCCGGCGAAGAATGTGTTTTAGGTACACATTTTCTTTAGGGCATAGATAACGCAAATTGTCCACTCCGACATTGCGATAGGCGGTTCCAGACTCGGCAAAAATAGTTACCTCTGAGCTAATTGGAACACGGATTTTCTTTGCCATATAGTTGAAGCTCAATTTTATCGTCGCATTGACACAGCCATTTTGAGGATCTCCTCCCGGTTTCGCCACACAAGTGTCATGCTTCGTCGCCTGCCAAGGCGTATGCACTGTGGGCAAAGTAAACGAGCCGTATTCGTAGTCTAAATTTGGTCCTGCTGGCATGGTGGTAGAGGAACCCTCACAATCGCCAGACACTGTTCTGTAAGGGTCATCACCACCAGCGCCCCACAAACCGTCCGCCTGGCATGAAAACTTGCTCTCATAGGAGCCGGAAAGCACTTTCGCTCCTTGGTCTGATTTGATGGGCTGCCCAGGGATAGGGGTATTGCCTGTCCCTCTTGAGTACAGATAGAAATCTTGCGTGTACATCATATTGTTTTTCATCTTCTTCGGTCCGTCATCAATCGAACCCACTTGCATAAATTGTATATTGCTCGTTTTTTTATCAACCGTATCATGCTCGATGCCGTAGGAAAAAATGGGCGCCTTCCAGGTATAGACGCCCTCGGGGAGGATCGTCGGATCAAGGCCTTTAAAAACGTGTTGAGTGCGCTTCCCCATCCCTGCCTTGATAAAGAGATTGTTAATGCCATTAGGATTGATGAATTTAATTGCGTTGTAGTCGACAGTTGTTTTCATCATTGTCTTCATCTGATTATTCTTGACAACCGGCGCCTTGAATTTTCCCGTTTCATGAGCCAGCAAAGGACTTATGTATGAACCTTCATCCTTATACTCAATGTCACCGCCGGTTAGATTGTGTCCCTCCAATACCCAACCTGTAGAATCAATTGGCATGGACACATCGAAGGATACATAGGCCGTATTGTGAGTCGCATACGTTGAGTCCTTGGGTGACGCTCGCGTGCCGGTAATTCCTCCGGAGGCGGCCATGCTCAGGTCCGCGCCATCCAGATCCGCGCCATCCAGGCTCACGCCGTCGACGAGCGCTGTGAAGTCCGCGTTCACCGCGGCCGAAAGAGCGAGCACCAAGAAGGGCATAAAGAACAGCATGCGTGGCATGGGGAGAGTCCTCTTCAAGGAATCATTCCGGCTGGGAACAATCCAGATGCTGCACTCATTATCAACGCTTACGATTCATATAGGAAGTGAAAATCCGCCGACGGACCCCAGCCCTCACAGGAGAGCCCCTGTGTCCCCTCTTTTGCCTGCACCGGACATGGCCCAGGGTGCAGAATGGGCCTTTGAAATTACTATCCGCCCCCCTGAACCGTATTGGATGAATGAGTCCACGTCAGGCTCTTGACTCTAACAACGAAATGCACTTCCGTCGCGGCCCCTAGGCCGCGCCCCATCGAGAAAACTCATAACCAGACATCGTGCGAATGCCCGGCTTGAATGTTCTATCCATATAGACGTGAGGCGTTTTGGGATCCCGACACGGTGGGTGGCTAGACCGGCGAGCACCGGCAGATTATCCCCTTGTCAGCCACGCTGTGGCGGTGTCTGCGCTGCACCGCATCACTCATCATGTGTGACGCTGGTTGAGCGGTGATTATCAAGCGCTGCACCTATCGGCTTGAAGGCCCCTTGGATTCACTGGCCTACAGGCCATCTGGCCGCTTAAAGGCCCTAATGTTATTTGCTGACAGCCAATAGAGAGATATCAGCCACTTCTAAGAAAAGATCACGCAGACGCTTTAGCAGGTTAAGGCGGTTATCACGCAACGGAGCATCTTTTACGTTGACCATTACGTCATCGAAAAAAGCATCTACAGGCTCACGCAAGGCGGCCAGACATGACAATGCTTCAGTATACTCATCGCGCTCCAAGTGCTTGCGGCACGTATTGCTAAGGTCCTCGAGGCAGCCCAAAAGTACCTTTTCCTGTGGCTCAACAAGTAAGTTAGCGTTCACATCGCTAAAAGAGTGAGCACTTTCTAACTTGCCAAGGATATTGGAAACACGCTTGTTGGCGACCGCCAGAGCCTGCGCCTGGGGCAACAGTGAAAAGGCGTGTACGGCTTCTACACGACGCTGAATATCCAGCGGGCGGGACAGATTTCGTGCGCTGACAGACTTGAACACTTCGGCAGGAATATTCTCCTCTTCATACCAGGCGCGAAAGCGTTCGATCATATAGTCAAACACCTGCCCTGCAGTCCCGTCGGCGAGAGTGCTTGCCGGATACTGGGACACGGCCTGATCCAGGCATTCTCTCAAGTCCAGATCTAAGCGTTTCTCTACTAAAATGCGCAATACTGCTAATGATGCTCTGCGCAGCGCAAAGGGATCTTTGGAACCGGTGGGTGGTTGTCCGATTCCGAAAATTCCGACCAGTGTGTCCAGTCGATCTGCAAGACCTAGGGTGCAGGCCGTTGCGTTATCCGGAAGACGGTCGCCGGCAAACTTTGGCCAATATTGTTGCGCTAGAGCCGCAGCAACATCAGCTTCTTCGCCATCGTGTAGCGCATAGTAGGACCCGGCAATGCCCTGCATATCGGCAAACTCTAGTACCATATCGGTTACCAGATCGGCTTTACTCAGTTGCGCAGCCCGCTGGGCAAGTGCAACCGATGCCCCGACGTCCGGTGCCAGCAAAGCGGCAAGCTGGGTTATGCGCAGGGTCTTATCTAGCAGGGTGCCCAGCTTTTGTTGAAAGACGATATTGCCTAGGCTAGGGACACGCTCGCCAAGCGGAATCTTCTTGTCCGTTTCAAAGAAAAAGGCCGCGTCTGACAGCCGCGGGCGAATGACGCGCTCATTACCTGCGATGACCTGCTGCGGATCAGCACTTTCAATATTGGCTACGGTTATAAAGTGGGGGAGAAGCTCGCCCTCGTTATCGACCACATGAAAGTATTTCTGATGCTCTTTCATGGACGAAATCAGTGCCTCTGGCGGCACCTGCAAGTAGCGTTCCTCAAAGGAACCCGTGAGGGCTACCGGCCATTCCACAAGTCCGGTGACCTCATCGAGCAAATCTGGCGCTATAACAGCGTTTGCACCCAAAGCCTGGGCCTGAGCATCTACTTGTTCACGAATGATCTGTTGGCGCTGCTCAAACGAGGCGACCACTTTGGCCTTTGCCAGTGCAGACTCGTAATCCTTAGCGTGATTTAGCGTAATGTGGCCGCTGCTATGAAAGCGGTGGCCGCGCGTTGTGTTGCCGGTGCTTAGGTTAAAAATTGTACCGTGATCGCAATCCTGGCCCAGCATGGCGACTACCCAGTGTACCGGCCTGACGAACTCCTCTCGACGGGCTCCCCAGCGCATGCGCCGCGCAATGGGCAAGTCCGCAATGCTGCTTTGTATCATCGCGTTTAGAACATCACGCGCGGCAACGCCGGGCACGGTCTTTTGAAGTCCTAAACGTGGTCCTTTAGGGGTATCGATCGTTTGCAGTTGCTCCGGTTCCACGCCCTGCTTTTTAGCAAAACCGTTGGTGGCGTTCGACCAGTTTCCCGCCTCGTCTCGAGCGCGATCCAGCGGAGGCCCTAGAACTTCAATTATTTTCTCGGGCGCTTTTAACTGGACGTCAAAAATGAGGACGGCCAAACGGCGCGGTGTGGCGAAACACTGCACCTTGCCATAACTTAGCTCGCGTTGCTTCAGGCCGGCTACAATGCCGTCTCGAAATGCCAAGCTCAGAGGCTTCAATGTCTTTGGAGGCAATTCCTCAGTTCCCAATTCCACCAGCAGAGTGTCAGTGCTCATACGCTATTGTGCCTCTGCCTGAATCCGATCCAGGGCCTCTATGCGCAGTGCCTCAGTGGCTAGCGGGAAACCCAGTGCTGCCCGAGTATCGAAATAAGCCTTTGCAACCGCCCGCGCCAGAGTCCTCACGCGCAGTATAAAGCGCTGGCGCTCGGTAACAGAAATGGCGTGCCGAGCATCGAGCAGGTTAAAAACATGGGACGCTTTCATCACCATTTCATAGGCGGGTAAAGACAGGTCTTTTTCGACCAGCCGCAAGGCTTCTTGCTCGCAGTGATCGAAGGTGGCAAACAGCTGTTTGACGTCGGCCTCTTCGAAATTATAGCGGGACATTTCTACCTCATTCTGGTGGAACACATTACCGTAGGTCACTTTGCCTCCGGGCCCGTCCGACCACACTAAATCGTAAATGCTGTCTACGCCTTGCAGATACATCGCGATGCGTTCGATGCCATAAGTAATTTCGCCGGTGACCGGATAGCATTCCAGCCCTCCCGCTTGCTGGAAGTAGGTGAACTGTGTCACCTCCATGCCGTTCAACCAAACCTCCCATCCTAGGCCCCATGCGCCCAGAGTGGGAGATTCCCAATTGTCTTCAACAAAGCGCACGTCGTGAATGGCCGTATCAACGCCCAATATTGCCAGTGACTGAAGATACAACTCTTGCAGGTC
This sequence comes from uncultured Haliea sp., assembly GCA_913062625.1. GTDB lineage: Bacteria > Pseudomonadota > Gammaproteobacteria > Pseudomonadales > Halieaceae > Marimicrobium. Next base: position 11,008 of record CAJXWP010000062.1, on the reverse strand, counting down.
GTCAGGGGAGGGTTTCATGATGACCTGAAACTGGTAATACTGTTGCAGGCGGTTAGGGTTCTCTCCGTAACGTCCGTCGGTCGGGCGGCGGCAGGGCTGCACGTAAGCTGCGCTCCAGCTTTCAGGCCCTATCGCGCGCAGGAAGGTCGCTGGGTGGAATGTCCCTGCACCGACTTCCATATCCAACGGCTGCAGCACAACGCACCCCTGCTCTGCCCAGAACTGTTGAAGCTTAAATATCAGCGCTTGAAACGTAAGAATTTTGTTTTTGGTTTGTGCCACTGGTTCGCTCATCATGTCACTGCAAAAAGCTTGCTATTATACAGCCTCTTTTAGCGTCATAATACGCGCTTTCCCCGAAAGTAAAATTCTTCTGTAAATTTACGACGTTTTATACTGGTGTGGGTGACGCCGCATTCTGGCAAGTTGTTTTTGCACGGTTGCTACAAACGCCAAGCAGGAATGTGGCTCGAGGCAGAGGAAGCGTATGTTTTTCGGAAAAGTGATTGGCGGATTAATTGGGTTCTCGGTCGGTGGCGTGGCGGGTCTCGTTTTTGGCGTGTTTATAGGGCATATGTTCGACCGTGGTTTGAATAACGCGCTGCTGTTCGGTTCGCCAGAGAACGTTGAGCGGGTGAAAAATAGTTTTTTTGAGACCACCTTTCTGCTGGCAGGGTATTTGGCGAAGGTAGATGGCCATGTTTCTCGTTCAGAAATAGACCATACCGAAAACTTCATTGCGCAGATGGGGTTAAGCGGCGATCAACGCGCGCGCGCGATTGACCTATTTAGACAGGGCTCTGTTGTTGGTTTTGAAATCGAACCGGTGGTCGCCGATTTTTTAAAGACGTGTGGCCCTCGACGAAAATTGCAACAGACCCTATTGCTGTTCCTGATCTCTCTGGCCCAAGTCGATAAGGGCATTGAGCCGTCTGAACACGAGGCGTTGGTGCGCATTGCTGGTCTGATGGGGCTGAGCGCCACACAATTGGAATTAATGCTTCGCATGTCCCGTGCGCAGGAGAATTTTCAGCAGGGCGGCTCGGCTGCGCGCTCGGAGCATAGTTTAGAGGATGCCTACTCGGCGCTGGGCGTCGACAGGACGATCGGTGACAAGGAGCTGAAACGCGCCTATCGCAAGCTGATGAGCCAAAATCATCCAGACAAGCTGATCGCAAAAGGTGTTCCTGAAGATATGATAAAACTGGCTACGGCGCGTGCGCAGGAAATTCAGGCTGCGTATGAAATGATCAAGAAGACACGACCCGCTATACGCTGAACCCAAACGACGTTGGCCAACGGTGGAGGTTAGATGCGCCAGAATGCCGGGGTAAATAACACCAGCAGCGTAAAGATCTCTAAACGCCCGAGTAGCATGGCAAAGCACATGATGCCTTTAGCCGTTTCACTAATGCCGCTAAACCCATTCGCGACGCCGGCGATGCCTATCCCCAGATTGTTAAGCGCTGCCGCAACTGATGAGAAGGCGGTTATGAAGTCCATTCCGGTTAGCATTAGCATTAATAATAAAATGATATACGACGATGTATAGACGGCAAAAAAACTCCACACAGCACTGACCACCGTCGCTTCTACTCGGCGCCCTCCGACCTTTAATGGAATCACCGCCTGGGGGTGCACCAGTTGTTTCAGTTCTCGCAGGCCCTGTTTATAAATTAGCATGACACGCATGGCTTTGATGCCGCCTGTGGTTGAGCCAACGCAGCCGCCCATGCAAGAAAAGAAGATCGCCATAATCGGCAGGGCTACAGGCCAGACAGAAAGATTGCCAGTGGAGTATCCGGTCGTGGTGATAATAGACAGCACCTGAAATACGCCGTGAAGAATACTGTCTTTATGGCCGTGTATGTCCCAGATGATCAGGCAGTAAATGGTAATCAGCATGCATACCGATACTGCCGTAATATAAAAACGGGTCTCAGAGTCTTTGCGATAGGATGCGACGGATCCCCGCCGCCACGCCATGAAGTGTAAGCCGAAATTAATACTCGAAATAAACATAAATATCGAGGCAACGACTAGAACCGCATCACTTTTGAAGAAACCAAGGCTGTCATCGTGTGTTGAAAATCCTGCTAGAGAAACTGTAGAAAAAGAGTGAGCGATCGCATCAAAGCCCGACATGCCGACGGCATAATAGGCGATGGCGCAGGCGATGGTGAGTAGCAGATAAACGCTAAATAGCGCCTTGGCTGTCTCGGTGATTCTAGGTGTTAGCTTGCTGTCTTTCGAGGGTCCCGGCGTTTCCGCTCGATACAGCTGCATGCCTCCCACGCCCAGCATTGGCAGTATTGCCACCGCCACCACGATAATGCCGATGCCGCCTAGCCACTGCAGTAGCTGTCGGTAGATGAGAATAGAATGAGGTAGGCTATCGAGTCCCACGATAACCGTGGCGCCGGTAGCGGTAAGGCCTGAAAGAGACTCAAATATTGCGCTGACAGGCGTCAAATCCAGGGTGTCGGCGAGGGCAAAGGGCAGCGCACCGAACAAGCCTAGTACCGTCCAGAACATAGAGGTGATTAGGAAGCCATCACGGATTCGCAACTCATGACTGGCATTGCGCAGGGGGAACCACATCAACAGGCCGGAAAAGAAAGTAATGCATATCGCAGAGACAAATCCAGCAGCACTGCCGTCTTTTTCCATCAGTGCAAGGGTCAGAGGCACCAGCTGAATAGAGCTGAACAACATGAGCAAGACGCCGAGAATCCGAAATGAGACTGAGAAATGCATCGACTAGGAAAAAAATCCGAAGCCAACAGCGAAGAGCTTTTCGACAGCGCCAATCTGTTTGCGATCAAGCAGAAATATGATGACATGGTCATCAGTCTCTACCACGACATGCCCGTGTGCGATAAGGACTTTTTCTTCGCGCACAATGGCTCCTATGGTTACGCCTTTTGGCAAAGTGATGTCTTCCAGGCGCCTGCCGACAACTTTAGAGGAGCGGGTGTCACCGTGGGCTGTTACCTCAATAGCCTCTGCGGCCCCGCGCCGCAGTGAATGAACGTTGCTGATATCGCCCTTGCGCACATGCGTTAGTAGGCTGCCGATGGTAATTTGCTGTGGCGATATGGCGATATCGATTTCGTCACCGACCAGTTCGGCATAGGCGGCATTAGTGATCAGTGTGATAACCTTTTTGGCGCCCATCCGTTTGGCCAGCATCGACATCATGATATTGGCTTCGTCGCTATTAGTGAGGGCGCAAAATACGTCCGTGGCCTCGATATTTTCGGAGGCAAGCAGTTGCGGCTCGGAGCCGCTGCCGTGCAGGACGATACAGTGCTTGAGCCGTTCAGACAGCGTTCGGCAAAGAGCGTAGGACTTCTCGATAAGTTTCACCTGATACTTGCTTTCGAGATTCTGCGCTAGCGTTGCGCCTATGTTGCCACCCCCGGCAATCATCACACGCTTGTAGGGCTTGTCGACTTTGCGCAACTCAGACATGACCGCTTTGATGTTTTCTTTGGCTGCGATAAAGAAAACATCGTCATCGATTTCTACGACGGTATCGCCCTCAGGGATGATGGCGCGGTCCTGCCGAAAAATGGCAGCGACGCGTGTGTCGACCTTCGGCATATGTCGGCGGATTTCTTTCAGCTCATGACCAACAATCGGACCTCCATGGTAGGCCTTCACGGCAACCAGCTGGACGCGGCCTTTGGCAAAATCGAGCACCTGCAGGGCGCCAGGGTTTTCTATCAGTCTCTGGATGTTTTTGGTGACTAGCTGTTCTGGACCAATGATGACGTCGACAGGGATATGGTCTCGTGAAAACAACTGCTCCTGATGCGTCAGGTAATTGGGCGAGCGAACGCGACAAATCTTGGTGGGGGTTTTAAAGAGCGTGTGTGCGACCTGGCAAGCCATCATGTTGATTTCGTCGCTGTTGGTGACAGCGACAAGCATGTCAGCATCTTCAGCGCCTGCTTGGTAAAGCGTGTTGGGGTGAGATGCGCCGCCGACCACCGTGCCAATATCGAGGTGATCCGTCAGCGCGCGTAATTTATCGGCGTCAGTATCCACGACGATGATGTCATTTTGTTCGTTGGCCAGGTGCTCGGCGAGGGTGCCGCCAACTTGGCCAGCCCCGAGAATGATAATCTTCATGGCTCGATGTGTTCTGGTGAATGAAGAAGAGGTCAGTGTCCCGTTACGATAAAGAAATCACTCGATAATTGTAAGCGCCGGTGAGGCGCAATTATGCACAACTATTGTCCGGCCTTTTTTAGGGTAGCGTAGAACAAACCGTCGCTACCGTCGCTTGATGGCAGGAGTTGGCGCCCGCAAGCGACGGACTCGCTACCGGCCATTTCGGTGTCAGATAGCTCGGCGTCGCCCTTGTCGGCGAGAAAACGCCGTATCACCTGGCTGTTTTCTTCGTCTAGGATAGAACAGGTCGCGTACACCAACGTACCGCCTGTTTTTAGCAGAGGCCACAGGCCCCGCAAAATGCACAGCTGCTGCTCTGCCAGAGGCGCAATATCGCTTTCTCGGCGCAGCAATTTCACATCCGGGTGGCGGCGAATAACACCGCTGGCGGAGCAGGGTGCATCCACCAGAATACGGTCAAAACTTGCCGGTTCCAGCGCTGCAGGGGGTTGTGCGGCATCGCCGGTTATCAGAGTCGCCTTCAGGTTCAGCCGCTGTAAGTTTTCGGACACTTTTTGCAGGCGCAGTTCGTCGATATCCATGGCGACAAGCTCGGCCAGCTCTGGCTGTAATTCCAATATGTGGCAGGCTTTGCCGCCCGGCGCGGCACAGGCATCCAGTATGCGTTCTCCCGCTTTCGCGTGTAACAGTAAGGCGGCCATTTGGGCCGCTTCATCCTGAACGCTCACCCTGCCAGCGCTGAATTCGGGCAGATCCCAGACATCTATCGGCACGGCTAATTGAATGGCATGCCTACTGAGGTTGCCCGCTTTGGCCGCAATTCCATGGTCTTTAAGGTTGCTAAGATAGTCGTCCCTAGAGACTTGGCCGCGGTTTACGCGCAGAGTCATTGGGGGCTGTTGGTTGTTAGCATCGATGATCGCGGATGCGGCAGTAGGCCATTGCGCCAATATTTTTTGAAACAACCATGTTGGATGGCTGGCGGCTGAGGCTTGATCAAGCGCCTGTGTCAATTGCTCGCGTTCGCGAAGGTAACGTCGCAGCACCGCATTGGTCATGCCCTTTGCCCAGTGCTTTTTCAAAGCACGGGTGGCATCCACGGTGGCGGCTACAGCCGCATGGTCCGGAACCCGTGTGCTGTCTAATTGATATAGGCCACACAGCAAAAGGCCTTGTATGTCTCGGTCTTTGTCGCGCAGGGGTTTGTCGAGTAGCTGCTTGAGAATAGCGTTTAGCCGAGGGCTTTGGCGTAATGTGCCATAGCTCAACTGTTGCAGAAGAGCCCGGTCTCTTTCGCTGACGTCGTTTAGTCGCTCTGGCAGGGCCTGATTCAGGGACAGTCCGCCAATAACGGCCCCGATAACGCGGGCGGCAGTCGCGCGTACATCTTTGCTCATTTAGCGGCAGTCGCGGCGGGCAATGCGAACTGCTTGCCGGTCGCGAACAACGCCTGATACGCGCTGAGGAGCTGTTTTGCTTGCAAAGGCTTTCCACCTTCCAGTTGCAGCACCTCGATAGCGAGTTCGCCTTCACCACAGCTTACGACGATACCCTCTTTGCCGGCGCGCAGGAGGGTTCCAGGCATTTGTGAAGCGGTTGTGGACGATAGCGGACGGGCTTGCCAGATTCTGATGCGCTGCCCGTCGAGTTCGCAATAACACACAGGAAACGGGTTGAATGCTCGGACTTTATGATCCAGCACTGAGGCGCTGTGCCTCCAGTCAATTTGTGCTTCGGGCTTTAGAATTTTAGACGCATAATTGGCGTGCTCGTCGTCTTGTGGCCGGCTGTGACGCTGGTGGCTGCCTATGTCGCCTAAAACGTCGTCCAGCAATGGCGGGCCCAGCAGTGCCAGCTCGTCATGCAGGCTGCCAGCGGTGGTTTGTGAACTTATAGGGCAGCTAACACAGGCCAGCATCTCGCCGGTGTCCAGACCGGCATTCATTTGCATAATAGTAATGCCTGTCGTGGCATCACCGGCTTCAATGGCCCGTTGTATTGGCGCTGCGCCGCGCCAGCGGGGAAGCAGCGAAGCGTGGACGTTGAGACAGCCCAGGCGCGGAATATCTAACACGGCCTGAGGTAAAATCAGCCCGTAGGCGACGACGATCATCACGTCGGCGTTAAAGGTGGCCAGGTGCTGCTGTGCAGCCTCATTTTTTAGCGATGCCGGCTGGCACACCGGAAGGTTAGCCTGCTCTGCCATTTCCTTGACCGGGCTAGCGTGCAGTTTGCGCCCTCTTCCCGCTGGCCGGTCCGGCTGTGTGTACACGGCAAGAATATCATGCTGACTGCCGATAAGGCGCTCTAGATGAGAGGCGGCAAATCCGGGGGTTCCGGCGAATAGGATGCGCAAGGGGGGAGCTGGCACGGTGGTCAGACGCGCTGGCGCTGGTCTTTTTCCAGCTTTTTACGAATACGTTGTCGTTTTAGGGGTGATAGATAATCGACAAACAGCTTTCCGTCCAGGTGGTCAATTTCATGTTGTAGGCAGACTGCCGCGAGCCCTTCTAGTTCGCAGGTAAAAAGTTTGCCGTCACGGCCTAACGCGGTCACAGCCACTTTTTGGGGGCGACTGACCGTTTCATAAAACCCGGGAACAGACAGACAGCCTTCATCGTAGTCATCCAGTTCGGGGTCTAACACGGATAATTCAGGGTTGAGGAACACCAGAGGTGTTGCTTTATCTTCGGAAACGTCCATGACCAACAGGCGCTGGTGGACATTCACTTGTGTCGCTGCTAGGCCAATACCCGGGGCGGCGTACATCGTCTCAAGCATATCGTCGATAAGCTTGCGAGTAGCTTTGGTCACCCGCTCAATGGGACGGGCTTTCGTGCGCAGACGAGGGTCGGGGAATTCGAGTATTTCCAGTACTGCCATGAGTTTGAGTGTCCATCAGGTCGTCACAAGTGGCTTAAGTTGGCTGCGTGAATTAATAACATTTGGGCTTGCCAGCTTTAAAACGCGACAGCAAACTGTTCATATTATACAGGTTGTCATTAAAGGCCGGCTAGCGCCGCAGTGCCGCAACATGTCACACCTTAAGGTAAAGCGGCGAAGACAGGTCGCCGATACCGTGCATCGTATGGCCGCAGTGGCGCAATAACACGGCTGCGCGCGCACGGGGCAAGCAGAATACCAAGTAGGTTAAATGGGCAAATAATAATTCGCTATAGAGGGATGCAGCGTAATGAACATAAAGTCACTATCGGTTTGCTTGATCCTGCTGTCACTGTTGTTTAGCAGCTGGACTCGAGCGGCGGTAGCGCTTAACGACGACGTACCAGACACCTACACGGTTAAAAATGGCGATACCCTGTGGGGTATTTCTGGTCTGTACTTGCAGCAGCCCTGGCTTTGGCCAGAGTTGTGGGACGCCAACCCACAGATTGACGATCCGAACCTGATTTATCCGGGGGATGAACTCTATTTGGTATGGCTTGATGGCCAGCCTCGTTTGCGCCTGCGTCGGGGCCGAGAGGTCAAGCTTAGCCCTAATATGCGTGTGAGCACGCTCAATAGCGCGATTCCTACCATACCTCTTGACCAGATCGGCCCCTGGTTAAAGCGCAACCGGGTGATGGATGAGCAGGAAATTAATAATTCAGCCTACATTGTCGCCGCGGGCGACCGGCATTTGCTCGCCGGGCCTGGGGACACTATTTTTGGTCGCGGTCCGTTTCCGGATGGCGAGCGTGTTTATACGATATACCGCGCAGGTCAGAGTTATATCGACCCGGTGACCAAGGCGTTTCTGGGTTACGAAGTCATTGATATTGGCAACGCCAAATTGCTCAGCAGTAATCGGGATGAGGTCACGGAGCTCCAAGTGACCCGCATCGAAGAAGAGGTCCGCATTGGTGACCGGTTATTCCCAATAGAGGAGCGCATCCTAGACGCAAGTTACCACCCGCAGGCCCCAGAGCAGGATATTGTGGGTGGTGTCATGATTGCCGTTGAAGGGGGCTTAACTCAGATCGGTGATATGAGTATCGTTTTGATCAATAAGGGTAAGCGGGACGGCCTACAAATTGGCAACGTAGTGGCAGTCTATAAGGCGGGGAAGCACTTATTCGATAAGATATCGCAGACAAATGTGGTGCTGCCGGATACGCGCGCCGGCCTGGCGATGATATTTGAGTCCTATGAAAAAGTCAGCTTCGCCATTGTGCTCAAGACGACACAGCCGCTGTCTGTTTTTGACCTAATTAAACAGCCGTGATGTGACAGCGATAGGTGTACAGTAGCAATAGTAGTGGCTTTGTGTCCGTTATAAACGCCACCGACATACTATCAAGGATGATGTATGACTCTTGCCAAAGCAAAAGCCGCCGCCGAGGCTGTCGGTGCAAGCATATTAGGCATTGATGATGAGCGCTATCCTGCGCTGTTGAGAGCAATTCACGATCCGCCCCCGTTGTTGTACGTCCGTGGTGATCCGGCCGCACTGCTAGACGCGCAACTGGCGGTGGTCGGTAGCCGCCGCGCCAGTTCTGGCGGCATACGGCTGTCTCAGACGATGAGCGGCCAATTGGTGAGGACTGGGTTGCATATTTGTTCTGGGCTGGCCCTTGGCGTTGACGGGGCGGCGCATCTGGGTGCACTGGAAGCCGGGGGCAAAAGTATTGCTGTCATGGCGACCGGCATCGATGTGGTTTATCCGAGGCGTCATCAGGCGCTGGCGCGGCAGGTGGAGCAGGCGGGCTGCCTCGTGACGGAGTTTCCCCCCGGTACGCCGCCGCTTAGGCAAAACTTTCCGCAACGCAATCGCATTATTAGCGGTCTGTCGTTAGGGGTGTTGGTGGTTGAGGCGGCCCTGCCCAGCGGCTCTTTGATAACGGCGGGAACCGCGCTGGAACAGGGCCGTGAGGTATTTGCCCTGCCCTGGTCTATACTCCATGATGGGGGTCGGGGCTGTCTCAAGCTGATTCGAGACGGCGCCAAGATGGTGCAGGGGGTGGATGATATCCTTGAAGAGCTTGGCCCCTTGTTCGCGCTGCAGCAGGAAAGTTATGCTGCAGCCTCGCCGGGCGATCGCCCTGCCCTACTCCATCGGTCGTGGCTGTTGACCCTGGTTGGGTTTGAGGTTGTTGCGCTGGATGAGCTGGTGAAATGCAGCGGTCGCCCCGTGGCGCAGGTGCTGGCGGAGCTTTCTGCGTTGGAGTTATCGGGCCAAGTGGTGCGGACGGCCGGAGGATTTATTCGGTGTTAGTCGCACTTAGGCTTGCTAAGTCAGCATCAGTTGGTAAGATTTACGGTTTTGCGCTGGCGGCGTTGCCGCGATCGGTCTTGGAGACAACCAATGAATAAACCTTTTGTAGCCATTGTGATGGGATCGGATTCAGATCTTCCTGTTTTGGAGGCCAGTTTTGATGTGCTGCGCACGTTTGATATCCCCTTTGAGGCACGTATAACGTCCGCTCACCGCACGCCTGAAGTCACGAAAGCGTATGTAGAGGACGCCGAAAAGCGCGGCTGCGCCGTGTTTATCGCTGCCGCGGGAATGGCAGCCCATCTCGCGGGCGCTGTCGCCGCTTCGACGGTTAAGCCGGTAATTGGGGTTCCCATGAACGCGTCGTTGGACGGGATGGATGCGTTGCTATCCACCGTGCAAATGCCCGCAGGCATTCCTGTTGCGACAGTCGCGATCGGGAAGGCTGGCGCGAAGAATGCGGCCTATCTGGCCGCTCAAATGATGTCGCTGGCCGATCCGCAAATGGCACAAAAGTTGCGCGATGAGCGCGCTGCGAATGCGGCTGTGATCTACGCTAAAGATGCGGCGCTGCAGGAAAAGCTCAAAGGCTGATTTATGATGCGGCCTCTGTCCGGTTTTCTGCGTGTAGACGCCGCCGTCTGCGCTTTGCGGGCCGGTGGTGTTATTGCTTGCCCGACGGAGGCCGTGTGGGGCCTTAGCTGCGATCCCGATAATGCGGACGCAGTGGCGCACCTACTGGCGCTCAAACGCCGGCCGGTTGCCAAGGGCCTGATTTTAGTGGCGGCGAGCGAGGATCAGATTGCGTTTTTGTTAGCAGACCTTACCGTAAAACAAAGGACAACACTGGCGGCTAGCTGGCCGGGTCCCGCGACCTGGTTGCTGCCGCATCGGGGCCGAGTGCCTGGATGGATTTGTGGTGAACACGCTACGGTGGCGGTTCGGGTGAGCGGCCATCCAGTGGTGAGCGCGTTGTGTTCGGCTTGGGGTGGCCCTTTGGTTTCCACGTCGGCCAATCGTACTGGCGCGCGCCCAGCGCGGGAGGCCTTTCAGGTCAGGCGCTATTTCGGCAGCAGCTTGGACTATCTTTTGCCAGGCAGGCTTGGCGTCGCGGGGCGGCCGACGCCTATTCAGGACATTATTAGTGGCCAGAGTATTCGCAGTTAGTAGGGCTTGTCGGTGAGGGTGTCTATAATGTTCTATGCTGCGTTATGTAGGAATTCCACGTATGGACGTTGAGCAGGTCAAAACGTATCTGTTGCAGTTGCAGGACAGCATTTGTGAGGCTTTGGCGGCGGAAGACGGTGGGGCCGTCTTTACGAACGATCAGTGGCATCGTCCCGAAGGTGGCGGCGGCCGCAGTCGTGTCATGACCGAAGGTGCGGTCTTTGAGAAGGCCGGCGTTAACTTTTCTCACGTGCAGGGCTCCGCCCTGCCCCCATCTGCCAGCGCCGCCCGGCCGGAGTTAGCCGGGCGCAGTTATGAAGCTTTGGGCGTGTCGTTGGTCATGCATCCGCACAACCCTTACGTTCCCACCTCGCATGCCAATGTACGTTTTTTTGTGGCGAGCAAGTCCGGCGAAGCGCCCATTTGGTGGTTCGGCGGGGGTTACGACCTGACGCCTTATTATGCTAACGAGGCGGATTGTGTCAG
>CAJXWP010000061.1 GCA_913062625.1 uncultured Haliea sp. | reverse complement strand
CTTAAGACGCGCAAACAGTTTGGCAAGCTGATTGGTTCTTATCAGGCGTTGAAGCATCCGACCGTGGACATACTCACTCAGGTCGACTCAGCACGCTCATTTATTTACCATGCCGCCACGCTCGTCTGCGATGATGCCCTTGATACCGATGCAGAGATCGCCTGTCGCATGGCGAAGGCTCAAGCATGCCAGACGCTACTATACGCGGGAGACCGAGCTGTGCAGTTTCATGGCGGCATGGGATTTACTTACGACTGTGACGCCCAGCTCTATATTCGCCGCGCCCAGTGGAGTCAGCAGCAGTTTGGGGATGTTCAGCACCATCGTAAGCAGCTTGCTAGGCTCTTGCTGGACTAAATAATAGCGGCGCTTATTGCGGTGAGTAATCGCTGCTCTCGCTGCAGACGAGCAGGACAATCGTATATACTTAGTTGTCGTCCCAAAATCTTTATCTAGTTTCTGTCATGGTAAAAAAGCAGCGCGGTTTTAAAGCCAATATTTTTCCTCGCACACTGTCTGCCTCATTCGCTGGAATGCGTGCGGGTGGCGCGCTGGCCGCAGACCGTGTCATGCAGCGGGTGCTGGGTCGCGGCCCCGATGCTACTGATTCTGAGTTCGCGCGCCGCGAGGCGAGGCAGTTTGTGCGTGAGTTGGGCAAACTCAAGGGCACCTATATAAAAATTGGTCAGATGCTTGCGCTGTTCGGAGAGCAGTTTCTTCCCCGGGTGCTGGTGACAGCGCTACGTGACCTTTCTGATCAGACCGAGCCTCTGCACTGGGATGCACTTGAGTCGTCTGTCCGAGCCAGTCTGGGTGAGCGCTACCAAGAGTTAGACATTGATCCAGTGGCGATTGCAGCGGCCTCATTGGCTCAGGTGCATTTGGCCAGAGTGCGCTCTAGTGGTGACTGGATTTGCCTGAAATTACAGTATCCTGGGCTGGCGCAGGTCATCGATGCTGACTTTGACGTGGTCGTGCGTATGTTGGTACTGGCGCGTTGGGTGACGTCGGGGCGCGAGTTGGATGACTGGCTCGAATCCATGCGCGACCACCTGCACAGTGAGATTGATTACCGACGTGAGGCTGACTCAACACTAAAAATGAGCGAGCTGGTTGCAAGCGTGCGCGACGCCTCTGCCCGTTATCACGTACCGCAGCTCCACCTTACTTACTGCACTGATACGGTGCTGGCCATGGAGTATATCGAGGGCGTCTCGGTGGTTGATCCAGATGTGGCTGGGCTATCGCTTCTCAGGCGTAATGCCTTGGCCAAAGGTATGCTCGAACTATTCTTTTATGAGCTCTATGAATGGGGAATGCTGCAAACAGACCCTAATTTTGGTAACTATCTCCTGCGTCTAGATGATCGCCGTAAGAAGATAGCGGATGATGAGCTTGTGCTGATCGATTTTGGTTCTGTGCTGCACTGTTCTGAATATTTCCTTTGCAACCTTCGCCAGACAATTGAAGCAGGTCAGCAGCAAGATTTCCCTCGCTTGGTTGAAGGCCTGATTGGACTGGGTTGTTTACAGAAAGAAACGGATGAGGATGGGCGCAAAATTTTTGCCGACTTCTGCATGCACTTACTAGAGCCATTGCGCTCGCCGGAGCAATTGCCCGCTGAGTACCTTAATGCCAACGGCGAGTATTGTTGGGGAAAATCTCAATTATTGCGGCGAGCAGCCAAGAAAGCTGCGATGGCGACCACCAGTCGACACTTTGCCACGCCCTCGAGAGATTTTGCTCTGATTGCTCGCAAACTGACCGGATTATTTAATTTTATAGCGGCACTGGATGCCGAGTTTAACGCTCACGATATGGTGCAATTACACATCCATCGTTGGAAGATAAAGGATCGAAATGCCACGAAATGAAAAAGATAAGGACGACAACTCTCGGGCTATCCCCACGTCGAGAGTGAGTCGTTTTGGGCGAATGGCCCGCATGGTTGGCGGTGTTGCCGGCGGAATGTTGGCCGAGGGCGGCCGCCAACTGAGCGCTGGAAAACGACCTAAAGCTAAAGATATGCTGTTGACTCCGGCTAATGCGCGGCGTGTTGCGGATCAGCTGTCGACCATGCGCGGTGCTGCGATGAAGGTGGGACAAATCCTCTCCATGGACACGGGTGAGTTCCTGCCGCGTGAACTCGCTGATATTTTGGCTCGCCTTCGAGATAATGCACGGCACATGCCACCGCAGCAATTGCAGCGCGCGATGTGTGACGCCTATGGCCCAGATTGGGAATCGCTGTTCTACGATTTTGACATGAAACCGCTGGCAGCTGCTTCGATTGGGCAGGTGCATAGAACCCTTTCTCCTGACGGTCGTGACATCGTATTAAAAGTGCAGTATCCGGGCGTCGCAGATAGTATCGACAGTGATGTTGATAACATCGCTAGCCTGTTGAAGCTGTCGGGCCTGTTGCCTGCTGATATCGATATACGACCGCTTTTAGACGACGCCAAGGTGCAACTCAAGGATGAGACAAACTACCTGAAGGAAGCTGAGTTTCTCGAGTCCTTTGGTCAATTGCTGCATGCAGATGAGCGCTTTGTGGTGCCTCAGGTGTTGCCGGAGTTGACGCACCGTAATGTGCTGGCCATGACCTATGTGAGTGGCAGCCCGATCGAGAGCGTGATCGATCTGCCGCAGGCGGAGCGTGACCGAGTAATGACTGCCCTGATCCAATTAATGTTACTGGAATTCTTTGAGCTTAGGATGGTGCAGACCGACCCCAATTTCTCCAACTATCAGTATAAACACGACACAGGTGAAATTGTTCTGCTTGATTTCGGTGCGACTCGGCGCTTCAAGGCGAGCTTTGTTAAGGACTACAAGAGACTGGCGCGTGCTGCCATCGCCGGTGATAAAGCTAAATTAGTGGTGGCGTCTGAACGCCTTGGATATTCTATGGGGGAAGATGGAAGTGATTATCAGGACATGGTGTTGCAGTTTCTTACGCTGGCCTTAGAGCCTCTGCGGCTGGATATAGATTATGATTTCGCCCGCTCTGATATGGCGCAGAACATATCAAAGTTAGGAGGGGAGGTCGCCAGCTTTAGAGATTCATGGCAGGTACCACCCTCCGCTGCGGTGTATTTTCATCGCAAAGTGGGGGGTATGTTTATGCTGGCTAGCCGGTTAAAGGCCCGAGTCAACGTGCATCAGTTGATGCAGCGTTGGCTCGTCTGAGCCTCACACGCATCTTATTTTCGGGCGGATTTACTGCGTTTCGTTTTGACTGGAAGCGCGCTTTTGCATAAGTCTTCGAATGAGGATTTCAAGCAGCTCGCGTAAAAAGCGGGGTCTGGCAACATGTCGCGGCACGCGGTAAATGAGATGCTGATGATTCCCTTTTTGTCCTGCACGGAACTGTACACAATATGGAACAGGCCGACATTGGGCAGTAGTGGGCCCAGACTGATAGAATCAATTAGCGCGGCACCGCACATGTAGAGCTGCATTGGCGGCCCAGGTACGTTGGTCACAATGGTGTTGAACACCGTGCCGGCCTCGGCCAAACCGGTGGCACTGGCGGTGCGTATCGCGAGCGACAGTACGTTTCCGGGCATCACGTCTGTCAGATCGACAGCAAAGCGCGGCCCCAGTGCCTCGGCATAGGCCTTTGCAGAGAGAGCCTCCTCGTGTACCGCTGTTAGTCTAGCGCTGGAGTCGGCAATATCTGTGCGCAAAGCGACATTCATAAAACCCACCATGTTACCGCCGGCGGCGCGTTCCTCTGCAGAGCGCACATCGATTGGACAGCCGGTAACGAGGGTTTGTGTGGGCAGCTCGCCCTTGCTCTCGAGATATTGACGCATGCCGCCGGCAACGATGGTTAACATCACATCATTAATGGTCGCCCCTGGATGCGTATTCTTAATGGCGCGCACCACTTCAAAATCGAACTTACTTGCGCCTACCACGCGGTGTCGCGAAATCCTGCCTTGGAAACGGGTCTTTGGCTTATCCTCAAGATTATGAAAATGTTGTTCTTGTCTGCCGGCACGCAAACGCCGCAACGTGGGTATTGTCTCTTTTAGCATGTCAAAGACTTGGCCCGGTTTGCGCCAGGCGTCGATGTAAGCGCGCCCTAGCATTTTTGGAGTGGGTAGTCTTTCGACAATCCACGGCGGGGCTTCACCCACGTCTCTAGTCTCGGGGGTGAGATCGTGGACGATATTCATAAACTGAGTGCCAGTGGCGCCGTCCATCGCACAGTGATGCACCTTCATCAGGAGTGCAAAACACCCAGGAGGATAGCCCTTGATGTTATTGAGCCCTTCGATGACATAGATTTCCCACATGGGTTTGTCGCGCCGCAGTGGCTGCGAGTGAATGCGGGCAGTCAAAATGCACAGCTGGCGCCAGTCTCCGGGTTTAGGTAAAGCGATATGGCGCACATGGTATTCCATGTCAAAGTCTGGGTCTTCTATCCAGTATGGCCGGCCGAGATTGTAAGGCACAAAAGCCAGTTTACGGCGGAAAATAGGCGATAGATGCGCACGGCTTTCTAGCATATTCAATATCTGTTTAAATCGTACTTTACCGCTGGGCGCCGTCGATTGGTCATAGATGTTGACTAACCCAATGTGTTGCGGCAAGCCGTCCAGCTCGGCGTGCAAAAACATGGCATCCTGCCCAGATAGCTGCTGCATTTTTCTAATCTCCCTCGAATCCTCTTGTCAATATGCAGCATACGTATATTACAATTCCCGTCAATACACCCCGCTGTATATCGGGTCTGAATTAATGAAGTCTATAAAGCGACAGTTTTAGGTGAACGTCAGCGTTACGTTGGTGTCTAAGTGAAACGTAACTGGCTTTGCCGCGCTATGACTTGCCGCGCAGAGGGGTTTTCAACTAGCATGTAGAGTGTGGTGAAACGTCAACAGACAACTATGAGTAGGAAAAGCATGCGTATTTTTTTTAACTGGGCGCGAATCGGATTGCTGGCGCTGATATTGATTGGCTGTAGTGATAGTGATGACAATGGAAATAGCAGCGTCGCAGTGGCGCCGGCCAATGAAAGTGCGGTTTTTTCTGTGGCAAACGGGTGCTTCGCAATCTCAACGGATTCGGGTTCGGATTATCTAGCAGCTAACGCATCAGGAGCGCAGATTCACTTGGTTGGTGATGGTGCACAGGATGTCTACTTGTTACGACCTTCGGATTTGGGAAAATATCTTCTATACGATCAAGATAAAGGGTATCTCGTCTCAGATGGTCTGACGCTTCAGCGCCAAATGTCGCTCGCATTTGATATGACTGAAGTTGATGGCAAAGTTGTGGTCGAGCGCGACATGCAGTCCGAGGGAGAGTGGCAGTTGCGGGCGGCAACGAATGAACGTTTCCTGCTACTGCATATTAAATCAGGGACCTACATAGGCCGGAATGGGTCAATGGTAGAGGAGGCCGATGCGGCCAAGCTGACGTTTTTTGAGGCCAATGATTGCGCCGTTTTCCCCGAGCTTTCGCTCGATGCAACGGGAGATATCTCTGTCACAGAATTCGAGGATGGTTCCGTCTTTGGATTTGTCGACACACACTCTCATTTATTTACCAATCTTGCCTTTGGCGGCGGTGGTGTTTTTCACGGTGCGCCTTTTCATCCACTGGGCGTAGAGCATGCGCTGCATGATTGCGACTTGTCGCATGGTGCGGATGGGCGCAAGGATTTTATCGGTGCGGGATTCTCCGCAGGCAAGGTTGACGCAGTTTTCACTGCTCTGATTACGGGTCTGCTTCCGGAGAAAAATCATAATACCGAAGGGTATCCAATATTCACTGACTGGCCGAATGCCGCATCCAGCTCTACCCATCAGGTACAGTATTACACGTGGCTGCAACGTGCCTATTTGTCAGGCCTGCGCTTGCTGGTGCAACACGCGACCACTAACGAATTTTTATGCCAGCTGGCCGTCGGCGCTGGGGCCCAGACGAAACGCCATGCGTGTAACGACATGGTCAATGTTGATGAGATTATCAACGCCACCTACCAAATGGAGCGTTACATCGATGCGCTTGCAGGTGGCCCTGAGAAAGGTTGGTTCCGTATTGTATTCAGCCCCGAAGAGGCGCGCGCTGAAATTAAAGCGGGTAATCTAGCCGTGGTGCTTGGGATAGAGACCTCTGTTCTTTTTGACTGTTTCCTCGTGCCGCCCGCGGGCTTCGATAAGTGTACCGAGTCCGATGTGAGCGCTAAACTTGACGAATATTACGAAAAGGGCGTGCGTGTGCTGTTTCCGTCACATAAATACGACAACGGATTTTCCTCCGGTGATGGCCACCGTGGGATTATCGATATCGGCAACTTTGGGCATACAGGGCATTACAATAGCTACATAGAGTGTCCCGCCGAATTGCTTGCGTTCCCGGGTGGATTTGACAAGGGTGGGCTGGCGTTCCCTGGGCTCAATCAGGCTCGTGATGTCTATGACTCGCCACCGCCGGTGGATATGAGTGACTTCGAGAATGATCCTGTTGGTCGTTTGTTACCTTATGCTGCTTTGCTCACCGAGGCGCCACTGAGCGGCGAATACTGTCAGAAGCACGGTCTGACCAAGCTCGGCGAGTTTTTGATTGTGGAAATGATGAAGCGCGGTATCATTATCGAAGTCGATCATCTGCCAAGACTGAGTTATCAGCGCGCCTACGAATTATTAGAGGCGAATGATTATCCCGCAATGGGTACGCATGGCCGTAATAACAATGGCAAGTTGTATAAGTTAGGCGGCATGTCAAAATCTAATTTCGGTCGTTGCCGGTCTGCAGAGAGTCCTGGCAGCATGGATGATGGCTTTCAAAGCCGTATTCAGTTGATGAAGGACATGGGGGCTTTCCCCGCAGAGGGTTTTGGTTTTGACTTAAATGGCTTTGCGGGTGCGGCTGGCCCCCGATTTGGCGACAATGCAGGATGTGCCGATCCGCAAACTGATGAGGGTATTACTTATCCCTTCAAGTCCTATGCTGGGGATATTACGCTAGAACAGCCCTGGGTGGGCGAGCGGATGATGGACTTTAATACACAGGGCATGACGACTCTGGGGCAGGTAGCCGAATTGATTCAGGAGGTCAGGGCCGACGGTGCGACTGACACGGATCTGGAGCCGCTGTTTAAATCCGCAGAGGGTTATATCAGAGTATGGGAGAAGTCAGAGCGCAGGGCAGAAGCGTTGCGGCAATAATGGGTTATATGGACGAGGGAAACCGTTTCGCATAGTCCCGCGCACTAAACCTCCTAAAGATGCGCGTTCAGTACTCATGTAGTTCCTTTTAGCGGATTACAGGGGGGGGCGGCAGCAATTGATAGCCCGAGACCTTCCGTATTTTCGGAGGTTGCGGGAAAGCGTCATTCATCGATGCGATAGTCGCCGCGGATAAGGACGCTATTTTCGCCGCGTCACCGGTAGTATCTAACCGCACTGTTTCAACATCAACGCTAGCAGAGCAGGCGACGTTGGTCTATATTTGATAATATAACAACGTTGGCACACGCCAAACCCATGTGAATCGCAGGGATTGCATCATGATAAGTCTATTATTTTTTCTATTTTCGATCGCCATGATATCCACCCTGCTTAATAAGCGGATATTGTCACTGGCTACTTTTAGCGTCGCGCTGATTTTGACCGTATATTGGTTCAATTACCACGTGACTGATAGTCTGGATATATTGCTCTAGCGGAGGGGTCTTTATGCATATTGATAATTTCAGGTTACTCAACGCCATTGGGCTCATCCTCGTCAGTGCGGTGTTGGGTAACGCCTTTTATGGGCAATTCGTCGGCGGTGAGCTACCCTGTCCCCTGTGTTTGCTGCAGCGGGTCGCTTTTGTCGCTGTGCTGTATGGGTTGCTACTCAATCTTACTTATGGCCCTAAGCCGCTCCACTATTCCATCATCCTCATTAGCGCTTTTCTGGGCGCTGCCATTGCCATGCGGCAAGTATTGCTGCATATCATTCCTGGCACGCCACCTTACGGCGCGCCCTTTCTTGGTTACCACTACTACACGTGGGCATTCCTTGTCTTTTCTTTGGTGATATTTGGCACAGCCGTGATCAGCGCGTTTAGTGTCCAGTACTCAAAGGGTTCGTATATATCTTTTAAATATCAACAGTGGTTCTGTAAATTAGCGATTGGCATCACGCTTGTGATGACATTGGGTAATGCTATCTCTGCATTTATAGAATGTGGCCCGGGTGTATGCCCCGAGAATCCGACTTCTTATCTGCTGTGAAACAGACACTAATAACGATGTCCTTTAGTCTGTAAGGTTATCCGTTAAAGTAATCTATGCGCGCTACTTTACAGTGTTGATCGGGCGCTCGTCAGATCATGGCCCCTATAGCGGGCGTAAAGGCCAACGATAGACACTAGAAGGGCAATTGACATGAAGCTTGTGTATACCCACCCCAATATTGCTGTGCTCGTGCAGGCCCGCAGCCTCATAGAGCAGGCTGAGATTGAGTGTGTATTGCGGAACGAATATGCCTCTGGCGCCCTGGGTGAATTAGCGCCAATCAATGCCTGGCCCGAGGTCTGGGTCGTCAATGATAGAGAGTTCGAGAGAGCCTCCTCAATCGTTGAAGCGTCACAGCGAGCCGTTGAGGGCCCAGACTGGCGGTGCGCTCAATGCGCCAGTGACAGTCCAGCAACATTTGATACATGCTGGCAATGCGGCAGCGAGCGGTCCTCGAGCCCGCAGTAGTCAGATTTGTGGTATCACAACGTAACCGGCTGACATTGCTAGACATAAATAATCAAGCCGTGTAAGCGGACCGCTTGGTGAGCAACTGGTTTTCAGTCATTTAAAAGCCTGTCACTTCCTCTTTTAGAGGCACGAGGGAACGGTAGAGCTTGATAGCGTTTGTTAAAGTGCACCCAATATCCATGTAACTCCTAGGAATAATCTCACCCTAGATTGGCCCCTTTAGACCGCTAATATCTTTGCCTAATAAGGGTTGGACTGAGAGTCAGTGTGGCCTAACCACAGTCCTTGTAGCTTTTTTCCAAACACTTGCGACTTAATGTCTGTGCTCTTGATGTGTCAGCAGGTGTCATGTCTTCTTCAAGCCTGTTTTTATTTTCCTTCGCACCCGCATGTCCTTGAGTTGCTGCTAGGTTAAACCACAGATAAGCCCGCACGTTATCCTTAGGCACACCTTCACCGTTGGCATACATCGTCCCAAGGTTGTACTGCCCTAGTGCGTCCCCTTGCTCTGCGGCCTTCGTGTACCATTTCACAGCAGTGGAATCATCCTCAGGCACACCGTCACCACTGGCGTACATAGCGCCTAGATTGTTTTGAGCTTTGGCATAATCCTGCTGGACGGCCCTGTGGTACCACTTTACCGCCTGTGCATCATCCTTAGGCACACCTTTGCCGTAAGCATATGCATAGCCCAGCATCCATTGAGCGTCAGCGTCACCTGTTTGGGCCGCGGTCCTGTATTTGGCGATTTGCGCGGGAGACCAATCGCCAGCTTTGGCTGCGTGGGTGAGTGCAAACGCCATGACGGCTGTGACACACACCACTCCCGTCCCTGCTACTACTCTGCCAATGTGTTCTTTAACGGATGCGACACAGTTCTTCATTCATCTTTCCCCTTTGCAGTAGTGGAATGTTGTTTAGCATCGTCCAGAGCGGTATTAGTGTCGGGTGGCAATGGAATATGGAGCCACGTCACTCAATATGCCCAACAATAAACAATATTTCTAGGAAGTAGCTGTGGTAGTGTAACTGGATGAAATTTGAGTTACCCGAAATAAAGAAAGGTCTGCACTGGACAACAGTGACGAGCGAAAAAGCTCTGCTTGCCGTTATCGGTATAGCAACGTGCATCGCATCAGCTCAGTACTTGTTTGGAATGTATGAAGCAAAAGAGATTCTTTTGGCGGATCTATTTATGCTTTTCATATATGTTGAGATAATAGGGATGGTGGGTGCTTTTTATAGCACAAATCGAATTCCAGTGACGCTCCCCATAATTATTGCAATAACGGCTCTTTGCCGACTAATTATTATGCAAAGTAAGAATATGGAGGCGCTGGATTTACTGGTTGAGGCTGGCGCTATTTTAGTTTTGTCTGGATCTGCTTATATCATGAGCTTAAAAGATAGAGTGAGTCTTGAGAAACAAAAAGAGTTCAAAAAAGAGAAAGACGGTGCTTCGTAGCTAACAATAAATCTGAATCCATATTCTTTGCGTCGCAGTGGCAGTGGTGAATGCAAAGCCATGCAACCGTTTCACAGTTCATCATAAGAGTCGTTATGAATAAAACGCCTCGTCCCTATCGAGCAGAGGTATACACGCATTTTCCTTCGCTATCTCTGCCAAGTTCAACGTTGCCGACACGACCTCAGACTTGATCCCCGCCTTAGCAATTAGCTGTCCGTTTGGCGCAAAAATCGACGACTCGGCACAAGCGTGATAAACACCCTCAGTTTCATCTCTGGCAGGAGAACATGCCGCTACAAACACTTGATGATCTATCGCGCGACCTCTTTGGATGGGGTGAAAATAGGCTAAAGTGGTAGTCGAAAAGGCGGCAGGATAAGCCAGCAGTTTGACATCGTCGGCTGCGGCACAGGTCGCGGTTGCAAGTTTATGAAAACGCATTGCAAAACAAATTCCCAACCCGACACTTCCAAACCCCGGAATATGAAATGTCGTAATATCTTCTCCCGGGCTGAGGACTTCCTCTTCATGGAAATTCATCGCAGGCACTGTATCTGTGGCGGGGATGCTGACGCTAAATAGGTGTGTTTTGCGGTGTATAGCAATCAACGTGCCATTAGGTGACCACACAGTGCAGGTGTTAAATAATTTACCTTCGTCATATTCAATAATGGTACCGGCGATTAAATAGACACCATGGTCTTTGGCCAACTCTGAAAACAGAGCAAGGCTAGGGGAACTAATGGGGTCCACGTCATCCCCTAATGCCGGCACAGGTTCTGCAAATTGCGCGAAATTATTTATATTGTAGGGACTGTTTAGACACTCAGGGAGCATAATCAGAGTTGCGTTATGGGGTGTTGTAACGGCTTCCGCAATCGCCCTTCTAATACTAGCGAACGTGATCGCTTTATCCTTATTGACATCAATCTGACAAAGAGCAAGATTTAACATTTTATTAGGTAAGGCAGTATATATAACATGACGTTCTCGTATCGATGTTAGTTGCTAGTCCAAATTTATCTGTAATTATATTCACGGAAGCTTTTTTTTGCAATGTGCGGACACCGGTGTATGCCGCGGCCGTCAGTGTTCACGGTGGTCAGCTCACGCTGGGTAGATTGCCGTAATTGTTCAGAAAACGAGAGTATACATCTACTATTCCCGACAGTACTCAATCTGAAAAATCTGATTGCGACTGTTTGGTAGTGTGACGGTCTGGTGAAAGAATCCTGCGCCCGAATGCGATTTTTTCCGGGATTCACAACGCATAGGAGCAATCGTCATCTACAACGAAACCAAGGATTGTGTGAGATACGGCGTTAATTGTTTAGTGAAGTTGTGGAACGACATCAGTTCGTTGAGAATAGGCGTGGTGTAGTCAGAGCCAGCACGTCCAGCGGTCCTAAGGGGTTCGCTCAACCATCGCAAAGGCGTCATGTGCACGCACATCCCCCTTAATGTCTGCACATAACCTGACACCTAAGATAGTGCTTGATTTAAAGAATCGTTTTGGTAACCTTTGCTCCGAATTTATCTGCTGGCTCGAGATGCTTGCTTAAGAGTCGTTGCGTCAGCAGCTTTACGCCATCGCTGATGGCGGCAAGCGATAGGACGCTCACTAGCCAGCAGCAGCCGCGCTGGTCATCCACGCTAACGCCCGCTCTAGTGCGGTGGCCTTATAATCCAGTCATGGACTATAGTTCCAAGGCACCTGGCTTCAAACGCTCTATAGCGTAACTGCAGTTCTACAAATTCAGGGACATAGGCAAGGAGCCTGAGCAGCGATCGGCGTATTCGGCAAACACCGCTTCCCGCCAGTCTAAAGTATCTGACGTAGAATATGCCTATGAAATATTGCAACGTGGTACGCATAAAGAGTGGCGACGACATAGAAGATTTGGGTCTAATTAGAATATGTACAATGGTGAAAAACTTAATAGTATTACGCATTTAGTCGGCGCAATTCTGGCCTTGGTCGGCTTTGGCTCCTTAATGACTATTGGTATTGAGCAACAGAACACAGCGCTACTGGTTGGCTTTGTCGTCTTTGGTTTTACTTTGGTCCTCCTATATACGATGTCCACGCTGTATCACAGCTTTCACCCGCCGAAATTAAAAAAGCTCTTCCAGAAACTTGATCACGTGTCGATTTACTTGTTAATCGCAGGAACCTATACGCCCTATATGCTGGTGTCGCTTCATGATCGTAATGGTGCATTCATACTGTCGCTGATATGGCTTATGGCTGTTGTCGGTTTGCTGCTGGATATTTTGGTTCGCAATCGTATTGAATGGCTGCAGATTTTGATTTATCTCGTAATGGGCTGGCTTTGTGCACTCAGCTATTCAGATCTTGAGGCAACGCTTCCCACTGCTGGTTTAGTCTGGTTAACTGCGGGTGGCATAGCGTACACGGTCGGCATCATTTTTTATGTACTCGATAGCCGGACCAAGCTTCGTCATGCTCATGGGATCTGGCATTTGTTCGTCCTATCTGGATCCATATGCCATTTTATTTCGATCGTTGGATACGTTAGATAGTGAGTGTTGTTGGGCGCCGGGAAACTAAATGGTATTGGCCCCGTATATGATCGATCACGACGGTCATAAACATCACGTCATCGGCAGAGTACTAGCGGGCGAGGTTTGAGCGGCAACCAGACCAGTCGACTTGACCATCTGAGCCGGCAACGCCGTTGGGTGTCGTCAGTCTCACGTTGTAGGGAGCCTAATAACGAGCAGATTATCAATAAACGGGTCACTGTGATAACCGCACCTACGACAGTGACTAATCTCGATCCCGCATTGAGATTTTCTGAGGTAGCGTTCAGCTTGTCTTGGGAACGACCGACGATGACAATACTGGCGCCTTCGGCTAAAACCTGTGGGCAATACGATAGCCTATAGAGCCATTAGCGCCAGTAACTAGTACTGTCTTATCCCTAAGTCTCATGCCGTACCTTTTTACTGGGACTGTAACTTCACAAAAAATGGAAGATTATCAACCCTACGGAGTTAGGTCCCGCCTTTCCTATTTGATCGCTTTTGATCTCTTCTTCGTCTGAGTTATTTCTTGCGCTCGCTCAAAAGTTATCGAGTAGAGTCTGAGGGGTCTCGACGTCTGCGGCTAGATTTTGACAGAGCGCCTTGGCTTATCACAGCTCAGGGCAACGACCGAACCTCTGTCGTCAGAGCGCAAATGGCCATGCGTTTTTTCTTAATCTTTGAGCGCGTTTTTGTAAACGTTATCTGCGCTTAACGTCCCCGGTTCTGCCTGCTCGATTCATTTTTTCGCTTCAATACTGGGGCTTGTTACTCAGACTTATATTAGGATTATGAGTTAATCACCAGAGCGTGAAAAAACAACGTGGCTAGTAATGAGGGTGCTGCCGACTTGCTGGGTGTACATTATTTCCATCGTGTTGCTGTCCATCATCCGCCCCACGATCTGGCCATCTGCATCGACTGCCTGAAAGGATTTTCCGTCGTTCCAAAAGGCACCTATCCACGGCTCTGAAAGATTACTTGAGGTTACGCTGCCCCACATACGCCGACCATCTTGATGCGTTAGATTAAGGACAAAGTCTGCGCTACTCGATCGCGGTATTGATTGTTCAGAAGCTCGATCAGGGTAGTATGCCGGGCTGCCCAGAACCACAGCCTCGGAGGTTCCTGTCCACGTCCCAACCATGTTGGGAAATTCGTCAGCCGTGGTTATACTGGCGACACTGAAGCCAATCACTGCACTTAAAAATACTGCTGCTTTCATAATTCCGTGATTCCCTGTCGATTTTCGACCCCAACCCTACCTTAAATAATCGGCTAAGAATAGTTGAGTTAATGATATTACCACAGCACCAACGAGATGGCCGCAGTGGTTTGAGCGTCCCGTTGGCCGGGGTTATTGGCTTCGGTGGTTGGAGAACCTGAAGGAGAGCCTGTCGGCATACCCTAGTAGATTAGACTCGACCTTGGGATCTCCACTATCACCGATTTTTGCACGGCTGATTAGGTATTGTGGGCGTGGCTTTAACGCCGTTAAGCATGAGTCCTTTGCGCGATGGCTAAAAGCCAAAGGACGCGGTTGTCGCTACACAAAAAATCCCGCAGCAGGGGTTGTGGGAATATCCATATAGGTTTTGATGCCAGGCGATGCCTGGCAAATTGCGGGTATCGCATTAACGACAGGCATACCGGTAATCACCATGCCTAAGACCATGTAATCTTTTAAACTGTTAGCAACAAAGTCTTTGGGCGGGTGAATTTCCATTCGCAGTTTCATGGTGGGCATGCCTTGCACCTCCAATAAATAGGCGTGATCAATTTCCCAAGGTTGCTCAATAAACTGCCCCATCTTCCACTTATAACCAACGTCAAACAACACGCGGTCGTCTTTCATGCCTAGCCAATGTCCTTCAACGCCAGCGACATGGCCTTTTCGAATAAGCATAAAGCCTAGGTCATTATCTTGTGTTGCTGCGGCATAGTTTGCTTCAAAGCGAATGTCATCCAGTTCAACTTTAAGCGCGTCGGCCATCATTTCTATACCCTCGGCAAATACCACGCTGCCACTGCGTGTCATTTCCTGCAGTTGAGGGTTATCCATTGGCGAATCGAACCCTACACTACGTTGTGTTTCTGCCGATGCATAGCCCGATGCATCCTGTGATTCAAGGATCGTAATTTTATCTACGCGATTACAGGCAGCGGTGGTGGCTAAAGCCATAAAATTAGAAAAGCCCGGATGCATGCCGCTGCCAAAAATTGAGCTACTGCCTTTTATACAGGCGGCTATAAGTCGGTTTTTGTTTTCTTCCCCGTAAGCGTAAGTGCCGGTAATAAATTGCGTAGATGCAGCAACATTGATGCCTGCCTCCAATATTTGGCATAGTTGGTCAATGTCGTACCAAATTGGGTTGTAACAAACGCAATCAGGCTTTAATGCTAGCAGTGCGGCTATGTTGTTCGTGGTACGAATTCCGATAGCGTCTAGGCCGAGCAGTTCACCAATATCTTTGTCGCGTTTTTTTTCACTCCAGGCATAACAGCCTATTAGGCTCAAGTGCGGATTAGCCAAAATAGCCAATGCGGTTTGTTCGCCTACATTACCTGTAGTCCATTGCACAACGCTATAAGTCATAATTCGCTCCAGTGTTACGCATCACGTTCTGAACTTTATTAGAGATTCCTTGAATAGCTTCGAGATCTAACCGCGCTGGTGTTGCTGCTATTTTTTTGCTCTTCGTTTGGCGTCTAAACATCGTTGCTAAGCGCGTATAAAGTTAGTTGTCGGCGTGCAGGGGAGGTCAAGCGTGCTGATTAACCCGGGCGCATGCTGGCATACCGCTTCAATTGCATTGATCATTCTCAGGGCGGTGCACTGCACTCCGCCAGTGTTGTAGTCCCCATCACTTCCTTCGAGGAAACACTCTATCGTGACACTTGGACTGCCTTTGAGCACGCATCTGTGAACGCCTTGCTTGCCCGCTGGCGGCATTGGCCAATGGGGCGCAATGTCGTCACGGAGCCGGTTAACATGCTCGGTAACGATCACGGGGCGACCGTAAGCCATACCCTCCAGCCGAAAGCGAACTGCTGCGCAAGTATCCTTGGGTACATGCATCATGGGAGTGTCGAAGGCCTCGTCTGTGAAGCAACGCTCATAGCTCTCTCTGATCTCGTCTAAGGGTATGCCAACGCGATCAGCCATCATCTGTACCATGCCGCCCCACCCAGACCTCAGCACGCCTTCTAATGCCATGATGGGAGTCGCAGACTCAGGCTGACCAAAGCCGAACGCGACGCCGGTGAATTCAGGGTCCTGATAGGTTGAGTAATCGACAAGTTCTTGCACCAGTAACTGGTCGACGTTGTCGGCCATCTGTAATCCCGCCAGAGGCAATATATCGCCGCTAAATCCGGGATCAACACCACTAATGAACATGGTCGATTGTCCTTCAAGCGCTGCCTTTTCGAGGGGTTCGCGCAAGCCGGCTTCTGCAAACGAGGGGTAGACCAAAAAAATCATCGAGGTAGACAAAAGATTTATGCCTGCACTGAGTATGGCAGACATATCCGCAATTGCATCATCGGGACGGTTTTCGCCATTCGCATTGTATAGAACGCAGTCAGGCCTGAGGTTTAGCAATGTTTTTGCGTCGTTAGTCGCAGTAACGCCAGTTGTTATTGGGAGGTCAGCGATTTCGCCTGCGTCTTTACCGATTTTCGACGGGCTGTGCGCATGAAGGCCAACCAGCTCGTAGTCGGGATGTTCAATCAGGTGTCTTAGACTGTGGTAGCCAACATTGCCGGTGCCCCACTGCACAACGCGAATGCTCATAAACGTAACTCCAATAGTGATAAATATTGTATAACCATGCCGAGCATCAGTGTGCCATCAGCGCGTGCGAATCAATATTATTTTACTCTCGCAAGAACGATACTGAAAAACAAGAAAAAATAAAGAAGAGATGGTGGATCGAGGGGCTGGGTATTGGAAACTAAACTGTGCTTAATCGCTGGCCAGCGGCCAGGGTGACAGGACACGGTATGTTCAGCGTTTTGTACAAAAAATCGAAGCCCCCGTACTGTCGGTTATTAACGTCTTCGCAGGCCACCTTAGCCCTGATATCGCATTTGATAAAAAGTCTGGGAATATCGTTGATATTACGTCGGCAGTAGCGGTTATGATTGGGCCGCTAAGAACGCCCTCTGACACCTTAAGATATGCAGCGGCTTTAACTGATGAGTTTGGTCAGCCATTTAGCGCAGAGGTGTCCTACACGTTAACGGTGCCGCCGAAAATTGCGCAGGATAGCGGATACTATTCGATCACGGTCTGTGGAACGGACAATAAGCTCCTTATTTCTAATCAGTAAAAGGTCTGTGACAGAACGAGCTAGTCTTCCCAATTTAACGAGGATTGAAGTTATACGGTAACCTTTTCTTAATGACGGCTTTTAATTTATGTCGTGATGGAGCCCCAGACCGTTGTACACTAGACCTTTGCTTAAAGGCACCCAAGGAGCCCGTTATCAACATTGACCTCAATCCCTGCTTCAAGCGTAACCCAGAAGCCGTTTTCAGCGAACTGGATGGCGAAATCGCACTGTTTCAGAGCAAAACCAGCGATTATCTCATCCTTAATGACGAAGGGTCGGCCATCTGGGATGCACTCAGCCAACCGAAATCTCTGGATGAAATCTGCACTCGTCTGGTGTCTATGTATTCGGTTGAAACTGATCAATGCAGACACGACGTTCAAGCTTGGCTGAATCAAGCCTGCGCAAAGCATGTCGTTGTGTTGATGCCTTAAGAGTCAGCGAGTTAGAATGTCAAAGATCTGCACAGGGGCAACACCAAGACTTTAGGCTTTATCGACACCCTCGTAGTCAAAGCGTCGCATTACCTCTTGCAAACCCTCTGCCAGCCGTTGGCGTTGT
The DNA here is from genome assembly GCA_913062625.1 of uncultured Haliea sp. GTDB lineage: Bacteria > Pseudomonadota > Gammaproteobacteria > Pseudomonadales > Halieaceae > Marimicrobium. Next base: position 1,565 of record CAJXWP010000061.1, on the reverse strand, counting down.
TCTAGCGTTAGCTGCTGTGCACCTTCGCCAGAGCGTCCGGAACGAAAAAAGCGCTCAGCACCTTTGGGTTTTTCTGCAAAGCCGCCCACCTGATCCTCCAGTTTCTGCAGAGTCTCAATCGAGGTGTTACGCAAGGCCTGGTTGACCAAGCTCGGGTCATCCGGCAATCGGAGAAATTGGGTCAGCGTAAGGAAGGTTTCAGGACCTTTGGCTAACATATCTTCATAGCGCATCACCAGCACGGGCAGCTGCTGCTGGTCTGTCCAAGAGCGCACATGCTGATCCCAGCGACCCATGTGCTGTCTCACCTGATGGCCGCCGTGCCATTCAGAGGGCACCAGTGCCGCCGAAGGGTCGAGAAGAAAATTTACGCAACGCTGCAGCGGCCAGGAGAAGAAATGGCTCAGAGATACTGCCACATCCTCTGGGTGACGCAGGATGTAAACCACTCCAAGACATCCCGTCGTACTCACCACGGGACGGCCGCGCGAATCCAGCGATTGAAAAGCGTCGTGCACCTTGTGAAAGCGCTCACCCTCGGCAAACAACCAAGCGCTTTCTCCGGCACGACCGCGCAGGGGGTCAAGCTCAGCAAAACTAAGATCACAACTATTGATCCCGAGCTGATCATCTAACCACAGGCGCGATGAGGCGATGGCGCCGGTTTCCACGTCTTGGTTGAGATTGAGCTCGTCTGGCGTCTCTTCTCCTGCTAGCCGCTGCAGCTCGGTGATAAATACGCGACACCAGGTATTCCCTGACTTCGGATATGACGCTAAGTACCAATAACCGCTGTCTTGCATGCTCATGGCGCTTCCTCTTTCGCTTCTGCGGAAGCTTCCAATTCGGCGGGAGGCTTAGCTTCTAGGCTGCCTGGCGCCAAAAGATCCACCTTTTCGAGAGCTTCTTGCATACGCTTCACGCCATCGGGTAGCGTCAGGCGATGGCTCTGCACGCGTCGCGTTAAGGCGCTTGCCTGAAGAAACAAGTTGGCCTCTTGATTCATGGCCCGATAAACGCGTGGTTGATAGGCGTTGTTACGCAGCATCAATAACGCGACCGCCTGCCTTTCAATGCGCCGAGTCTCGATTTCACACTCCCCTGCTTCCGTCTCACGCTTCGCCCCGCTGATGCTATAGATCAGCGCCAGCGGGACCGGCTGAGAGATAACGTTTGCGTCAGGCGGCAGCAGCGCATAGCGTTTTAGCCCCCGGCGAACCAGAGGCAGCTGGGCCCAATCTAGGCCCAGGGCAGCTGCGCTGTCATGCCAAAGCTTCAGCTGCTGAGGCCCTGGCCACACCAGCCCCTGTTCACTCACCACGCTCAATTCACTGCTGAGAAGCTGCCAGCCGTCTTGCTGCAAACAGCAGGCCAGCGTCGATTTGCCACTAGCCGGCGTGCCCAACAGCATCACCGCCTGGCCATCTCGCACCAAGGTAGTGCCCTGCAGCACCAAAGCCCCGCGTTGAATCAACAGGGCAGCTAAGCCACTGGTCACTAAAAAGGTGCGCAAGTCGCGATCGCTGACGCTGTCGTCCCAGCGCTCGTAGCTCAGAGTTTCACCC